>JASHPW010000017.1 GCA_030037895.1 Xanthobacteraceae bacterium | reverse complement strand
CGCCGAAGACTTTGGCGAGTTGAATGGCGGTGGTGCCGATGCCGGAAGAGCCGCCATGGATCAGCACCGTCTCTCCCGCGGCGAGCCGGCCGCGTTCGAACGCGTTGTACCAGACCGTGAAAAAGGCTTCCGGCACGGCGGCCGCCTCGATCAGCGACAATCCGTCCGGCACCGGCAGTGCGTGGCTTTCATGCGCGAGCGCGAATTCGGCGTAGCCGCCGCCCGCGACCAGCGCCATGACCTTGTCGGCGTCCTTCCAGCGCGTCACTCCCTCCCCAATCGTGACGATTGTGCCGGCGATTTCGAGCCCGGGAATGTCGGTCGCGCCCGGCGGC
The DNA here is from genome assembly GCA_030037895.1 of Xanthobacteraceae bacterium. Classification (GTDB taxonomy): domain Bacteria; phylum Pseudomonadota; class Alphaproteobacteria; order Rhizobiales; family Xanthobacteraceae; genus BOG-931. The sequence continues at coordinate 17,406 of JASHPW010000017.1, read as the reverse complement.
GGCGGATAAAGCCCCTTGCGCTGCAGGATGTCGGCGCGATTGACGCCGGCGGCGGCAACCTTGATCAGGATTTCGCCGGCGCCTGGCGCGGGTACCCGCTGCGGCTCGGCCGTCAAGACTTCGGGTCCGCCCGGCGCGCGGATCGCGATCACCGTCATCTCGGCGGGTGGCGTGGGCATCGGCGTGGCTTTCGAACTTGGCCCGATCGAGCAAGGCGGTCCGTCTTAGAGGCCGGCGGTGCATGTGACAACCACGGCCGCAACCGGTAAATTTCCACGAAGGAGGCTAAAATGCCCGCCATTGACGAGGATGACCGGCCGAAAAAGAAGGTCGCGCACGAGATTGGCCAGGATTTGACCTTGCTCTCCGTGATCGAGCTTGCTGAGCGCATTGGGCTCCTTAAAGATGAAATCGCGCGGCTTGAAGCCGAAATGGCAAGAAAGCGCGCTTCACAAACAGCGGCGGACGCGGTTTTCAAGAAATAACGATGATTTGCCAGCCATTTCCGCGGGGACGCCACGACAGCCTAGAGTCAAACTGGAAAAAGATTTCGCAACTTTTTGCGATTCCTTAACCTTTCGTTAAGCTTTCCCCTTCATTACGGTTATCGTCCATCTTTTGGACATCGAGTGGCTCCTGTCCACTCTGTTTGACGCCTCCCTGTTATCACCTTGAGCCGCCGGCAACGGCGGCTCTTTTTTATCCGCGAATGCGCTGATTGCCGCCCCGGCGGCAACTATGTCGGAAAGCTTAGCCGTCTCGCCGCTGGACTTAAGCGCCCGCTCGGGCGATGCTGGTGCCGGTGTGAGGCGTACCATGTCCGACAAGCGTATGATGGAAGCCGGCGCGGTCTCCTTCAGCGAGCGGCTGGCGAATTCCCAACTCTTTGCGACCCTCTTTCGCGACGGAATGGCCCTGGTCGAGGAGACGGCGACCTATCTCGACGGCGCCGGCCGCCAGGAATCCAAGAAACTCGAGCGCGGCGCCGCGATGGTCTACGCGACCGAAAGTATGCGGCTGACCACGCGGCTGATGCAGCTCGCCTCCTGGCTCCTCCTGCATCGTGCGGTCAAGGAAGGGGAAATGACGCTGGCGCAAGCCAACAAGGAGAAGAGCAAGGTCAGGCTCGCCGCCTGCGACCCCGGCGACGCCAAGTCGATCGCGCTTCTCCCGACCAAGTTGCAGGAATTGATCGCGCGCTCGGTCAGGTTGCAGAACGACGTGCGCCGGCTTGACGCGACCATGCACGCGCAGCCGCCGCTCAAAGCCGCGGTCGACAATCCGGTGGAGCGGCAATGGGGGCTGCTCAAGGCCGCGTTTGAGCAGGACGGCTGCTGAGCCCCTGGCTTCGACTGCTCCGCTCACTCCCGCGAGAGCGGGTATCCGGAGAATTGTGCTTCTGCGGTGGGCATCGGCCGGGTCTCCGCCTTTGCCGGAGGAGGGGAGAGGCGCTGGTCCGCCTAGGTCTTCAAGAAGCCCGAGAACTTCTTCTGGAAGCGCGACAATCGGCCGCCGCGGTCAACGAGATGCTGTTGCCCCCCGGTCCACGCCGGATGCGACTTCGGATCGATATCGAGATGGAGCGTATCGCCGGGCTTACCCCAGGTCGTGCGCGTCGTGAATTCGGTTCCGTCGGTCATGACCACCTTGACGAGGTGGTAATCGGGATGCGTGTCGGGTTTCATGGCCCTGTTCCATCAGGCGCGCGCTCGCGCCGCGCCGGAATTTCCGTTGAATTCGAGGCTCTATAACAGCAGCGGGGCACGGGCGGCAAGCCGCCGCAATTGACCCACAGCGACGGCCGGGGCCATTGTCCGGGCGATGGAACGACGAGAATTACGCGCTACCGCGTCGCTCGCGGCGGTCTTCTCGGTCAGGCTTCTCGGCCTGTTCATGATCTATCCGGTTTTCGCCGCCTATGCCCGTAACCTTGCGGGCGCGAGTCCCTATTTGGTCGGCGAGGCGCTGGGCATTTATGGGCTGACTCAGGGGCTCTTGCAGATTCCGTTCGGGCTCCTGTCGGACCGGCTGGGACGCAAGGTCATGATCGCCTTCGGGCTGATCGTGTTCGCGCTCGGCAGCGCCGTGGCGGCGCTCTCCGCTTCGATCGGCGGGGTGATCGTCGGCCGCGCGCTGCAGGGCGCGGGCGCCGTCGGCTCGGTCGTCCTGGCGCTGGTGGCCGACCTGACCGCGGAGGAAAACCGCACCAAGGCGATGGCCATGGTCGGCGTCACCATCGGCGCCTCCTTCATGATCGCGCTCGTGGCCGGCCCGATCATTGCGAATTTTATCGGGGTCAGCGGCATCTTTTGGCTGATGGTGGGCTTGGCACTGGTCGGCATTGCGATCACGCAGTTCGTCGTGCCGAACCCGCGCCGCCTGCGCGTGCATCGCGACGCCGAGGCCGTGCCCGCCTTGATCGGCGCGGTGTTGCGGAACAAGGAGCTGTTGCGGCTCGATTTCGGCATCTTCGCGTTGCACGCCATGCTGACGGCGAGCTTCCTGGTGGTGCCCGGCCTGTTGCGCCGCACGCTCGACGTGAACGTCCACGATCAGTGGACGGTCTATCTGCCGGTGCTCGTCGTTTCCGTGGTTGTGATGCTGCCGGCGATCGTCGCCGCCGAGAAGTATCGTCACATGAAGGGCGTATGCGTGGGCGCGGTTGCCGGTCTCCTCGTCAGCCAGGTGATGCTCTATGTCGCCGCCGCCAATCTGCTTGTATTGATCGTGGCTCTCGTCATCTTCTTCTCGGCCTTCAATGTGATGGAAGCGAGCCTGCCGTCGCTCATTACCAAGGCGGCGCCGCCCGACGCCAAGGGCACCGCCATGGGCCTGTATTCGAGTTCACAATTCCTCGGCATTTTCGTCGGTGGGATCATCGGCGGCTGGGCGCACCAGCACGGCGGTGACGCCGCGGTTTTTGCGCTGACGGCGGCGCTCGCGCTCATTTGGCTCGGCGCGGCGGCGACCATGGCGCAACCGAGCTATCTGACGACGCGGCTCATGCCCATTGCCGAAGGCAAGGCCGGCGATGCCGAGAGCCTTGCCGCGCGCCTGCGGCAGGTGCCCGGCGTGGCGGAGGCGGTGGTGATCGCCGAGGAAAGGCTCGCCTATTTGAAAGTGGACGCCAAAGCGTTCGACGCCGCCATGGCGGAGGCGTTGGCGGGCGCGCGCTGAAGGCCGCCTCGTCGAGGACGGCAGGCGGGCGGTTGCCGCACGGATTCTCGCCTGAATTCAGAGTGTCTTGCTGGCCGATTCAAGCTTCGTCCTGCCGCCCGTTCTTGATCGGCTCGCCCCGCGCCCCTGCGTCTGTCAAGGGAAGGCAGCCAGCGATCAGACCGCAGGTTTTATGCAATTACGCCGTCTTGACTATTGTGTACCCTTGTCGCAAACTGTAGACAATCGTCAATCGACAATTACGCCCTGACATGTTAAAGTTTCAGTCGTTCCTTGGTCTCGTCCACTACTGGTTGCAGGGCCGAATTCCGACGGGCCGACGTGGGCCCAGTGCGAAGATTCGACAGGAGCCGATTGACAAGCGGTTCAGCACCGTCGGAGTCCCTCTCCGTGAAGCCCTCGGTCGATCGACGATCCGGTCATTGACCGCGGCCTTTCACGTCGAAGAAATCAGTCGCCAAGCGCGGGGATTGAAGAAAAAAACCGAGATTTGGCGTTATATTTTTTGCGGCGGCCGGGCGGCTGAGCCGGTCGGGCATTCTCGGCACAGTGAGCGCGCCTCGCTGCCATTGCCGGATAAACTTGATGTCGACGTGATCTCGTTCGCGGCGGATGGTGATCGTGCCGCCTTCGAGGACGTCGATCATCGTTCGCGGAACATATGGTGTGTGCGAACTTGGGCGCACGGAAACGCCGGTCCGCGCCGCCATCCGCGTTTCAGTCTGCCTCAAATAGCCACGGAAGACCGGATGTCGAGGATGGCGCCCGGGAGAACGCAATGCCGGCAAGCCCACGGCCGACAAGTGGGCAAAATAACATGAATCACAGGCCATTCGTCAGCACGAGGGACTCACCATGTTGAGCAAACGAACCGTCATTGGATTACTTACGGCAGCACTTCTCTCCATCCCCGCAACCGTTCAAGGCGCGGAAAAAGTTCGCGTAGGCTATTCGATCTCGCGTACCGGGCTCTATGCGGTCGCAACCCCGGTGCAACAGCAAACCTATGAGCTCTGGCGCGATCAGATAAATGCCGCCGGCGGGCTTAGCATCGGCGGCAAGGGCAAGCGGCAGATCGAATTCGTCAGTTACGACGACCAGTCGGAGCCGTCCAAAGCGGCACAGATTTATGAGAAACTGATCTCGAGCGACAAGGTCGATCTGCTGCTCTCCCCTTGGGGCACGGCTACGCATATCGCCGTCGCGCCGGTCGTTGAACGCCACAAATTCCCTCTGATCGGCTCCACCGCGTCCACTACGCTGGTTCGCGATCTCGGGGCGAAATATATGTGGTTCACCGAAGTTACGCCGGCCGATTTTGGCGGTGATCTTCCGAAACTGCTCGGCTCTATTGGCATAAAGCGCGTCGCTATTATTGCCATGCAGCTGCCGCTCGCGCTCGAGACCAAGAAGTTCCTCGTGCCCGCCCTGCATCAGGCCGGCATAGAGATCGTATTTGATCAGGAGTATCCGCCGGACATCAAGGACATGACCGGCCTGCTTACAAGCGTGAAGGGCGCCGCTCCCGACGGTGTGATCGCGTTATCCTATCCGAACGATTCAATGCTCTATCTGAGTACGGCGCGCGAGGTCGGGCTCACTGCAAAATTTCAGTTTCTTGAGATCGGCCCGACGGAAGCGTTCATTCAACACAAATTCGGCGAGAATCTCGATGGCATCGTGACCATCGGACACTGGAGCCCGGATCAAAAGGCTTGGCCGAAAGCACGTCCCTTCTACGACGCTTACAAGGCAAGATTTAACGAAGCGCCGGATAATCTCGACAGCGTCGTCTCCTATATGTCCGCCGAAATCCTTCAGCAGGCGGTGGAGAAAGTCGGCCTCAATCACGAAAAGATACGCGAAGCAATCGCTACCGGCACCTTCGACACCATCAACGGACTCGTCCGGTTCAAGGGTGCGACCAATGTGGGAACGCCGAACGGCTATCTCCAGATCCAGAAAGGCGTTCCCCAGATCATATGGCCCGATCAGATCAAGACGGCGGATTTCCAGCCAAAAGGGCCGTGGAAATAGCTTCGTCGGCTCTGCGCGACAACGTATGATCAGGCTGACGTATCCGGCGGCGCCGAGGTGCAAGCTTGCTGTCTTTTCAATTGCTCATCGCGGCGCTCGCCACCGGATCCGTTTATGCCCTGATCGCTGTGGGCCTGAATCTGATCTACGGCACCATGCGGCTTCTCAATGTCGCACACGGCGATCTTGTGATGCTGGGCGCCTATGCGACCTACTGGAGCTTCAGCCTGCTCCACGTCGATCCGCTCATCGCCGTTCCGTTCGTTGGCCTACTGGCCGCCGGTATCGGCGCGGCGGCATACTTTTTTTTATTTCAGCACTTTCTTCGCACCGGGTCTTTGACCGATCGCATAGAAGCCAATTCGCTTCTCGTGTTCTTTGGCCTGTCGATCGCGATTGAAAACCTCGCGTCGCTGGCCTTTTCAGGCAATCCTCAAGCCTACGAATATCTTGACCGCGTAATACGGATCGGCAGCGCGTCGATTGTCGGGAATCGGCTCGCCGCTCTCATCATCGCCCTCTGCACGTGTATCGGGGTGCTGCTGTTCTTCCGGCTCACCACGCTCGGGCTCGCGGTGCGGGCCATCATTCAATCGCGCGATGCAGCCGAGATTGTCGGCGTCAGCGCCCGCAAAACCTATCTCCTCACATTCTGCATCGGCTTCGGGCTCGCCGGCATGACCGGAGCGGTCGTCAGCCTTTATTCGCAAATCTGGCCATTCATGGGCTTTTCGTACACGATCGTTGGATTTGTCATCATCATTTTGGGCGGCTTGGGAAACATTGTCGGCAGCATCGTCGGCGGACTGCTGCTCGGAGTGCTCGAAACATTTGGTGTCGCGGCCGTCGGCGCAAATTACCGCTCGATTCTCATCTACGGCGTGTTCATTGCCATCATCATCATTCGACCGCAGGGGTTGTTCGGTACCAAGAGCACCGCGAGGTGAGGCCGTTGCACGACGTGCGAATCATTATCGCAGCGTTGGTGACTACCGCCGCGGTCGTGGTTGGCGTTCTGTTTTTTGCATCCGACTATTTTATTGATTTTGCCACCAGTTTGGCGATGTGGATCGCGCTGAGCGAGAGCTGGACACTGCTCTCCGGCATGACCGGCTACGTATCCCTCGGCCACGTCGTCTTCTTCGGTCTCGGCGGCTATCTTACGGTCTTGACCTTCGGGATGTTGCCGATTTGGGCGGCGCTCGCTCTATCCGGTGCGTGTGCAACCGGGTTGGCGGTGCTGGTCGGATTTCCATGCTTCCGGGTGCGCGGCCCCTATTTCGTCATCTTGACCTTCGGTCTGTCGGAATTTGTCAAGTACATCGTCGTCAATGTCGAGGCGAGGGCGTCGAAATTCGGCCGCCTCATCTTTGGCGGTCCGGATCCGAACGAGGTGTTCTTGATCATGGTGGGATTGGCCGTCGCGGCCTTTTTTCTTTCGTACTTCATACGCCGATCAAGGTTGGGCGCGGGATTGCGTGGCATCCGCGAAGACGAAATCGCGGCCGAAACGACGGGCGTGCCGGTGGCTCGCCTAAAGCTTATTGCTTTCGGCCTGTCGGCTCTCATTCCCGGGATTGCCGGCGGCGCCTTCCTGTTCCGCTCCGGCTATTTCGAGCCAATACAAGCGTTCAACCCTTCTATCTCGTTCAGCATGATCACAATGGCCGTCATTGGCGGAACCGACGACGCCTATGGTCCGCTGATTGGTGCAGTCGCGCTGGTAACTCTCTCCGAACTGCTATGGGCCAATGCGCCCGAAATCTACATGACCGTCCTCGGGCTGCTGCTCGTGGTCTTCGTCATATGGGTGCCGGACGGGATTGAAGGGCGCCTGCGCAACTGGTGGAAGACACAGCGGGCATGATTCTCGAAGTGGACCATGTCACGAAACGTTTTAACGGCGTCGCTGCCGTGAGGGGCGTCAGCTTTTCCGTGCCGGAGGGAGCGATTTTCGGTCTGATGGGCGCGAATGGCGCGGGGAAGACGACGATCTTCAGCATGATTGCCGGCAACGAACAGCCGACCTCCGGTGATATCCGATTTCAAGGATCCTCGATTCAAGGGCTACGTCCGTGGCGGATCAGCCGCCTCGGCATTGCGCGCACGTTTCAGATCGTGCGTCCGTTCCCGGCTCTGACTTGTCGCGAGAATGTGGCACTTGCGGTGCTGTATGGAGCGGGGCAGGATTCGTCCCCCGCTCGCGCGATGCGCGTCGCCGGCGAAATTCTCAATGAAGTCAAGCTAGCGACGGTTGCTGACGAGGAGGCGCGCCGCTTAACGCTTGTCAGCCGCAAGCGATTGGAGATTGCGCGTGCTCTTGGCGCGCGTCCGAAACTTCTGCTGCTCGACGAGGTCCTTGCCGGCTTGACGCCCATGGAGGTGGAGGCCGCCGTCGAGTTGTTGCGACACATCCATCGACGTTATCAGCTAACGATCGTGATGGTAGAGCATGTGCTTCGCGCCCTTATGCGGCTTTGCACGGAAATTGCGGTGCTCGATCACGGCGAGAAGATCGCCGAGGGCTCTCCGCAGGCCGTCAGTGCCGATCCGGTGGTGGTGAAGGCCTATTTCGGAGCGCCGCAATGAGCGCCACTCTGCTGGAACTGCGCGCCGTGACGGCAGGCTACGGCGACGTCGTTGTTCTGCATGAAATCAGCTTCTCCGCGCGTGAAGGATCCGTAACGGCTTTGATCGGCAGCAACGGAGCCGGCAAGACCACAACGATGCGGTGTGTCGCCGGCCTGCTCAGGCCAGATAACGGTACGATCGCATGGCGGGGCGGCGTCATCAACGCACTCTCCGCGAGCGAACGCGTCGAACTTGGCATTTCGCTTGTGCCAGAAGGCCGTCTGATTTTCCCCGACTTCACGGTCGAAGAGAACTTGTCCATTGGCGCGTTCAATCCCCGTGCAAAGCCGAATCGGAACAGACGACGCGACGAAATGTACGGGCTGTTCCCGCGCCTGCGGGAACGTCGCGGCCAACACGCCGGAACGATGTCCGGTGGCGAACAACAGATGCTCGCTTTGGCCCGTGGTCTGATGGCAGAGCCGAAGCTTTTGCTGCTCGACGAACCCAGTCTTGGTCTTGCTCCAAGCATCATATCGCAATTGTTCGATATCGTCGACACCGTGCGCCGGATGGGCGTGACGATTGTCATCGTCGAGCAGAACGTTCATCGCACTTTGCAGATAGCCGACTATGTCTATGTGCTCGAGAACGGCCAGATCGTCATCCATGGAGACGCCCAATCGTGTGCGGAAAACCCGAACATCAAGCAGGCTTACCTTGGTCTCTACTAACGCCGCAGCTCAACGTTTAGGAGGAAAGATGTCTCAGATTCAAATCTTCAGCCCGAACCAATTGGGTAAGCCACTTGGCCATTACTCGCAGATCACGCGAGTCAAGGCCGCCGAAATGGTGTTCATAGCGGGTCAGTTGTCCACCGATCTTGCCGGAAGGCTCATCGGCGAGAATGACTTCGAGGCCCAATGCGTGCAGGTGTTTCGTAATATCGAGGGCGCGTTGACCTCCATCGGCGGAGTTTGGCAAAATGTGGTTCAGTTTACCACCTATCTCGTTCACTCTCAGGATATACCGAAGTTCATGGATTTCCGGAAACGTCACTTTCCCAAGTATTTTAACAATGGAATTTATCCGCCCAACACGCTGCTGATTATAGATCGACTGGTGCAGGAGTCGTTTCTCCTGGAGGTGCAAACAATCGCGGCGCTGTGATGGCCAAACCAGTAAGCCGGAGCGCAATCCGATTCAATGTGATCGAATTGAGCTCCGGAAAATCAAGCTCGCCGACGAGATCAGTTGCGCGCCTCGCGGCCGCACGCGCTGCCGCGAAAAGCGACGCTTCCTGACGTGGCAGAAATCGTTGTCTTTATGCGGCCGATTTAAGCGCGCGGCTCATCCACACGCCCGATTCAATCGCTTCCGCGCCATAAAATTTCTTCATGTAGGCGAGAGACCGTATGTGCTCCTCTTCGTCGGGGCAGGAACAGCAATCTTTGAGAACGATAACATCGTAACCGCGGCACCACGCGCCCATGACCGTGTGCCGCACGCACGCGTCCGTCCACGTGCCGGTGACAACGCAAGTTTTGACGTCGAGCTCGCGGAGTATGGAATCCAGCCGCGTGTTAAAGAAGCCGTCATATAGTTTCTTGCCGACGACGAAATCGCGATTATCGTCGTACTCAAGCTCTTTAACGATCTTTGCTCCTTCCGTCCCCTCGATGCAGTGAGGGGTCGAGAGTTTGAAGTGCCGGTCTATTGGCGCTTCCGTTTTTTGAAAGCTGTCATTGACGAAGACCAACGGTATGTTGTTGCCGCGTGCAAAGCGACAAACTTGCCTATTCTTCTCGACCAGCGACGCGATGTGCAATGGCGGCGCCAGATTGTCCTTGGCAGCGAAAAAATCGACCAGCATGTCAACCACGAGAACTGCGGTGCGCTGCATGGATGGGGCCTCCGTTTTGCACAAATTGTCGTCAAGGGTCCAAGATGCGACCCGAAGGGCTGCGATGTGACCGAAGGCTGCAAGCCTACTAAGAGAGGCCGCTGCCGTCATGCCTGCCGCTGGCGCGACAATTACCCTCCAGACTGAAAATCGCGCCGATGTTAAAGTACGGCATTGTCCCGCACGCCTGGGAGGGAACGGATACCGCCAAATAATGTCCAATATTTCAGCACTGCATGGGTGATTCCTTCGAACCGGGGCGATTGAAACCGGTCGTTTCTTGAGGTGTAATACCGACTAAGCGTGAAGAAGATTGTCTCCTGCTGCGAGGCTCATGAGCCCACTCGTCTTTGCCTGCTCGCGTGGTCGTATCGTCCTCCTCGATTTGGCGGGCTCGACCATCGAGCACGCGCATCCACATGCGCAGATACTGGTCAAGATTTCAGGCCCGGACCGCAAGGTTCCGATTGCCGGCACAACGCACGTTCTCTGCGATAACGTTGCTGTCGTGCTCGAGCCTTGGACGCCTCACGGCGGGGTTCCGGACGACCAAGGTCTCGCCACGCGAATCCTGGCCTTCCACATCGAACACGAGCCGCCCGATGAGAACGCTGCTCAACAGCCTTTCTTCTCAAATGCGATTCGAAGCGGAAGCTGTCTGTTGCCGCAAGCGTTGCGCAACCTGGCGCTCGCATTTTACAGAAATATGACGGCGGGGCTTGCCACGCAAAGTCAAGCAGACAGTTTGATCGATGACCTATTGCGGACCCAAGGCGTTAATCCGGGCGCGCATCGCGCCGCCGTTTTTATGGATTATCGAATTCGTCGAGTCGTCAGTTCGATACAATTGAATCCTGTACTGGGGACCAAACTGAATGATTGTGCACGACTTGCCGGCCTCTCCAGACAGCATTTCTTTTGTCTTTTTCGCAGCAGCACCGGCATGAGTCCGCGCATGTTCTGCAACAGCGTAAGGCTCGAAGCGGCCGTCAAGGGATTGCTTGACGAGACCACTCCAATTCGTTCAATTTCTAAACATCTCGGTTTCAGCGCCCCCAGCCATTTTACGCGTTTTTTTCTTCAACACCTCGGGGTTTCGCCGCGCCGATTCCGCGAAGGCGCTCGACCGACGGCATCTGGGTTGCTGCCGGCGCGGGCGTTTCATGAAACCGGGCTCTGACGCACCCGTCCGCTCCTATCTTTCCTTTTCGCGCGCCAGTCCCTCGAGCAGTCGAGTCGCCGTATGCTCACAGTGTTGTCGTATGAGCAGGGCCAAAAGCTCTCCGTCACCTTTGGCGAAGGCGTCGCATAGGCCCAGGTGCTCTTCTTGCGACTGCTTGAGACCGCGAGTGAGCATGATTTCCACCCGGATATATGGCTGCACAATGGCGCGCAGGCTGGCCGCCATTCGCATGAAATGGCGAAGCTGCGACGGCGCCAGCAAACTCTCGTGAAACTTCGAATGGATTTCGAACCAGCGTGCGACCTCGACGGGCTTTGACACGTCGACCTCTTCAAGGAGCTGCTCCTGAAGTGAGCGAACGTGCGCAATGTCGTCTTCGTTACGGCTATTGCCGGCGACCTTGGCCGCCTCCTGTTCCACCAGGGCCCGGAGATCAAAAATCTCTTTGATCTCCTTATCGTCGAGGGCGACGACCGAGTAACCGCGGCGAGGATGCAAAATCACCAAGCCCTCGGCCTCAAGGCGTGGCAATGCCTCGCGTAATGGCGCGCGGCTCACGCCCAGTTTTCGCGCGATCTCCTCCTGGCGCAGCATCTGCCCGGGCTGGAATGTGCCGCTTACGATTGCCCCGCGTAGTTCCCGATATATGGTTTCCGGAAGAGAAGCCGGACCCGCAAATCCAATGTAAGACATCTCTTTCTCCAAACTTGCAGACTTTATACAATCATTGGCAATGTCATTCCAAGTGGGAGGTGACGCATGGGTGGCGGCGGAAGAAATACAACCAATAGTTGCGATCGTGGGGGCGATTGACGGTTCCCGAGGCTTCGATTTATGGCCGGCAGATCGTGGTTACGATAGCTCGGTAATTGGACAGCGCGATAGTCTTCCTGTCGGTTCAGGTTCCCGACGAACGAGCTTTTATCGTCGATCCGCTCGGCGCGGATAGATTATCTGCTGGCGATCGAAGCCGTAGTGTCCGGCTCCGATGCAATCAGCAGTCAAAAGGCGGCATGAGAGAAAATACTTTGCTTGGTTCTTCGGCGGGGGCTTTTAACAAAATACGCACTCCGGCCGCCGGAATGATACGGCGCGCAGAGGCTCCTAAAGCATGATCCGGAAAAGTGGAAATCGGTTTTCCGAAAAGATCACGCTCCATCAATAAGCTAGCGCGCAATCCGATTCAATGTGATCGGATTGCGCGCTAATGGCCAATTTTGTCTGGTGCTCGATGTTTGCTTCTTCGATCCCGACCTTGTCCGGCTGCTAGGCCGATACTTTTCTCGGCATCGTCGTTCCGACCCAGCCTTTGACGGAAACGTCGAAGATAATACCGTCGGGATCCTTGAACTTGCGCTCGAAGTTCTCTTTTTCCAGGTCATCGCCGAGATCGAAGAAGAAGCTGCCGCCGGCGGCTTCGATCTTCTTTTGAGCATCCTTCATATCCTCGACCTGGATGCCAAAATGGTGGATGCCCACGAACTTGGTCGGATCCTCCAGGCCGTGGCCGCGGCTACCTCGATACTTCAACAATGCGAGATTAATCGTGCCATCGGTGAGATAGATGGCGGAAGCGAATTCAAGAGTTTCCTGTCCGGCGCGGCTGAAGCCGAACACGCCTTGATAAAATTGAGCGGCCTTCTCGAGGTCCTTCACGACAAGAGCGATGTGACGCAGACGAGGCATGGCGTTGTCCTTTCATGATTTGGCGAGAACGAGCTTGTGATCTTTTTGGCGCTTCGAAGAACGTCCTGTCCCTTTAGGATCACCGAGCCAATGTCCGTTCCCGGATCAGGCTCGGACGGAGTCTCGCCGGAGCGGCCAAGATTCATGCAACGGGTTCTTCCATCTGAGCGAGAATGCATCGAACGAGTTCGCTCTCGGGATGGGCAAATTGTTCCATGAGTTCGAAGTGATTGACTCCGGCCACGCATCTGAGCGCGGCCAGGCGACCGCTGCGTTCGAGCGCATTCGCGAATTCGCGACTTTGGCGCCGAAATTCGTCAGTATCACCTTCGGCATAGGCTACCACCACCGGGCATTGAATTTGATCGGTGTGACGATTGGCGCTGAGCGCCGACATTTCGGCCTCGTCAAGACGCACGTAGGAACTGCGCGCGCTGAGCATGACGGGCTCGAGATCGTAGGGTCCGCTAACGCAGGCGGCCGCCTTGACGATTCGGGGCGGGCAGCCGAATGCCGGCCAATCGGTCAAAAGCGCATTGGCGGTGAGATGCGCCCCGGATGAGTGGCCGGACATATAAAGTCGCTCCGGATCGCCGCCATACTGCCGGGCATTCTTGTAGATCCAGGCAACTGCGCGCCGCACTTGGTCGACCATGACGGGAAGGCGGACCTGCGGCAGCTTGGAAAAATTCAGAATCACCGTGCTGATCCCGGCAGGAACGAAACCGTCCGCTGGGAAACTGTAGTCGTTCTTGGTAAAATTCTTCCAGGCACCGCCGTGGACGAAAACTTGAATCGGCGCGTCCACCCGCTCCGCCGGAAAATAATCGAGGACTTCGTCGGGCTGGTCCCCGTAATGCAGGTTTGAGACAAAGGTGAGCGTTTCGCGCGTGCGGCGGGAGCGTTCGATATGTCGAGCAATGATCGCTTCCGCGTCCGCTATCCAGCCGCGTTGATCGAAATTCCGATCGAGTTCAGCTTTCGTGTAGTGCAGAAAAATCGGTGTTTGTTCACGCATTACCAACCCGACTGGTAGCCGGCCAATGGAGGCGAGGCCCATATCCCTTCAAGGACATCAGGGGTCCCGAAGTCTTCCGTCGCCATATCCTTGATAACTGTATCCACTTATCATTGACAACAAATAGGGTCAAGGGCATAAGTTGCGTCATGCTTGATGTACCCGTCACTGCCCAGCACGAAGCCTATCGCTACTTACGCGATCGCATTTTGGACGCCGACTTGCCTGCCGAGGCGCTGATCAATCCGGCGGAGGTTGCGGAACACCTGGGCATCAGCCGCATGCCCGTTCGCGAAGCGTTGCGGCAGCTCGATGCGGAAGGCTTGGTCTCGATGCGTCCCAATCGGCGGGCGGTGGTGACGAGACTTTCGGTCGCCGAGGTGCAAGATTTGTTTGAAATGCGTGCCGAGCTCGAAGCCCTGGCGGTGCGTTCAGCGGTGCCACGTCTCACTGAGGACACCAAAGCCGAGCTTACCATGTTGATGCAACGCATGGATCGCGTGCGTCATGACCGTCGCGAATGGGTCGGACGGCACGATGAATTCCATCAGTACATGTGCCAGCTGAGCGGCCGCAAGCGCTTAAGCCACGAGATCTGGCGGCTTCGTCATGCGGTGCGGCCATATATCTTGATGTTCGTGAAGGAGTTCGATGCATTCGAGATGCAGGGCTTCGAGCACGCGACGCTGCTAAAGGCCGTATTGTCGGACGATGCCCAGGTCGCCGCCGATACGATGCGCAATCACGTCAGGGAGCCGATCAACGGTCTCACGGCGTTCTTGCTCGAGCGTGAAGCAAGCCAGGCCGGATCGAACGCCCGGTTGGCGAAGGCCGGCTCGAAACGGCCATAGGACTTTATCTTGAATCTGAAGGCGCTCATCGATCGCTCTCCGCCGGCAGCGGTCGCTGCGCGGGCGTGCCTTGCTGCAGGCCGCGGGGGCCGATGGCTCACGGCCGCCAGCTCATGCGGTGAACCGGCTTGCCGGAAACGGGATTGACGCCGGCGCCGACGATCGAAAAACCCTGTTTCTCGTAAAAGCGGATCGCGCGTTCGTTGTCGGTATTGACGTCGAGGTCGAGCCCGGAGGGCGAGATGCGCTTGGCCTCGTCGATCAAGGCGGCGCCGAAGCCCGATCGCCAGCGTTCCGGCGCGACCACGATCTGGTCGAGATGGCGCCTGCGCGGATCGACGGTCACGAATCCGGCCATGGCGCCTGCGGCTTCCGCGATCACGATCTCAGCCGACGGCACGAGCTCGTTGCGCCAGCGCGCGCGCCACCAGGCGAGCCGGGCGGCGAAATCGATGAGCGGATAGGCCGCCTGCCAGGTGCGCAGCCACAGCGCGAGTGCGGCCTCTTCGTCACGCGGCTCGTAAGGGCGCAGCGAAATGGCCGGACCGTCGGCGCCGCCGCTTTCGCCACGCGCAGCCGGCTTACTCACCGCTCCGTCAGCTTCAGCTCGATGCGGCGGTTGCGGCTGAAGGCTTCCTCGGTGGTGCCGGGATCGATCGGCTGGAACTCGCCGAAGCCGGCGGCGGCGAGCCGCTGCGGCGAGACGCCTTTGCCGATCAAGTATTGGACGACGGAAATGGCGCGGGCGGCGGACAACTCCCAGTTCGTCTTGAACGGCGAGGTCGCAGAAAGCGGCCTGGTGTCGGTATGGCCGTCGACGCGCAGCACCCAGTTGATCTCCGGCGGAATTTTTTTCTCCAGATCGATCACCGCTGTCGCCAGTTGGTCGAGTTCGGCGCGGCCTTCCGGCCGCAACGCCGCCTGGCCGCTGTCGAAGAACACTTCCGATTGGAACACGAAGCGATCGCCGACCACGCGGATGTCCGGACGATTGCCGAGGATGACGCGCAGCTTGCCGAAGAAATCCGACCGGTAGCGCGACAATTCCTGCACGCGCTGCGCCAGCGCCACATTCAGCCGCTGCCCGAGGTCGGAGATGCGCAGTTGCGCATCCTTCTCCTTCTGCTCCGAGGTTCCGAGCGCCTCCTCGAGCGCCGCGATCTGCCGGCGCAAGGCGCTGATCTGCTGATTGAGCAGCTCGATCTGCGCCACGGCGCGCGCGGTCGCCGCCTTTTCGAGGTCGAGCTGTGAGGCGAGCTTGCCGGCCTCGGCTTTGCCTTCTTCGCCGCTCTGGGCGCCGGCAGCGGCGGCTCCACGCAGCCGGTCGCGCTCGCTCTCGGCCGTCGACAGCGAGGCCCGCAACTGAGCGACCTCGTCCTCGAGATCGGCCTTGCCGGTCCGCTCCAGCGAGAGGAGGTCGGAGAGGCGCGCGATCTGGGCGTTGAGGCGGGCAAGCGCGGTGTCCTTGCCGGAGACTTCCTGCGACAGGAAGAACTGCGCGACCATGAAGACGGTCAGCAGAAAGATGACGGACAGGATCAGCGTCGACAGGGCGTCGACGAAGCCCGGCCAGTAATTCATGCCGCTGTCGCGGCGGCTGCGGGTGAGCGCCATGGCTGCGCCTGTCTCGAATTATCTGTTGACCGACTCGCGCGACAGAATCTCCATGAAGCGTCGGATATCGCCGTTGAGCTTGGCCTGCGCCTCGGCCCAGTCGCGGATCATCTGCTGCTCGGCGCGCATGTGCTGAACGAGGCCCTGGATCGCCTCGGCGAGATTGGCCATGGCGGCCGTCGTCGCCTTTCCCGATCCTTCGCCGATTGATTGGCGCAACCGCTCGATCGCGTCCGTGATGCCGGCGGGCAACGCCGCGACGCCGGCGGGCGCGCCGACGCCGAGGTCCTGCACCGTGGTCGCCAGCCAATCCTCGAGATTGGTGTAGAAGCGGTTCTGCGCCTGGCTCGTTTGCAGGTCGAGGAAGCCGAGGACAAGCGAGCCGGCGAGACCGAACAGCGAGGAGGAGAACGAGATGCCCATGCCGCCGAGCGGGGCGGCGAGACCTTCCTTGAGCGCATCGAAGACCGAATCGGCGTCGCCGCCGACCTTGAGGCTGTTGACGATGCTGCCGACCGAGCCGACCGTCTCGATGAGCCCCCAGAACGTGCCCAGGAGGCCGAGGAAAACGAGCAGGCCGGTGAGATAGCGGGAAATATCGCGCGCCTCATCGAGCCGCGTCGCCAGCGAATCGAGGAAGGCGCGCATGGTCTGCGCCGAGATCGCGACGCGGCCGACCCGCTCGCCGCCGAGGATGGCGGCCATGGGCGCAAGCAGCGTCGGCTCGCGGGCGACGGCAAGGCCGGGATCGGCGCGGCGGAAGCTGTTGACCCACGAGACTTCCGGAAACAGTCGGATCACGCGCGCGAAGGACAGGATGATGCCGATGACAAGAACGCCGACGATCAGGCCGTTGAGCCAGGGATTGGCCATGAAGGCGGTGAGGATTTGGCGCTGGAGCACGAAGGCGATCAAGGCGCACAGGATCAGGAACACCAGCATCCGGATGAGGAAGATGCGGGGCGAGGCTAGCTTGACGTGATCGAGGTCGCTCGCCATCGGGTCACGATAACGCCGTGGAGTCGGGACATAATGGCACAGGGTAGGCGGAAGAAAAATGCATGTTTCACCGACGGCCCTGCGCTTCTGCGCGGCGGACCTGCGCGGGCCTTTACGGCAGGTTGATGGCGGGCGCGACCGCCGCTTACGAAGGTTCCGGTTCCGTGACGGCTTCCTGTCCGGCCTCCTTGAGCAGCCGGATGAGCTCGCGGTGCATGGTCTCGTTGCCGGCCGCGACGTGGCCCTTCGTCAACACCGCCTCGCCGCCGTCGAGATCGCTGACGAATCCGCCGGCCTCGCGCACCAAGAGGATGCCGGCGGCGAGGTCCCACGGCGAAAGGTTGCGTTCCCAATAGGCGTCGAAGCG
>JASHPW010000016.1 GCA_030037895.1 Xanthobacteraceae bacterium | reverse complement strand
AGCGAGAGCGACGTGGGCGGCGGCGGCTTCGGGCTCTCCTATGCGGCGATGAGCGCGACGGACGTGCGCAGCGAGCTCGGCGCGCGGCTCGATGCGCCGACGCTGCTTGACGGCATGCCGCTGATCTGGCGCGGGCGCTTGGCGTGGGCGCACGACTGGATCAGCAACCCGGCGCTCGACGCGGCGTTCGAGTCGCTGCCCGGCTCGAGCTTCGTGGTCAACGGGGCGCCGCTGCCGCCGAACTCGGCGCTGACCTCGGCGGGCGCCGAGCTTTACCTCACCACGCACCTGTCGCTGCTCGCCAAGTTCGACGGCGAGTTCGGCTCCGGCTCGCAGATCTACGCCGGCTCCGGCACGCTCCGCTACACCTGGTGAGCTTCTGCAATTGCGGTCGGCGGGTTACGCCTTCGGCTGATCTGGACTCGCTGAAGAGCGCTGCGCCCAGCGCGCGGCTTGCGACCCCCTCCTCGGGGTCTCTGTCGCGCGAGCGCGACGGGGACCCCGATCCTCCCCCTTTCAGGGGGAGGAAGAAGGAGAAAACAAACCTCCGGGCCGCGTGTGTCCGTAGGCAGTCATCTTTCACAAGGGAGGAAGGAAGAGAAAACGAGCCGCTTTTCCTTCCCATTGAACCGGTTTTTCTCCCCCTTTTTTCTCTCTCCCTGAAAGCCAAGGCTGCGCGCGAGGATTTGCAGGATGTTTCCTCCCCCTGGGGAGGGTTGGGGAAGACGCGACGCAAGATCGTCGGCCCGCTTCTTTCTTCCCTCCACCTGAAAGGGGGAGGGGTCGGGGAGGGGGTCTGCTGAGTTACTCCAGCACGCTCCGCTATACCTGGTGAGCGAGCGAAGGGCGAACCAGCCCGAGACCGGAGACTGCGATCCGCCTGAGGCGGAGTTACGCCGCGGGCGGCTCGCTTGCCCGATCGTTCTCCTCAAGTAATTTTGAGATAGGGTCTGCCCAAAAGCCCCTGAACTGACGCAATGGGACTGTCACAATGACTGGCAATCGCATGACCTTGCAGTTTCATGACTCGCAGTTGCGTGACTTGCAGTTGTGCGTCACTTTCGCCGGTCGGACAACGCTTTGGGAGCGATGATCGTGGCAGACAATATATCGAGCATAACCGCATTCGCGCTCGCCGGCCTCGGCGGCTTCAACGCCCACGGCGCCGGATTCCTCGCGGCGGCGTCCGCGTGCGCGGTCGTGCCCGATCTGGTGACGGCGACGAGCGGGCAGATTACCGTCCTGGCGGACTGGCTGCAGGGCAAGGATCTCGAAAAGCCGCTTGTCAAGCCCGAGCTGACGCACGATTCCCTGGCGCAACTCACCGTTCTCTTGTCCGGCGACCCCGGCGTTTTCCGGCCGGCCTATCTGGACACGCTGCGACGTTGGTGGACGCCGCCGTCGCCCAAGGACAAGCCGCTGGAAACGCTTTTCAACCGCCTGCTTCCAGCCCAGATTTATGAGCCCGTCCGCACCGCATCCGACTTTTCGACCATCGCCGAGGTTTTCAACAACGCAGCCAAAGTCAAGGGTCGTGAAGTCGGAATTGTCTTCAACGCTTACGATCTGGAGAGCGGGCAAGCCGCCCTTTTCGGAAACGCCAAGGCACGGAGTCTTTGGCCGCAGCAAAAGGCCAATCCCGGCGCGTCCACATCCGTGGGCCGCCGCCATCACGGCAAGTCCGACGTCGACGAACTCGATCTGCAGCCGATCACCGCCGAAGCCGTCCAGTCGGCGCTTTGGCTGTCGTTCTACGGCTTCGATCATCTGCCGCAAGCCAACCTCGTTGACGGCGCTTATTACCGTTCCTGCATCGTCTCCGAGCTTCATATGTTCGACCGAATCTTCGTGGCGAGGCCGCTGGCGCAGGGCTGGCTCGGAAAAGCCCCGCGCAACTGGTTCGAAATTCAGGATTGGCAAACCGAGATGTGGTTCTCCGTCGGCTACAAGGCCGAGGTTGACGCCCTCAATCAAATCAACGGCCTCGTCGCCGCCGGCAAGCTTGGTCCGCCGTATAAGAAAGTCGACGTGATCGAGATCGCGCCCGAGACCCCGGCCGGCTTCTTCCACTACTTCATCGAACGCAAGGGCGTTTACGAACGCGCCCGCAAGGAAGCGATCGCCAAGTTTAAGGAATTGGGACTTGCCTGATAAATTCGCCATCGTGCGGTCCGCAAGCTCAACGGCGCGGCAGCGATCGGATCGCGATCTTGCTTGTCGCTCTTACGCCCCGGCGCAAGCCAAAGCCCTCTCGGGCCGGTAGATCCGCGGTCGCGCGATGCAGCAAATTGCCGACTGGCTGGAAAAGCTCGGGATGTCGGAATACGCCGAGCGCTTTGCCGAGAACGCGATCGACTTCAGCGTCCTTCCCGAACTGACCGATCAAGACCTCAAGGATATCGGCGTCCTGCTCGGGCATCGGCGGAAAATGCTCGCGGCCATCGCCCGGCTTGGCGCCGACGCCGCGGCGACGACACAGCACTCTCCTGCCGCGATGCCGCCGACGCCCCACGAGGCCGCCGAGCGACGCCAGATCACGGTGATGTTCTCGGACCTCGTCGGCTCGACGGCGCTCGCCGCCCGCATGGACCCGGAAGACCTGCGCGAGATCATTTCCGCCTATCAGACCTGCGTCACCGACACGGTGCGCCGCTTCGGCGGATTCGTGGCGCAATATCTGGGCGACGGCGTCCTCGTCTATTTCGGTTACCCGGCGGCCCATGAGGACGACGCCGAGCGGGCGGTGCGGGCGGGGCTCGAGCTGATCGCGGCGGTCGCCGGGCTGAAGATGCGCATTGCGCTGCAAACCCGCGTCGGCGTCGCCACCGGTCTGGTCGTGGTCGGCCATTTGATCGATGCGGGCGGCACGCAAGAGCGCGGCATCATCGGCGAGACGCCGAACCTGGCGGCGCGCCTGCAGGCGTTCGCCCAGCCGAATATGGTCGTCATTGCCGCAAGCACGCGGCGGCTTCTCGGCGACCTGTTCGAACTCAACGACCTTGGAGCCAAGGAGCTTAAGGGCATTGCCGGGCCGGTACGCGTCTGGTCGGTGTTGCGGGCAAGTTCGGTGGCCGGCCGCTTCGAGGCGTTGCACGCCGGCGGACTCACCGACCTCGTCGGCCGCGAAGAAGAATCGGAGCTGCTGCTGCGGCGCTGGGCCAGAGCCAAGAGCGGCGAAGGCCAGGTGGTGCTCCTTTCCGGCGAGGCCGGCATCGGCAAATCGCGGCTCGTAGCCGCATTGCTGGAACGTCTCGCCGGCGAGCCGCACACGCGCCTGCGCTTTTTTTGCTCGCCGCAGCACACCGACAGCGTTCTTTATCCGATCATCCGCCAGATCGAACGCGCCGCCGGATTCGCGCACGACGACACCGCGCAAGCGAAGCTCGACAAGCTCGACGCTCTGCTCGCGCCGAGCGCGACCTCGGCGCAGGACGCGGCGCTGTTTGCCGAGATGCTGTCGCTGGCGAACGACGGACGTTATCCCGCGCTTGATATCGCGCCGCAGCAGCGACGGCAGAGAATGCTGGAAGCGATAGCTTCGCGAATAGACGCCTTGACCCGCAAGTGCCCGGTACTGATGGTTTTTGAGGATGCGCATTGGACCGACCCGACGAGCCTGGAGACGTTCGGGCGCATCGTGGACCGCATTCGCAATCTCCGCGCATTGCTGATCGTGGCGTTCCGGCCGGAATTCGTCGCGCCCTGGGTCGGACGCCCATACGTGACCGCTCTCACCATCAATCGGTTGGCGCAACGCGACATCGACGCCATGATCGACAAGGTCGTCGGCTACAGGCTCCTGCCGGCCAGCGTCCGTCAGGACATCATCCAGCGCACCGACGGCATTCCACTGTTTGTCGAGGAGATGACGAAAGCCGTGCTGGAGGCGGGCAGCGAAGACGGGCCGCCGCCGCGGGCCGTCGGCGCCGTTCCCTCGCCGGCTCTGGCGGTCCCCGCCAGCTTGCACGCCTCGCTGATGGCGCGGCTCGACCGGCTCGGCCCGGCCAAGGAACTGGCGCAGATCGGGGCGGCGATCGGCCGCGAGTTCGCCCATGCGCTGCTCGCCGAAGTCGCCCACAAACCGGAGGCGGAGCTCAATTCGGCGCTCGACCGTCTCACGCAATCCGGCTTGCTGTTCCGCCAGGGCGCGCCGCCGAACGCGAGTTACCTGTTCAAGCATGCGCTGGTGCAGGACGCGGCCTACGGCACGTTGCTGCGCGAGCCGCGACGCGCGCTTCATGCCCGCATCGCCGAAGCAATCGAAAGACGCTTCGCCGAGATTGCCGAAAACCATCCGGAGGTGCTGGCGCGCCATTGCGCCGAGGCCGGGCTGATTGAGACGGCCGCGGGGCTCTGGGGCAAAGCGGGACAACGGTCGCTGGAGCGCTCGGCGTTGGTCGAAGCCGCCGAGCAGCTCACGCGCGCGCTCAGCCAGATTGCCGCCTTGCCCGCCACGGCGGCGACGCGCCGCGAAGAGATCAAGCTTCAGGTCGCGCTCATGACGCCGCTCACCCACCTCAAAGGATATGCCGCGCCGGAAACCAAAACGGCTACCGAGCGGGCGCGGCTGTTGATCGAACAAGCGCAGGCGCTCGGAGAGCCGATCGAGGACCCGCTGTTGCTGTTCTCGGTCCTCTACGGCTTCTGGGTCGCAAACTTCGTGGCGTTCAACGGCGACGTCATCCGCGATCTTGCGGCGCAGTTTCTGACGCTCGCCGAGACGCAGGCGGCGACCGTACCGCTGATGGTCGGCCATCGACTCATGGGCACTTCTTTGCTGTGGACGGGAAACATCACCGAAGGCCGCGCGCACTACGATCAGTCGCTCGCGCTTTACGATCCCGCCGCGCATCGTTCGCTGGCAATGCGGTTCGGCCAGGACGTGGCGGTGGCGATCGAGTCGTTCCGGTCGATAGCCCTGTGGCTGCTCGGCTATCCCGCGACGGCGCTCGCGGAGGCGCATCGCGCGATCGAGGATGCGCGCGAAATCGGCCAAGCCGCGTCGCTGATGGTTGCGTTGTGTATCGCGAGTTTCACCTCGATCTTGTGCGGCAGACACGCGGAAGCGAACGCACAATCCGACGAAGCCGTGCGCTTGGCGGACGAGAAGGGCACAATCATCTGGAAGGCGAACGCAACGATAAACCGCGGCTGCGTATTGGCGCTGACCGGCCAAGCCGCGGACGCAGCCCACATGATCACCTCGGGCCTGACTGCATTTCGCTCGACCGGCGCCAGCGTGTTTATGCCGTTTTTCCTCTCACATTTGACCAGAGCCTACGCGGAGCACGGTCAATTCGGCGACGCCTGGCGCTGCCTCGGCGAAGCGATGGCGACGGTCGAAACAGCCAAGGAAAAATGGTGCGAGCCCGAAGTCCATCGTATGGCCGGTGAAATCGCGCTGATGGCCGCACAGCCGGATGCGGCGGCCGCGCAAACGCATTTCACGCGCGCCCTCGCGGTTGCCCGCGAGCAGCGGGCGAAATCTTGGGAATTGCGCGCGGCGACGAGCCTGGCGCGACTCCGGCGTGACCACGGCAAGCAGGACGAAGCCCGCGATCTGCTCGCCCCGATCTATGGCTGGTTCACCGAAGGCTTCGACACCCTCGACCTCAAGGAAGCCCGGACCTTGCTCGACGAGTTGGGATAATGTCAGCCGGATGCGGCAATGGCCTGCGCCGCGCGATCGGCGATCGCCTCGAGCGCGGCGCGGTCTTCGGGAAAATCCGCCGCGATCCAGGCTTCCTCGGCGGCGCGCAACGCGGCGCCGAGGCGCGGTCCCGCCGCCACGCCGCGGCGCGTAAAGTCGCCCGCCTTGAGCGGGAAAGCTGGCGCCGTCCAGCGTTGCGGCAGGTGTGCCAGATCGCGCCAGGCGGCATCTGCCGCGCCCGCTGCCGCGCGCGCCCAGGCGAGCAACACCCGATCGGCGAACGATTGCGGGCCGAGACGGTAAAGGAGCGCGTGCGCCGCGCGCTCGCCGGCCGCTGGTGCCACGCGCCACCACGACTCGAGCGCCAAGAGCCGCCCGGCTTCGGCGTTGGCGAGGCGCAGCCGCTGCGCGAGCCGCTCGGCGTCCTCCCTGACCATGACGCCGAGCGCGCCGAGGCGGCGCACCGGGTCGGGCACGAGGCCGAGCGCCGCTTCGCCCTTCGCCATGTTCTCGAAACCGGCGAGGAACGGCACGCCGCCGAGAACCATGCTGAGAAGGCCGCTCTCCGTCATGATCGCGAGCGTCGCCGTCGCGCGCGGGGCGATGAACAGCTTCAGCATTTCCATCCGCACGCGCTCGCGCGACAGCGTCTCGATGCCGGCCCGCGCCCTGATGCAGGCCAGCAATCCCGCGGCGTCCGGCGCGCCCGCGCCGAAATGCGCGTGAAAGCGGAAAAATCGCAGGATGCGCAGATAATCCTCTTCGATCCGCCGCTGCGGCTCGCCGATGAAGCGCACGCGGCGGGCGGCGAGATCGGCGAGACCGCCGACATAGTCGTGAACCGTGCCGTCGGCCGCGGCGGAGAGCGCGTTGATGGTGAAATCGCGACGCTCGGCATCCGTCTTCCAGTCGCGGCCGAACGCCACCTTGGCCCTGCGACCGAACGTTTCCACGTCCCGGCGCAGCGTCGTCACCTCGATCGGCTGATGATCGACGACGACGGTGACGGTGCCGTGCGCTATGCCGGTCGGGATCGCCTTGCCGCCGGCCGCCGCGACGCGGCGCATCACCTCCTCGGGCAGCGCCGTCGTCGCCACGTCGATCTCGCCGACCGGCAATCGCAACAGCGCATTGCGCACGGCGCCGCCGACCACGCGCGCTTCCTCGCCGTCGCAATCGAGCAACGCCATGAGGCGCGCGACCGCGCCGTCCCGCAGCCAAGCCGCATCGCCGAGCCGCGCGCCTTGCCTCACCGCGTCGCTCCCGGCACGAACTTGCCGCCCTCGATATGCGCCGGCACATAGGTCGATCCCGGCGGCGCGCCCGAGAACCGCGCCAACACCAGGAAGCTTCCCGCCATCAGCGCGAGCGAAGCGACGGCGAGGGCGGCGACGCGCCGCGGCGTCCATGCCTTGGGCTGCAGCACGCCGGCGCGCGTCGCCACCAACAGCGCGGCATAGAGGATGAACGGGGTGAGGAAAAGCCCGATCTCGGTAAAGATTGGCCGCATCATGGGCCATAGACCCGCTCGTAAAGGTTTCTCAAGATACCCGCGGTGATGCCCCAAATGTAGCGATTCTCGAACGGCATCGCGTAGTATTCGCGGGCGATCCCCCGCCAATCGCGGCTGTGACGCTGGTGATTGGCCGGCGTCATCAGGAAGGCGAGCGGCACCTCGAAGGTCTCGGTCACCTCGGGCGGATTGAGCGTGAGCGCAAAGTCCGGCTTGACGCGCGCGACCGTCGGCAGGATGCGGAACCCGGAAAAAGTGAGATAGAGATCGAGATAGCCGAGCGGTTCGACCAGCGCCGGCAGAAGCCCGATCTCCTCCTTGGCCTCGCGCAGCGCCGCCGCAACCGGGCTTTCATCGCCGGGATCGATCTTGCCGCCAGGGAAAGCGACCTGCCCGGCGTGGCTGGTGAGATCTTTGGTGCGGATCGTGAGCAGCACCGTCGGTTCGCGGCGGTCGATGACCGGCACCAGCACCGCGGCCGGCCTGGTGGCGCTCACCCCGGCGCGCTCCCACATCGCCGGATTGAGGTCGAGGTCGCCGCGCGCGCCTGGCGCCAGCGGATCGGTCAGCGCCGGCGGCACTTCAAGACGAAGCCGCGCCCGCGCGCGATCGAAGAAGCTCTCCGTCGCCGCAGGTCGAAAAGGCGCGCTCTGCTCGGTCACGCAAAATCCCTCACCTGGTCGGCCGGCGCCATGGGGAAAAAGGCGCCGAGCGACGCCACGCCGAACATCGCCTTGCCCTCGACCTCGCGCTCCTCGCCGAGTTCGACGAGATCGAAGAATAGCGCGCGCGTCACCTTGGCCCAGAGATCGCGGCGCACGTGAAGATAAGGCCGCAAGCCGCCGGTGCCCGCTTCAGGCTCGAAGCGCAGCGGATGCAGCGGCCCGCATTGCACCCAATCGTCGACATTGGTGCGGAAGTTGAGCACCCGCCCGGCGGCGGATTGTTCGGTCGTAAGCTCGACCGCCAGGAACGGCACGTCCTCGACGAGGAGGCCGCATTTCTCCACCGGCGTGACCAGGAAGTATTTGTCGCCTTCGCGCTTGAGCACCGAGGCGAACAACTTGACGAGCGCCGGCCGGCCGATCGGCGTCTTCATGTAGAACCAGGTGCCGTCGGCGGCGATACGCATGTCGAGATCGCCGCAGAACGGCGGATTCCACCGCTCGACCGGCGGCGGCCCTTTGGCGGCGATCCGACTGACCGCGCCGGTGATGCCGTCGAGCCCCGATTGCCCTTGCTTCGCCATGGTTTGCCTTGAACGTAAGCGCGGGCCGCATCACCTCGCGGGATCGTGATCGCGCGCGGCCATCACACGGCGCCGGAGCCGGGTCGTGTCCCCTGGGGACGAAAGAATCGGCACAATGCCCTGCTCCACGCCGCCAGCGCATATATTGCATTGCCCCATAGCGGTGCAAAGCTGGCTGCATACATTCGTGCGGATGCCGCGAATCTGATTCGATGCGCGAGGCGGCACAGACAGGAGTTGGCCGATGCCGGCTGCGGGCGGAGACGGGCTCGAAAAGCTTGAAGACATGATCGTGCGCGCGGCCGAAGCGACCGCGGCTCACGTGCGCGCGGCCAAGGCCGCGATCGGAACGGTCATATTCGGTCAGGACAAGGTGATCGAGCAGGCGCTGGTCACCATCTTGTCGGGCGGCCATGCGCTCCTGCTCGGCGTGCCGGGCCTCGCCAAGACGAAGCTCGTGGAGACCATGGGCGTCGTGCTCGGCCTCGATGCGCGGCGCATTCAGTTCACGCCCGATCTCATGCCGTCGGACATTCTCGGCACCGAGGTTCTGGAGGAAAGCCAGACCGGCAAGCGCAGCTTCCGCTTCCTCTCCGGTCCGGTCTTCGCCCAGCTCTTGATGGCCGACGAGATCAACCGCGCCAGCCCGCGCACACAATCGGCGCTGCTGCAGGCGATGCAGGAGCAGCACGTCACCGTCGCCGGCACCCGCTACGATCTGCCGAAGCCGTTCCACGTGCTCGCGACGCAGAACCCGCTCGAACAGGAGGGCACCTATCCGCTGCCCGAGGCTCAGCTCGACCGCTTCCTGATGGAAATCGACGTCGGCTATCCCGACCGGGACGCCGAGCGAAAAATCCTGTTCGAGACCACGGGCGCGGAGGAAACGCGGGCGAAGCCGGCGATGAGCGCCGAGGATCTGCTGAGCGCGCAGCGGCTGGTGCGGCGGCTGCCGGTCGGCGAATCCGTCGTCGCGGCGATCCTGGCGCTGGTGCGTTCGGCGCGGCCGGGACCGGGAGGCGGCGAAGCCGCCAAGTTGATCGCCTGGGGGCCGAGCCCACGCGCCAGCCAGGCGCTCATGCTCGCCGTGCGCGCCCGCGCCCTCCTCGACGGCCGCCTCGCGCCGTCGATCGACGACGTGGTTGATCTCGCCGAGCCGGTGCTCAAGCATCGCATGGCGCTCACCTTTACCGCGCGCGCCGAAGGCGAGAGCATCGAGGCGGTGATTGCGCGCCTGAAGGCGCGGATCGGATAGACGCATGGCGGTCGAGCCCAGGCGTATTTTCTATCACGACGGCCCGGCGGTGCAGCGGGCGACCGGCGAAGGCCGCACGCTCGCCGCCAGCATGCCGCGATTGATCCTGGAAGCGCGGCGCATCGCGGCAACCATCATCCACGGCCTGCACGGTCGCCGCCGCGCCGGTTCCGGCGAGAATTTCTGGCAATATCGCCGCTTCGTCTCCGGCGAGCCGGCCTCCCGCGTCGATTGGCGGCGCTCGGCGCGCGACGATCATCTTTACGTGCGCGAGCAGGAATGGGAGGCCGCGCACACCGTATGGATCTGGCCCGACCGCTCGCCGTCGATGGCCTTTGCCTCCGCGCTCGGGCGCGAGACCAAGCTTTACCGCACGCTGGTCGTGGCGCTGGCGCTCGCCGAGGTGCTGGTCGAAGGCGGCGAGCGGGTGGGAATTCCCGGCCTCATGCGCCCGACCGGCAGCCGCGCCGTCATCGAGCGCATGGCGCAGGCGATCGTACACGATCGCGGCGCGCGCGCGAGCCTGCCGCCGACCTTTTCGCCCTCGCCGCTCGCCGAGGTCGTGCTTTTGTCCGACCTGTGGAGCGAGATCGACGACGTGCGGCGCACTATCACGCAGCTCTGCGGCAGCGGCGCGCGCGGCCACGTGGTGCAGATCGTGGATCCGGCCGAGGAGACTTTCCCCTATTGGGGCCGCATCGAATTCGTGGAGCCGGAGGGCGGCGGGCGCGTGACCGCCGGCCGCGCCGAAATCTGGCGAACGGACTATGCGGCGCGCGTCCTGCGCCACCGCGCCGAGATCCGCAGCGAGACCGACCGGCTCGGCTGGAGCTTTGCGGTTCACCGCACCGACCGCCCCGCGAGCGAGCTTTTGCTCGCCCTCCACGCCCGCATCGGCGCCGCGCCGGCGGGCGGCGGCACAAGCTGGCATGCGCTGGCCGAGCCGAGGATGCCGGCATGATCGGCGGACTGCCGCTCGGCTTTGCCGAACCGCTGGTCCTCATCGGGCTCCTGACCCTGCCCGTGCTGTGGTGGCTCTTGCGCCTGATCCCGCCGCGCCCGCGCCGCATCGATTTCCCGCCGACCCGGCTCCTCTTCGAGATCGCGCCCAAGGAGCAGACCCCGGCGCGCACGCCGTGGTGGCTCACGCTCCTGCGGCTGGCGCTGGCCGCGCTCGTCATCATCGCCGCCGCCGGTCCGTTGTGGAATCCGCCGCTGGCGCCCACGAGGACCCGTGCGCCGATCGCCATCCTGATCGACGACGGCTGGGCGGCCGCCGCGACCTGGGACGCGCGCTTGCACACCGCCGACGACATCATCGCGCGCGCAGCGGACGATCATCGCGCCGTGGCGCTGGTGCCGCTGTCGGACGGCGCGCGCGACATTTCGTTCGCGACCGCCGGGTCGGCGCGCGTGCGCCTGCACCAGATCAAGCCGCAGCCCTACACGGTCGATCGCACCGAGGCGCTGCCGGCGATCGCGCGCTTCCTCGCCGACGCCGGCGATGTCGAGCTGATCTGGCTCTCCGACGGGATCGATCTCGGCCGCGGCACCGAATTTGCGAACAGCCTGGCGCGGGCGATCGGCAAGCGTCCGATCACGGTCGTGGCCGGTGGCATTCCGGCGACCCGCGCGCTCACGGCCGCCGACAATGCGGCCGGCGCGCTGAGCGTCAAGGTGTTGCGCGCGCCCGCGGGCACGGCCGCGACCGGCACCGTGCGCGCCCTCGATCTCAAGGGCCTGACGCTCGGCGAAGCTTCGTTTGCATTCAAGCCCGCCGCCAGCGAGACCGAGGCCGCGTTCGATCTGCCGGTCGAGATCCGCAACGATATTGCCCGCATCGAGATCGCCGGCGAGCGCTCGGCCGGCGCCGTGCAGTTGCTCGACAAGCGCTGGAGCCGCCGCACAATCGGCATCGTCTCCGGCGCGACCGCCGACACCTCGCAGCCGCTCCTGTCGTCGAGCTATTATATCGAGCGCGCGCTCGAGCCTTTCGCCGATCTGCGGCTCGCGCAAGGCGAGTCGCCGGCCGAAGCGGTGACGCATTTCATCGATCAGAACCTGCCCATGTTGATCCTCGCCGACGTCGGCACCGTCGCCGGCGAGGCGCATGACCGCCTCGCCCGTTGGATCGAGAACGGCGGCGTGCTGGTGCGTTTCGCCGGACCGCGGCTCGCCGCGTCGAACGACGATCTCGTTCCGGTGCGGCTGCGGCGCGGCGGCCGCATCCTCGGCGGCAGCCTGAGCTGGGACAAGCCGCAGCCGCTCGCCGCGTTCTCGCATGAAAGCCCGTTCAACGGCATGAGCGTGCCCAACGACGTGACCGTCAGCCGGCAGGTGCTGGCGGAACCCGATGCCGCGCTGACCGAGAACACCTGGGCGACGCTCGCCGACGGTACGCCGCTCGTGACCGCCGCGCGCCGCGGCAAGGGCCTGATCGTGCTGTTTCACGTTACCGGCGACACGCGCTGGTCCGATTTGCCGCTCTCGGGCGCCTTCGTCGAGATGCTCAAGCGCATCGTCGCGCTTGCCGGCACCACCCATGTCGCCGCGATCGGCAACGCCAAGACAAGGAATGCGCACGACGCGGTGGCGCCGAGCCGGGTGCTCGACGGCTTCGGCGGCTTCGTCTCGCCGCCGGCGACGGCGCGGCCGGTGCCGACGGATTTTACCGGCAGCGCCACCGCCGACCACCCGCCGGGCTATTACGGCCCGGCCGAAAATTTCCTCGCCGTCAACACCCTCGCCCCCGCCGACCGCCTGGCACCGCTCGATTTCGGCGCGCTCCACGCCACGCGCGAAATCTACCGCAAGAGCGAGCCGCAGGACTTGCGCGGGTCGATCTTCCTCGCCGCGCTCGGCCTTTTTGCGCTCGACACGCTGATCGTGCTCTATCTCGGCGGCGGCATTGCGCGGCTTGGTCCACGCGCCGCGCGCGCCACCGCCGCGGCGGCGATCGTCGTTGCGACGCTTGCGCTCGCGATGCCGCGCGCCCATGCCGAGGATGCGGCGAACACGGACGTGCCGCCCGGGGCATTGGAAACCAAGCTCGCCTATGTCGTGACCGGCAATGCCGACGTCGATTCGATCAGCAAAGCCGGCCTCGCCGGCCTCACGCTCTTCCTCGCGCAGCGCACCGCGCTCGAGCCGGGTGATCCGATCGGCCTCGACATAGCGCGCGACGAACTCGTGTTCTATCCGCTGATCTATTGGCCGATCGTGCCCGGCGCCGCGCGTCCTTCCGATGAAGCGCTCAAGCGCATCGACACCTACATGAAAAACGGCGGCACCGTTCTGTTCGATACCCGCGACGCCGTCGCGGCGCCGCCCGGCTTGGGCGGCGAAACGCGCAGCCCCGGCATGCTCGAACTGCGCAAAATCCTCTCCTCGCTCGATATTCCCGCGCTTGAGCCGGTGCCGCGCGATCATGTCCTGACCAAGACGTTCTATCTGCTGCGCGATTTCCCCGGCCGCTTCGACTCCGGCCAGCTTTGGGTCCAGGCATTGCCGCCGGAGAGCGAGGACGAGGCGTCGCGCCGTCCCGCCCGCGGCGGCGACGGCGTGTCCCCGATCCTCATCACGTCGAACGACTTTGCCGGCGCTTGGGCGACGCGGCCCGACGGCCAGCCCATGCTGCCGATGGTCGAAGGCGAGCCGCGCCAGCGCGAGATGGCCTTCCGCGCCGGCGTCAACATCGTCATGTACACGCTCACCGGCAACTACAAGGCCGACCAGGTGCACGTGCCGGCGCTGCTCGAACGGCTCGGGCAGTAGGAGTTTACTATGGACAATAGTAAGTTCATATGAAGCGTAATTTCGGCCTCGAAGCGGAGAAGATTGCCATGAGTAAATACCAAGCATTGCCGCAGTTCCTGGCGCGGAAAAGACGCGCGATCCAGCGCCTGAGCTTTGGTGAAATCGAGCGGGTTTTGGGCTTCAAGTTGCCGAGAAGCGCCTATCGGCACGAAGCCTGGTGGGCCAATAACGCGGCCGGACATTCCCATGCCCGCGCCTGGCTGAAGTCCGGCTGGCGCGCCGAGACGATCGATCTGGCTGGGCGCAAGGTTACTTTTCGGCGCTCGATTCAATCCTCTCCGCCGGCGGCATCGTCGCAAAAGAAGCGCGACCCCTGGGGCTGCATGGCCGGCACGGTCACGATTCTGGCGGACACGGACCTCACGGCGCCCACAGCTACGTGGAATGCGGAACAAGGTCGGCTTCTAAATGAGTGATCTTCTGCTCGACACCTGCGCCGTTCTGTGGCTGGCCGAGGGCATCGAGCTCGCCGCCGAGGCGCGCAAAGCGGTCGCCGACGGCAATCTGAATGTGTCGCCGATCAGCGTCTGGGAGATTGCCAACCTGGTGCGCAAGAACCGAATTGTACTGGCGATGCCGGTCGTCACATGGTTTCGGCAAACGTTACGCATGATGGAAGCGGCGATGTCCGAGCTTTCGGTCGAGATCCTTGCCGGCTCGTGCGAATTGCCGGGTTCGCCGCCGAGCGATCCGGCCGATCGCATCATCATCGCCACGGCACGCGAAGCCAGCATGGTGCTGATGACGCGCGATAAGGACATTCTGGCCTATTCGCGCGCCGGTTATGTCCGAACGATGGTGTGTTGACTATGAACTTCGGTGTGGCGTTCGCCCCGCTCGTCGGCGTCCACGTTCTGTGGGCGGTCATCGCCGCGGCCTGCGTCCTGTCGCTGCTGCTGTTCGTGGCGCGCAGCCGCGGCGCCGCCGTGCGCGCGCTGGCGCTGGCGCTCATCGTGCTCGCGCTCGCCAATCCCTCGCTCACCCGCGAGGACCGCGACCCGCTCAGCTCGGTCGCGGTCGTCGTCGTCGACAAGAGCCCGAGCCAGAATTTCGGCGACCGCGCGCGGCAGACCGAGGAGGCGCGGGCCGCGGTCGTCGCCCGGCTCAGCCGCATTCCCGGGCTCGACGTGCGCGTCGTCGAGGCCGGCCAGTCGGACGGCGAGACCGACGGCACGCGGCTGTTCACCGCCCTCGGCACGAGCCTCGCCGACGTGCCCCCGGATCGCGTCGCCGGCGTCATCATGATCACCGACGGCCGCGTCCACGACGTGCCCGCGGACGCCGGCGCGCTCGGCTTCGCCGCGCCCGTCCATGCGCTGATCACCGGCAGCAAGAACGAGCGCGACCGCCGCGTCGCGCTGATCGCGGCGCCGCGTTTCGGCATCGTCGGCCAGTCGCAGACCATCACCTACAAGGTCGAGGATCAGGGCGCGGACGAGCGCACCGCCACGGTGACGGTGCGCCGCGACGGCGAGGTGGTGGAGACCCGCGCGGTCCCGGTCGGCGTGCCGCAGCACGTCGAGATCCCGATCCCGCACGGCGGCGCCAACATCGTCGAGATCGAGGCTGCACCGCTCGCGGGCGAACTGACCCAGGTCAACAACCGCGCCGTGGTGTCGATCGACGGCGTGCGCGACAAGCTGCGCGTGCTGTTGGTCTCCGGCGAGCCGAATGCGGGCGAGCGCACCTGGCGCAACCTGCTCAAGTCGGACGCCTCGGTCGATCTCGTGCATTTCACGATTTTGCGCCCGCCGGAGAAGCAGGACGGCACGCCGATCAACGAGCTGTCGCTGATCGCATTCCCGACGCGCGAATTGTTCCAGCAGAAGATCGGCGAGTTCCAGCTCATCATCTTCGACCGATACGCGCGCCAAGGCGTGCTGCCGTTCATCTATTTCGACAACATCACCCGCTACGTGCGCGACGGTGGCGCGGTGCTGGTCGCCGCCGGCCCCGATTACGCGAGCCCGAGCAGCATCTGGCGCACGCCGCTCGACGCCATCCTGCCGGCGGAGCCGAGCGGCAGCGTCACCGAGCAGGGCTTCCGCGCCCGCCTCACCGAGCTGGGCAAGCGGCATCCGGTGACCCGCGATCTCGAAGGCTCCGACAGCGATCCGCCGCACTGGAGCAGATGGTTCCGCCTGGTCGACACCAGGAACATCACCGGCACGGCGCTGATGCAGGGGCCGGACAACAAGCCGCTCCTCGTCCTCTCGCGCCAGGGCGAGGGACGCGTGGCGCTGCTTCTCTCCGATCACATCTGGCTGTGGGCACGCGGTTTCGAAGGCGGCGGCCCGCATCTCGATCTGTTACGCCGGCTCTCGCATTGGCTGATGAAGGAGCCAGATCTCGAGGAGGAGGCGCTGCGGCTCATCGTCAGCGGGCATAACCTCGTGGTGCGCCGGCAGACCATGGCGGACGACGCCGCCGACGTGACCTTGACGTCGCCGTCGGGATCGACCCGCACGCTCAAGCTCGCGCCGAAGGAACCGGGCGTGTGGGAAGGCGAGGTGACGGCGAACGAGCTCGGCCTGTGGCGCGCGACCGACGGCAAGCTCAATGCGCTCGTCAATATCGGCCCGGCCAATCCGCGCGAATTCGCCGCGGTGACCTCGACGACCGAGGTGCTGGCGCCGATCACCGCAGCGACCGGCGGCGATTCCCGGCGGCTCGACGACGGCAGCGGAGTTCACGTGCCGCGCATCCTCGCCGTGCGTTCCGGCGACACCTACAAGGGCGACGACTGGATCGGCTTGAAGATGCGCGAGGCGAGCGTCGTGCGCGGCATCGCCGTGCTGCCGCTCTTCGCCGGCCTCATCGGCCTCCTGCTCCTGCTCGGCAGCCTCGCCGGCACCTGGGCGCGCGAGGGCCGGTGAATGCCGCCGAGTCTTGAGCGCGGCATCGCAAAGCAAAGCCCGAGCGGAACATGAGGGGAATTGCGAATCGCGAATTTCGCTCCTCTCCATCTAGGCCGCATTACATCCGACATCAGACGTCCCATTCCGGCCGGACCGGTCCGCACACGCCGTCGAAAGCGCCATCGACCAGTTCGGCGATCAAAAGCCGCGCCGGATCGACCGGCCCCGGCATGACCGCGCGGCCCGGCGGAATGCGCTTGAACCCGCATTTGCCGTAATAGGGCTCGTCGCCGACCAGGATCACCAGCCGGTGGCCCTTGGCGCGCGCCGCCGCGAGCGCGTGCGCAATCAAGGCCTGACCGACGCCGCGCTCGCGGAACGCCGGCTCCACGGTGAGCGGACCGAGCAGCAGCGCCTTGGTCTCGCCGATGCGCACCGGGGACAGCCGGACCGAGCCGACGAGCAGCGTGCCGATGCGCGCGATGAACGACGTGTCGAGGAGGTGGGCCACGCGCTCGCGCAAGCGGTAGGCGGTCTTGGCGTAGCGGCCCGGACCGAAGGTGCGCTCATGCAGGCGTTCGATCGCCGGCGCGTCGTCCTCCGTCTCCGGCAAAATGGTCGGCGCAACATCGGTCATGGCGCCGCCGCCTAGCATTCGGGCCGAGCGAGGTCCAGCCGAAGCCCGGTCGTTCAGGCGCGGTCGGGCGCACCTCAACACCGGCCTTGGGAATGATTACATTGAGAACGATTACATTGCGGAGCGACGTTTCAGCGGAGATGACAATGGGACTGCTCGTCGACGGCGCCTGGCAAGAGGATATTTCGCGCACCAAGGATGGTCATTTCCAACATCAGGCCACGGCCTACCACGACTACGTCACCGCCGACGGCAGCCCCGGCCCGACCGGCCAGGGCGGATTCCCCGCCGAGGCGGGCCGCTATCACCTCTATGTCTCGCTCGCCTGCCCGTGGGCGCACCGCACGCTCATCTTCCGCAAGCTCAAGAAGCTCGAGGACGTGATCTCCGTCTCTGTGACCGTCGCGCTCCTCGGCAAGAGGGGCTGGGAATTCGGCACCGAGCCGGGCGCGACGCTCGACAGCGTCAACGGCAAGTCGACGCTCGCCGACATCTACCTCCTGGCCGATCCGCACTATACCGGCCGCGTCAGCGTGCCGGTTCTGTGGGACAAGAAGCGGCGCGCCGTCGTCAACAACGAATCCTCCGAAATCATCCGCATGCTCAATTCCGCGTTCGACGCATTCACCGACGTGCGGACCGACTATTATCCGGCCGAACTGCGCGCCGAGATCGACCGCATCAACGACATCGTCTATCCGAACGTCAACGACGGCGTCTATCGCGCCGGCTTCGCCACCACGCAGGCCGCCTACGAACAAGCCGCGCGCGCTCTCTTCGCCACGCTCGACCAGATCGAGGAGCGACTGTCGCGCCGGCGCTATCTGGCCGGGCGGCAGATCACCGAGGCCGACTGGCGGCTGTTCACGACGCTCGTCCGCTTCGACGCGGTTTATTACAGCCACTTCAAGTGCAATTTGCGGCGCATCATCGACTATCCAAATCTCTGGAACTATCTGCGCGATCTCTATCAGGTGCCCGGCGTCGCCGAGACCGTCAGTCTCGATCATATCAAGCGGCACTATTACGGCAGCCACCGCGGCATCAATCCGACCGGCATCGTGCCGATCGGGCCGGCGATCGATTTCGCGCAGCCGCACGATCGCGGCCGATTCGGCTGAGCGAACGGCAACGACGCGCCGCACCCGACCGGCGGCGGGAGCGCGAGGCGTACCCGCCGCCGCTCGATCCGGCGGCTACCAGCCGTAGCCGTAGTAGCGGTAGTAGGGGGAGCAGCCGTAGCCGTAATAGGGACCGTAGGGACCGTAAGGTCCGCACCAGCCGTAGGCATAGGGGTAGCCCCAGGCATAGAGGCCGAGGCCCAGGCCGTAGCCGCCCCAACCCCAGCCATAGCCTCTGCCGTATCCTCTGCCATAGCCGCCACGGCCGTAGCCGCCTCCGAAACCACCGCGGCCAAAGCCGCCGCCATGGCCGCCAAACCCGCCGCCGCCACCGCCGCCACCTCCGTGGCCACCACCACGACCGAACGCCACTGTGCCGGTCGTCATTGTCGCCGCGCCGAGCGCGAGGGCGGCCGCAAGCGCAAGAATCTTCGTCCGCATTGAAGTCTCTCCATTGCAACGCCCCGTAGCGGGTTTCTAGCACCGCGGCGGTTGCAAACCATAGCTGTGCCGCAGCGAATTCGCGTTAAAGTGAACGCGCCGCGCTCCATAGCGCGGAGCGCGACGCATCAATGAAACCTCCCGTGGCTTGAGAAGCGGCGCCGGCGTCACCATCCGTAGCCGTAGCAGTTGCCGTAGGGGTAATAATACGGCCCATTGGAGCAGTAGTAGGGCCAGCCGCCGCCATAGAGATAGAGGCCGCCGAAACCGGGCCCAAAACCTCTGCCAAAGCGACCGCCGCGTCCATAACCGCCGCCCCAATGGCCGCCGCCCCCCCAATGGCCGCCGGCAAAATGACCGCCATGGCCGCCAAACCCGCCGTGGCCACCGCCATGCCCTAAAGCCATTGCGCCGGTGGTCATCGTCGCCATGCCGAGCATGACGGCCGCGGCGACCGCAATGATGTTCTTCCGCATCGAGTCTCTCCTTCTGCCACTCCCACGCCCGCCCACGCCTTCCAACGCGCGCCGCCGCAGGGTGGTTGCAGGCCATGCCGCAACTAAATGACCGGATCACGCGCCGCGAAAGCGCGGCGGTTGCGCGCGCGCGAGCATCACCAGAGTTCGGCGGCAGCGCCCCCGGCGAGCACCTCGGCGATGCGCGCGCGCGTCGCGCGGGTCGTCTCCTCGGGCAGCGAGTCGGGCGCGAAGAACCCATGCGCCACGATCTCGCGGTTCGGCCGCGGCGGCGAACTCTGGCGGAACGCGCGCACGACATAGAGCGCGACATGGTCGCGCCGCGAGACGCGTCGATTGAAATAGACCGCAAAGAGCGGCGGCGGGCCGTCAAGTTCGATATTGCCCTCCTCGCGCAATTCGCGCGCGAGCGCGCCGGCGAGCGTTTCGCCGACTTCGACGCCGCCGCCCGGCAAATGCCAGCCGGCAATGTAGCTGTGCTTGACCAGGAACACGCGGCCCTGCCCATCGATGACAAGGGCGCGCACGCCGAGGGTGAGCCCGCGCGCGAAGCGCCAATAAAGATGCAGGACGCGCCGCAGCGCCGGCTCGAAAGGTCGGCGAAGGGTTTCGACCGCCATGGGCAATGAGTTCCCATGCCGTCGCCGCGTCGAGTGTGCCGACAGCCGCAGCGCCTCCCGCATAAAATTCCTCCGTCCGCCGGGTGCAACGAGGATACGCCAACCGATCACACAGAAACACGCAAGCCGCTGTTCGCGCGCGCCGACAAGTCCGCCAAATGGCCGCCAGATTGGCGCGCGGGTGGCTCTGCCCTAGACTAGAATCGTTCTAAAATATATGCGAGGATCTTATCAAGCGATCGAGGCGACGCCCGTGAAACGCTTTGCCGATTTGACCGAGCAGGAAATTCTTGCGCTCGCCATCTCCAACGAAGACGAGGACAACCGCATCTACCGCTCGTTTGCAGGCGGGCTGCGCCCCTCCTATCCGGACACGGCGGCGATGTACGACGAGATGGCCGCGGAGGAGATCGGCCATCGCGAAATGTTGCTTGACGTCTACCGCAAGAAATTCGGCGATTTTCTCCCGCTCATCCGGCGGCAAGACGTGAAGGGCTTCGTCGCGCGCCGCCCGATCTGGCTCAACCGCCCGCTCGGGCTCGACGCCGTGCGCAATTTCGCGGAAGAAATGGAGTATGAAACCGCCCGCTTCTACCGGCGTGCGGCTCGGTCGGCGCGCGACGAGGCCATACGGGATTTGCTGAGCCGCCTTGCCGCCGCCGAGGACAAACACGGGAAGCTCGCCCACGAGCTTGGCGCAAAGCTCACGCCGCAAGTGCGCGCAGCCGAGGATCAGACGGCGCGGCGCGTGTTCATGCTGCAATACGTGCAGCCCGGGCTCGCCGGCCTCATGGACGGCTCGGTCTCGACGCTCGCTCCCCTCTTCGCCGCCGCCTTCGCCACGCATAATACCTGGTCGACCTTCCTGGTCGGACTAGCCGCCGCCATCGGCGCCGGCATCTCCATGAGCTTTGCCGAAGCCTTGTCGGACGACGGCTCGCTCACCGGCCGCGGCGCGCCCGTGGTGCGGGGCGCGGTGTGCGGCGTCATGACCGCGCTCGGCGGCCTCGGCCACGCCCTGCCCTATCTCATTCCCCACTTCTATATTGCGACCGCGCTCGCGTTCGCCGTGGTCGCGGTCGAACTGGCCGTCATCTCCTGGATCCGCACGCGCTATATGGATACGCCCTTCCTGCACGCGGCGTTCCAGGTCGTCGTCGGCGGCGTGCTCGTCTTCGTCGCCGGCATTCTCATCGGCAGTTCATGACCTCCATCGGGGCGGCGCGACATTACAATCCGCTGTTGCGCCGATGAATCGCGTATCATCATCCGGCGATGTTCGTGCTTGCCCACATTTCCGACCTGCATTTGCCGTCGCGACCGGAGCTTTTCGAGCTTGCCGGCAAGCGCGGGCTCGGCTTCATCAATTGGCAGCGCAAACGGAAGAACATCCACCGCGTCGATGCTCTCGACGCGGTAACCCGCGATCTGCAGGCGTGCCCGGTCGACCACATTGCGGTGACCGGCGACCTGGTCAACCTGTCGCTTCCGGCCGAATACGCGCGGGCGCGCGCATGGCTCGCGACCCTCGGGCGCCCGCCTGATGTCACCGTGATTCCCGGCAACCACGACATCTACGTGGCTCAAGCTCGGCGCTGGCCGTTTGAATTCTGGGACGATTACCTGCGCGACGACACCGAAGAGACGCGCGCGCCGTTTCCCTTCGTGCGTCGGCGCGGCGGCGTCGCGCTGATCGCGCTCTGTTCGGCGCTGCCGACCGCGCCATTGCTGGCCACCGGCCAGCTCGGCGCCGAGCAGCTTTCTCTCTTTGCCGCGGCGCTCGATCAAACCAGGGGATCGTTCCGCGTGGTCCTCATCCATCACCCGCCGGTGAGCACGGTAAGTCATTGGTTGCGGCGATTGACCGATGCCGCCGAATTTCGCGCCGTGCTTGCCGAGAAGGGCGCCGAACTCGTGCTCCACGGCCACGATCACCGCTGCTCGATCGTCTGGCTCGATGGCCCGCGCGGCGAGGCGATCCCCGCCGTCGGCGCGCCGTCGGCTTCGGCGCGCGCGCCGCATGGCGGCGAGGATGCCGGCGGTTACAATCTCTTTCACATCGACGGCGAGGAACACAGCTGGCACTGCGAGATGATTGCGCGCCAGCGCGGCGCCGATGGCGCCGTGCAGGAGGTCGCGCGGCAACCCCTTCGCTAAATTCCGTGGTCGCGCAGCCCGGCGCTAAAATCGGTTCGCCAGGAATATCGCGGCGGCAAGGAGCGTGAGCAGGCCCAGCATGAAGCCGAAAAGGAATGTGCGAAACGCCCGCCGGCGCCGGCGGCCGCGCGCGCGCGCGGCCGCACGCCCGCCAACGCGGGTGATG
The DNA here is from genome assembly GCA_030037895.1 of Xanthobacteraceae bacterium. GTDB lineage: Bacteria > Pseudomonadota > Alphaproteobacteria > Rhizobiales > Xanthobacteraceae > BOG-931. The sequence continues at coordinate 107,403 of JASHPW010000016.1, read as the reverse complement.
AAATCGGGATTGTCGTCAAGCGCCCGCTCGCGCTCGACGAGGCGCCGCGCCACATAGGCGGTGATCGCCTTCACCATTTCCGGAATCTCGTGCGACTCGGCGAGCACGCGGCGGCCGATGCGGGTATCGTGCAGGAAACGGTAGATGCGCTTGTCGCGCCCCATGGCGATATGCGCGACGGCATCGATCCACAGCCGCGGCGTGTCACCGCGGCTTATTCCGCGGTCAAACAACTCGCCGGCATCCGACGGCAGCTCGGCAAAAATCGAATCCAGCGCCTCGTTCAGGAGCTCGAGACGGGCGACTTCCGCGTCGCGCAAATCGACGACGACGCTGGTGCGCTCGGCCGCCTCGATGCGCGCCTCGTGCACCGCCGCTTTCAACGGCGAGCGCGCCTCGGCTGCGCCGGCCGACACGGCGGACTTGCGCTTTCTGCCCCACATCACTCGATCCCGTCCCCGAGAGCGGACGATACATCAACGTTTCAACGCGCAGAAGCGCGCCGGCCGGGAGCGGACGGCGGCGCTCGCCGCTGCGCGCAACGCCTCGTTCGCGGCCATTTGGCCATGCGGCGGGAACGTGCCGATGCGCCGCGACCGAAATGTGTCCGTTGATTTAGGGATATGTCCCATCATATTGCCCACTACAATAGTGGGCTATTTTGTGGTTGACCCTGGCCGCGCGGATTGGTTCGCTGGGACCGTAAATACCGCGCCAACGCGCCAAAAAGAATCTGACAGCGACCGCGCGCCGCCCTTGCTGACGACCGCGTCGCGCGGCTACCGAGGGAGCGGCGTCTTGCCATGAACGCCCAGCAATTGATCCAGGAAATCTCGGACTATTGTCGGCAGACGGGCCTCGCCGAATCGACGTTCGGGCGGCGCGCCGTCAATGACGGCAAACTCACCTCGCGCCTGCGCAATGGCGGGCGCATCACCACCGACACGCTCGATCGCATCCATAATTTCATGACCGCCCACCCACCTCAAGGGCCACGGCCCATCGTCATTGAGCGCGCGCACGAGGCGCGGCCGGCGGCGCTGGCGCCAATCCCGGTTGCAGCCTTGACCAAGCCAGGCGACCCGCAGCGCAACTTCCGCTTCTTCGACAACCGGCAAAAGTATCTCCTTTTCGTCAATACCTGCAGCGAGAAGTGGGAGGTGGCGAACCGCGTCGGCGACGAGCTCGCCCACATCCATCCACGCCCGCCGGCGGTGCGCGTCTTCGACGCCGGCGTCGGCGACGGCACGGTGCTGGTGCGCGTGATGCGCGCCATGCACGACCGCTTCACGCACATGCCGTTCTACATCGTCGGCAAGGAGATCAGCCTCGAAGATGTTCGCCTCACGCTGCAGCGGATGGCGGACCGCTTTTTCGAGCATCCGGCCACGGTCCTGGTGCTCACCAACCTCGCCTATGCGGATGCGCCGTGGCTTGCGGTCAAGTCACTCAATGCCGCCTCGAGCCTGGTCTGGCACGAGCTGCCGCTCATCGGCAATTCCGCCCACCGCTTCGAGCAACAAATCATCGATCTTGAACCCTTCCTGGCGCTCAACTGGAAAGCCGGCGTCAGCGCGCAAACCGGCAACCCGGTCTACGAGCGCCCGGTGGTGCTCGTCATTTATCGCGAAGACCACCGGTTCCTGCTCGATCCGATCATTCCCAAGCCCGGCGGCACCATCGCCAATTATGACCTGATCATCGCCTCGCAACCCTATCGCGCGCGCGCCTCGCTCGAGTTCAAGGCCAAGCGCGTGATCGGTCCGCTGGCGCGCTCGCTTGGGCCGGGCGGGCGGCTCATCGCCATCCATTCGCACGGCCACGACCCCGGCATGGAAATCATCCAAAAGGTCTGGCCGGACGATCATCCGTTCATCCATGACCGCCATCAGATCCTCAAGGCGGTGAAGCACGAGCTCGGGCCGGCCGGCCGCGACCTCAACTTCAACGCCTACGCCGACAACCGCTCGCTGTTCCGCTACGTGATGCATACGTTGCCGTCGGAAATCTCCGAATCGATCGGCACATCGACGTTGTTCGCGGCCTGGAACGCGGCGATCTACGTGGCGCAAGTCGAGGACGACCGGTTGGGCGATGTGGTGGCCGACGGCCGTTATATCGACGCCACGCGCTCGGTGCTGCGCGAGCGCGGCGGTTTGTGGTTCTTCGATGAATCTTACGTGATCTCGCGCCGACGCAGTTGAACTATTTCGACAATCAAGCCTTGCGCACGATGAGCCCGCCCGCGAGTCCGCAGCCCGCGCCGCTCGATCCGGTTGAGCGAATCGCGGCGTTCACCGCCGGATTCTCGATCGAGGCGACGCGGCCGTCGGCATCCGACATCGCCGCGCTCGCGGTGCTCAAGCCCGGCACACGTGTCTTTATCAGCGCCGTTCCCAACAGGCCGGCGGAGGAATCCGTCGCCGCCGCCGTCCGGCTGCGCGCGGCCGGCTTCGCGCCGGTGCCGCACGTGGCGGTGCGCAATTTCGCGACCGTCGCAGCGCTCGACGACTTCCTCGCCCGGCTCGACGGCGAGGCCGACGTGCGCCGCGTCCTTCTCATCGCCGGCGACCGCGCGGAATGCGGGGTGTTCCGGGGCGCCATCGACGCCATCAACAGCGGCGCGTTGCAACGGCACGGCATCAGCGCCATCGGCGTCGCCGGCTACCCCGACGGCCACCCGCGCATCGGTGATGAAGAGCTTAACCGCGCGCTGGCTGAAAAAATCGCGGCCGCCGAGGCGAGCGGACTGACGGTCGAGATCGTCACCCAGTTCTGCTTCGACGCGCGCGCCATCCTTGACTACATCGCGCGGCTGCGCGCCTTCGGCTTCGATCACCCCGTGCACGTCGGCCTTGCCGGTCCGACCAGCTTCACCTCGCTCATGCGCTACGCCGGCCGGTGCGGCGTGCGCGCCTCCGCGCAGGCGCTCACGCGGCGCGCGGGACTCGTCCGGCAGATGTTTGCCATGGCGACCCCCGACGACCTGGTGCGGGCGCTCGCCGACGCGGCGCCGGTCGGCGTTTCTCCACATTTCTTCTCGTTCGGCGGATTGCCGGCGACCGGCCGTTGGGCGCGCGCCGTCGCCGACGGCCGCATCACGCTCGAGTCCGACGGCGGATTCCGCGTCGACGCCGAATGAAGGCTGGCGCAACCTCCCGCGGAATGGCAAAACAGCACCGAGGTCCTGGCCAATGCCGACGAGCGACTCGTCACAGCGGCAACGATGGGAAACGCGGTTCGGCGCTCCCGGCTACCTGTTCGGCACGGAACCGAATGCGTTCCTCAAGGCGCAAGCCCATCGGCTGCGCGGACTGAAGACGGCGCTGTCGGTGGCCGACGGGGAAGGCCGCAACGGCGTATGGCTCGCCGAACAGGGCCTCGACGTTCTCGCCGTCGATTTTTCACCCACCGCGCTCGCCAAAGCGCGCGCGCTGGCGCGGGAACGTGGCGTGCGGCTGCGCACGGACGTCGCCGACCTCACCACCTGGCGCTGGCCGAAGGACGCCTTCGACGTGGTCGCGGCGATCTTCATCCACTTCGCCGGCGCCGAACGCGCCGCATTGTTCGCCAACCTCAAATCGGCGCTCAAGCCCGGCGGCCTCCTGCTCATGCAGGCCTATCGGCCCGAGCAGCTCGCCTATCGCACCGGCGGGCCGCCGGACGCGGAGCACATGTACACGCGCGCCCTGCTCGAAGCGGCGTTCGGCGATCTCAAGGAGATCGAGATCCGCGAGCACGACAGCATCATCAACGAGGGCACGGCGCATGTCGGCATGTCCGCGCTCATCGACCTCGTCGCCAGAAAATAGCGCGGCTCGATAAGGCTCGATCCGCCTGTACCCGAGAGGAAATTCATGTCCACATCGCCATCGCCACGCTCGCGGTCGTCTCGATCGCCCTCGCCTCGCCTGCCCGCGCTCGCCTTCGACAGCCTTACGCGCGAACAGCAAGCGCTCGTCGCGGCGATAAAGTCGGGCCCGCGCGGGCGCTTCACCATGGACGGACCGTTTGCCGTCTATCTGCATGCGCCCGCCTTCGGCCAGTTGGCGCAGCAGCTCGGCGCGCATCTGCGCTTCGGCACCGGCGTGCCGCCGCGGCTGTCGGAGATCGCAATCCTGGTCACGGCGCAATACTGGAAAGCGCAGTACGAATGGGCGGCGCACGCCGTGATTGCCGAACGGCAAGGCGTCAAGCCGGCGACGATCCGCGATCTCAAGGCCGGCCGCGCCCCGACATCGGCGCCGGCGGACGAGATGGCGATCTACGCCTTCGTCAAGGAGCTTTACGCGCGGCGGCGCGTGAGCGCCGCCGTTTACGCCCGCGTGCACAAGCTCATTGGCGATGCCGGCATGGTCGAGCTTGTCGGCATCCTCGGCTATTACGCCCTGGTGTCGATGACGCTCGACGTCTTTTGCATGCCGGCGCCCGCGGGCACGCCGCCGCCGTTCCGCGAGCCGACGAGACGATAGAGCGCGCCCGGGAAGAGTGGGAACCGGTTGTCCGTCCGGACTCCAGCGATCAGGCGACGACGCGGCCGGCGGGCCTCTGCACCGGCTTGATCGCGTCCTTGGACGTCACCGGACGCCGCTTGTTCATACGTTGGCGCAAAAGGTCGAGGAAACGTTCCTTGGGCATCGGCGGGGCGATCAGAACGCCTTGCCCGAAATCGCAGCCCATCACAATCAGGGCCTGCAGGTCGGCCGCGTTCTCGACGCCTTCGGCCACGGCGGCGCTGCCGAAGCGGTGGGCGAGGTCGATGGCCGTCTGGCAAATGGCGCCGTTCGTCGCATCGGTGGAACAGCCGAGGATGAACGAGCGATCGACCTTGAGCTCCGCAAACGGCAGATCGCGCAGGCTGGAGAAGCACGAATAGCCGGCGCCGAAATCGTCGATCGCGATGGTGAGGCCGCTCACGCGCAATTGGGTGGCGATCTCTTTCGCCAAGGGAATATCGCGAACGATCTGGTCCTCCGTCACTTCGAGGATCAGGCCGGGCCAGCGCGTGGATTTCGGCCGGTACTCGGCAACGAGCCGCGGGATCGGCAGCTTGAGCAGCACGCCGACCGGCAGATTGATGGAAAGATGAAGATTGAAGCCCGCCTCCTCGAACATCGTCCAGTCGCGGAGCGTCGCCAACAGCGCATGCTGGGCGAGTTCCGCAACGGCGTCCTCGCTGATGTCGCGAAGGAAACTGTGAGGCAACAAAATGCCGAACTGCGGGTGGCGAATCCGCGCCAACGCCTCGGCGCCGGCCAGGCATTTGCGCTTGAGATCGATCTTGGGCTGATACCAGATCTCGACCCAGTTATTGCGCAACGCCTCGGACACCGCGATCCGCGGCTGCGCTGGGGCGTTCATGGAATCGACGAGTTTCTGTCGCTCGTCCTCGGCCAAGTCCTTGATCGGTCCGGACCAATTCCGGACGTCCTTGGGATCGGAATCGCTCATGCTTCAACCGCCACAGCGTCACAGCGGTATACGGCGGCGAGTATTAACCAATCGTAAGGTGCGGATTTCGATTGACCTGCGGCCGGCGAGGCGGGTTCCGCCGGCCGTTGGTCCCGGCGCTGCCTCAGTGGCCCATTTGCATCATGCCGCCGTGACCTTCCATCATGCCGCCGCCGGCGGCAGCGCCGGGAGCGGCGGCCCCTATGGCCGCGATCGGATATTCAACGTCGACCGTGCCGGCGTGCGCGAATTTGAGCGTCGCCTTGACCACTTTGCCCTGCTCCAGCGGATGCTTGAGGTCGATGAACATGAGGTGCAGACCGGACGGCTTGAGCGTCACGGTCTCGCCCGGCTTGATTTCCAGCCCGCCTTCCACCGGCCGCATTCTCATCACGCCGCCTTCCATGGTCATGGAGTGGATTTGGCATTGCGCGCTGGCGTCACTGGCGACGCAGGTGAGCCGCTCCGGCGCCTTGCCGTTGTTGGTGACCGCCATGTAGCCGGCGCCCGAGCTTGCGCCCTTCGGCGTCGCCCGCGCCCAGGGCTGCGCGATGTGGATCGAGCCGACATCATAGTCCTTGGCCTGAACGGGGAGCGCCGAAAGCTGCGCTAGCGAGAGCGCGACGGCGGCGAGGAGGCCGCGATAGATGAATTTGCCAGCGACGTTCATCATCGAATTTCTCCTCCGGATGGCGCAGGGGGCGGAATGCTCACGGCGACGATGTCCAGAACATGAGTCCGAAATGTGGAGATCGGATTTCGGCAAAGATCATGCCCGAGCATAATTCCCGATACCGATGCGATTCAACTGAATCGGATCATGGTCAAGCGCGATACTGTCGCGGCCGCAAGGCCACGGCGCGATCGGACCGTAGCCGAGCATGCCATGGTCGTCGTCATTAGGAAACTTGGCATGAGCAATCGAGGCGGGGCCGCAAACGCCCGGTGGCGAAAATAGCTCCGGACCGGATGTTCGGCGCCCGACCGGATCGGCCTTAATCCCGCATCTCAACGCAGGTTTGCGCGATGGCCGCGCCGTTGAACTTGGCGACGTCCTTCGCTATAGGGGCATGCACGACCCGAGCGGCCCGCGGCGGTCGGGCAAGCGCCGTTGTTTGCGACGGCAGCCTTCATGCCGCCACCGAATGAGCATGCCCGATGTCCGATACGTTCGACAAAGTCGCTGATATCATTGCTGAAACCTGCGATATCCCGCGTGAGAGCATCAAGCCGGAAAATCACGCCATCAACGATCTCGAGATCGACAGCCTCGACTTCCTCGACATTGCCTTCGCCATCGACAAGGCTTTCGGCATCAAGCTCCCGCTCGAGCAATGGACGCAGGAAGTCAATAACGGCCAGGCAACGACGGACCAGTACTTCGTGCTCAAGAATCTGAGCGAGCGGATCGACGAATTGATCGCGGCCAAAGGCGCCTGAGGCGCCGCACATGCGTCTCGAATATTTTCAGATGATCGACCGCGTCGTCGAGATCAATCTTGGCGAGCGGCTGATTCGATCGATCTGCGCCGTGCCCACGGAGAGCACGGTGTTCGAGGGTCACTTTCCGACATTTCCCATGATGCCGGGCGTGCTGCTGATCGAATGCATGGCGCAGACGACCGGATGGCTGGTGAGCGCGCTCGGCGGCTTCACCGCCATGCCGATATTGGTCGCCGTCAAGGGCGGCAAATTCCGCACCGCCGTGTTCCCCGGCGACGTGCTCGAATTCGTCGGCAAGGTGGCGCACGAAGGCTCCGGCTACGCCATCGGCGAATGCAGGGGATGGCGCGAGAAGAAGGCGGCGTGCGACAGCCAACTCACTTTTCGCATCATGCCCTATCCGAGTCCGCAATTCCGCCGCGCCATGTTGGAATTGGCCGAACGGATCGAGCTGCCGGTCAAGGAGTTCATTAAGTGAGCGAGCGCCGCGAGGTGTGGATCACCGGCGTCGGTCTGCTCACGTGCCTCGGCGAGGGACTCGCGGCGGCCTGGGACCATCTCGATCGCGGCGATCCGCCTCCCTACGACGACAAAAGCTACGCGCCTTACATCGTGCATCCGCTCGCGCCGGTCAATTTCGACAAGCAGATCCCGAAGAGGAGCGATCAGCGGCAGATGGAGCCCTGGCAGCTTGCCGGCGTCTACGCGGCCGGTCTCGCGCTCGGTGACGCCGGCATCGCCGGAAAACCCGAACTGCTCGACCGGACCGACATGATCGTCGCCGCCGGCGGCGGCGAGCGCGACGTCGACGTCGACACCGCAATCCTCGCCGGCCTGCGCAATGCGCCCGCGCCCGGCGTCTTCCTCAACGAGCGGCTGATGAGCGATCTGCGCCCGACTTTGTTCTTGGCGCAGCTCCCCAATCTGCTCGCCGGCAATATCTCGCTCGTTCACGGCGTCGTCGGGTCTTCGCGCACGTTCATAGGCGAGGAACCCGCGGGCGTCGATGCGGTCCGTATTGCGCAGGCGCGCATAGCCGCCGGTGAGAGCGAATTGACGCTGGTCGGCGGCGCTTACAACGCCGCGCGCTGGGACGTCCTGCTCATATTCGCGCAGGACGGCATGCTGCTGCGGGACAAATTTGCGCCGGTCTGGGATCGCGGACCGAACGGCGGCACGGCCTACGGCAGCATGGGCGCATTTCTCGTGCTCGAAAGCGACGCCCACGCGCAGCGACGGGGCGCGCGGCCGCGCGCGCGGTTGTCGGCGACCGGTTCCGACCGCAACCGGCGCCGGCCGGGCGACATCGAGACGACGCTTCGCCGCCAGTGGGACGCCATAGCCGCCAAGGTGGACCGCGCGCGCGCCGGCGTCATTTCCGGCGCCACCGGGCTTGAACCCGCAACGTCGGCGGAGCGCGATGTGCTCCGGCAAATTGGCCTTCCCGTGCGCAATGCCGGCACGTATATCGGGCATGGCGTCGAGGCTCAGTTTACCGCCAATCTGGCGATAGCCTGCGCGGTGCTCGAACATGGCAAGCTGTTTCCACCGACCGGGACGGGGGACGGCGGCGACAATCCGTCCGAACTTTCGCAGATCGTCGTCACCAGCGTCGGCAATTGGCGCGGTGAAGGGCTCGCGGTGATCGAGCGGGTCGATTGAGGGAGAAGGGCATGGCAGGCCCAACGGTCGAGGCAATGGCTGCTGCGGCACGGAACAAGACGGGTCGTCCCGTCGTTGCCGTCACCGGAATCGGCATCGTCACCTCGCTTGGCGTCGGCAAATCCGACAATTGGGCGAAGCTGACCGGCGGCGTTTCCGGCATCCGGCGCATTTCCCGCTTTCCGACCGACGGCCTGCGAACAACCATCGCCGGTGCGGTCGACGAGGTTTACCGTGACGACACGTCGCCGGCGCAACGGTCCGAACGCATCGCCGTCCTGGCCGGCGAAGAGGCGATCGCCGAGGCCGGCATCGGCGGGAAAGGTCGCTTTCCCGGGCCGCTGTGCCTTGCGCCGGCGGTGTTGGAAGTCGAATGGCCCGAGCGCATCAAGATGGCGGCGATGGCCGCGGCCAACGGCGAAGCCGGATACCCCGATCTCCTGCGCGTGGCCTCCGACTTCGCCAAAATCCACGGGCCGTTCAAGTTCGGCATCATCGGCGAGAATCTCGCCGATCACTTCGGCACCGTCGGATCTCCGATCTCGCTCAACACCGCCTGCGCGTCCGGCGCCAGCGCCATCCAACTGGGCATGGAGGCGATACGGCGCGGCGAGTGCGACGCCGCATTGGCGATCGGCGCCGACGGCTCGCTGACCGCGGAATCGCTCATTCGCTTCTCGCTCCTCTCCGCGCTCTCCACCCAAAATGATCCGCCGCAGCAGGCCTCCAAGCCCTTCTCCAAGAACCGCGACGGCTTTGTGCTCGGCGAAGGCGCGGCGGCCGTCGTGCTCGAAGAGCTGAACCACGCCCGCGCGCGCGGCGCGCGCGTGCTCGGCATCCTCGAAGGACACGGTGAAAAATCCGACTCCTTCCACCGCACCCGCTCGAGTCCCGACGGCAAGCCGATCATCGCCTGCATGCGCAACGCGCTGGCCGACGCCGGCGTCAGCCCCGAAGACGTCGACTACATCAACGCCCACGGCACCAGCACGCCCGAGAACGACAAGATGGAGTACCTCGGAGTCGCCGCGGTATTCGGCGAGCGCATTCGCGACATTCCGATCTCGTCCAACAAGTCGATGATCGGTCATGCCTTGACCGCGGCCGGCGCGATCGAGGCGGCGTTCACCCTGCTGACGCTCGCGCACCAGCGCATTCCGCCGACCATCAACTACAGCGTTCCGGATCCGGCGATCCCGCTGGACGTCGTGCCGAACGTGGCGCGCGACGCGCGCGTCCGCCGCGCCATCTCCAATTCGTTCGGCTTCGGCGGCCAGAATGTCTGTCTGGTCATGGCGCGGGAGCCGGCGTGAGCGGCGGCGTCGAAACCAAGCAAGGCGAAGGACGCCGAACGGCACCCTCGCCCCCTTCCCCCGCAAGTGGGGAAGGAAAGGGCGCGGGTTTGATGCGCGCGCTCACGCTCGTCGCCGACCGCAAGATCGAGCTTCGCCATGTGCCGGCCCCTCCCGCCCCGGCGGCGGGCGAGGTGCAGATCGGCGTCAAGGCGATCGGCCTCAACCACATCGACGTTTGGGGCTGGCGCGGCATGGCCTTCGCCAAGCGCAAGCTGCCGCTCGTCGTCGGCGTCGAGGCCGCGGGCGAGGTCGTCGCGGTCGGTTCCCACGTCAACTCGTGCAAAGTCGGCGACCGCGTCGTCGCCTATGGCGCGCTCACCTGCGGGACCTGCGCGGCCTGCCGCGAGGGCCGCGACAACCTTTGTGAGAACGTCGGCGGCATCATGGGCTTTCATGTCGACGGTTTCGCTCGCGATCTCATCAACATGCCGGCGCGGCTGGTGATCCCGATCCCGGACGGCGTGAGCCTACGCGACGCCGCCTGTGCGCCGGTCGCCTTCGCGACGGTGCAGCACATGCTGTTCGACAACGCCAAGCTCGCGCCGGGCGAGACGATCCTGGTGCAGGCCGGAGGTTCCGGCATCGGCACGGCCGCCATCAAGATGGCGAAGGCGATCGGTTGCACGGTCATGACCACCGTCGGCGATGACGAAAAGGCGACGAAAGCCAAGGCGCTCGGCGCCGATCATGTCATCAATTATCGCGCCGAGCGCTTCGAAGGCGTGGTGCGCAAGCTCACGGCAAAAAAGGGCGTCGATGTCGCCTTCGAACATGTCGGGCCGGACACGTTCAACGGCTCGCTGCTGTGCCTCAAGCGCGGCGGGCGACTGGTCACCTGCGGCTCGACCTCGGGCCAGTCGACGACCCTCAACCTGTTCCAGCTCTATCTGCAGCAATATCGCATCTTCGGCTCGTTCGGCGCCTCGCTGCGCAACGTCCGCGAGAGCCTCGCCAAGATGGCCTCCGGCCTCCTGCCGGTGATCGACACCGAGGTCGCGCTCGCTGATTTCGAGCGCGCCCTGGCGCGGCTGGAAAGCCGGCAGGTGTTCGGCAAGATCGTCGTCATGTTCTAGCGCGAGTCGCAATAAGATAGCGTCAATGCCAACTCCAATTGCGGCTGGTCCCGCCGGCTCCGGCAAACATCGGCCTCAGCTGATGCTGCGGCGTTGGCGACGGGTGTTGCGGCGACATCGCAAAGCCGCGGCCGACGCGGCGATCGGCGCCGCCGCGGTCGGATTGTTGCGGGCGATCAAGCGCATGGATCGCGAGCGGACGGCGAATTTTGCCGGCGCCCTGATGCGCAAACTGGGTCCGCTTTTCAAGGAACACCGCATCGGTCGCGACAATCTCCGCGCCGCCTTTCCGGAAAAATCCGACGCCGAAATCGATAAAATCCTCGCCGGCGTGTGGGATAATCTCGGCCGGGTGGCGGCCGAGTTTGCCCACCTCGACGAATTCCAGGTCGAGGGCGCCGAGGACGCCCATGCGTCCATGCCGCGAACCATCCGCCTCTCGCCGCAAACAATAGAGCGTTACCACCGCATCAGAGCGAGCGGCAGGCCAGTCATCGCCTTCGCATCGCATCTCGCCAACTGGGAAATCTCCGCCCTGGTCGTGAAATTGCTCGGTTTCAAATCGGCCGTGCTTTACCGGCGGCCGAACATCGCCGCCATCGGCGACGTCGTGACCCAGATGCGCGCGCCGCTCATGGGAGAGTTGGTGCGCAGCGGCCTTGATGCGCCGGTGAAGCTCGCGCGGCTTTTGCAATCCGGCATCCATGTCGGGATGCTCGCCGATCAGTATGACGTGAGGGGCGTCGAGGTGACGTTCTTCGGCCGACGCTGCCGCGCCAATCCGCTGCTCGCGCTTCTTGCCCGCCAAGTCGAATGTCCGATCATCGGTATGCGGGTCGTGCGGCTGCCCGACGGCCATGGCTTCTGGGGTGAAATAACCGACCCGATCGAGCCGCCGCGCGGCGCCGACGGTCGCGTCGACATTCAGGGCACTACGCAGGCGATCACCTCGGTGATCGAGGGCTGGGTGCGCGAGCATCCCGAGCAATGGCTCTGGCTGCATCGGCGCTGGCGGTGAGCCCCGTTAAAGCGCGTCCGGGAAAAATGGGAACCGGGACGGAGGCCGGGATTGGCCTCGACCGGCATCTCAGCTTCCCGTCTTGATCCGCATCCACAGCCGGTTGATGAGCCGCTGCGTTTTTTGGCCGTGCGCGACGATCGTGTAGAGGTTCGCCATGGCGGCGGCATCCGGATAGATGGTGCGGTCGTCGAGGATCGATCTGTCGATGAATTTCTGGCTGGCCAGGTTGCCGTTGGCGTAGGAAATGAAATTCGTGTTCTTGGCGGCCGCTTCGGGCTTGAGCAGATAATTGATGAGCGCGTGCGCCTCGGCGACGTCGGGCGCGTCGTTCGGGATGGCGAGATTGTCGAACCACAATTGCGCGCCCTCCTTCGGGATCGCGTAGCCGATCGCGATCCCGCCCTTCGCCTCCGCCGCGCGCCTTTGCGCCTGCTTGACGTCGCCGGAAAAGCCGACGACGAAACAGATTTCGCCGGACGCAAGCGCGTTGAGATATTCCGACGAATGGAATTTGCGCACATACGGCCTGATCTTCAGCAGGAGGTCGGTCGCCCGTTCGAGATCGCCCGAATCACTCGAATTCGGATCGAGATGGAGATAGTGCAGCGCGGCCGGCATGATGTCGTCGGAGGAATCCAGAAGGTAGATGCCGCAATCCTTGAACCTGGCGATCTTTTTCGGGTCGAACACGTCGCTCCAGGAATCGATCGCTTCGTCCGGCCCCAGAACCTCGCCGGCGTCCTTCACGTTGTAGCCGATGCCGGTCGTGCCCCACATGTAGTTGACGGCGTAAAGATTGCCGGGATCGTAGACGGCGAGGTCTTTGGCGATCTCCGGCCAGGCATTGACGAGGTTGGGCAGCTTCGACTTGTCGAGCTTCTGGAAAACACCGGCCGCGATCTGGCGCGCGAGAAAGTAGGCCGTCGGCACCACGACGTCGTAGCCGGACTTGCCGGCCAACAGCTTCGCCGCCAGCGTGTCGCTGGAGTCGAACGTGTCGTAGCGGACCTTTATGCCGGTCTGTTTGCTGAAATCGTCGAGCACGGACGGATCGATATAGTCCGACCAGTTGTAGAAATTGACGACGCGCTCGTGCTGCGCCGGCGCCGAGCCCGGCGCCGCGGCGGCAGCGAGGCCAACCAGCGCGGCCGTTATGATTGAACCGATCGTGCGTTCACGTCTCGGTGGGCAGGCCGGCGGCCTTCCAGGCCAGAATCCCGCCGGCGAGATGCGAGTCATAGGCAAAGCCTTGCTCCTGCGCCGCGCGCACGGCGGTGGCCGAGCGGCGGCCGGAACGGCAGGCGAACACGACTTCGCTTCCCGGCGGCGCCGGGATCGTCGCCGGATCGAACGACGACAGCGGCACCAGAACCGCGCCGGGAAAGCGCTCGAGCGCCGTTTCGTTCGGCTCGCGCACGTCGACCAGCACCACGCGGCCTTCCTCGAGCCCGCGCGCGACCTCTTGCGGCGTCAGATCGCGCACGCCAGGCGCTCCACTCGGTTGCTCCGACATCGTCATCTCCGTGCAAATCGCCGACTTGTTCGCCAGCTTGCGTCAGCCGCGGCCGAAATCAAGCATTTTTCGCGGCTCAAATGGTCACTTGGGTGCCGACCTCGACCACCCGGTCGGTCGGAATCTGGAAATAGTCCGTCGCATCGTTGGCCGCGCGGGCGAGCATGATGAACAGCCGGTCCTGCCAGCGCGGCATTCCCGAACGCGGCGCCCGCCGCAAGGCGCGGCGCGACAGAAAGAAGGACGTCGCCATGATGTCGAATTGCAGGCCGAGCTTGCGCGCAATCGCCAGCGCCCTGGGAATATTCGGGGTTTCCATGTAGCCGAAGCGCACGAGCACGCGCATGAAGGTCGAGCCGACCGGCTCGATGCGCACGCGCCTGCTCGGCTCGACCCGCGGCGTGTGCGTCGTCTCGACGCTGAGGATGATGTTGCGCTCGTGCAGCACCTTGTAGTGCTTGAGACTGTGCAGGAGCGCGGTCGGCGCGCTTGTCGGATCGCTGGTGAGGAACACCGCCATCCCGGCGACGCGCTGCGGCGGCTTTCGCTCCAACATGCGCACCAGATCGTCGAGCGGAGTTTCGAGCCGGCGCGTCTTGTCATAGAGGAGCTTGCTGCCGCGCCGCCACGTGTACATCACCAGCATCACCACGCAGCCGAGCGCCAAAGGCACCCAACCGCCTTCGACCACCTTGAGCAGGTTGGCCGAAAGGAAGGTCACGTCGATGAGGACGAAGGGCAGCATCAGCGCCGCGGCGGCAAACGGCGACCAGCGCCAAATCCGCCAGATGACCACGAAGGCCATCAGTCCGGTGACCACCATCGTGCCGGACACGGCGATGCCGTAGGCGGAAGCGAGCGCGCTCGAAGAGCGGAACAGCGCCACCAGGAGCAGCACGCCGACCAGAAGCAGCGTGTTGACGCGCGGCATGTAGATCTGGCCGGCCTGCTGCGCCGAGGTGTGGCGGATTTCGAAGCGCGGCAACAGGCCGAGCTGAATCGCCTGGCTGGTGAGCGAATAGGCGCCGGTGATCACCGCCTGGCTGGCGATCACGGTCGCCGCCGTCGCCAGCACTACCATGGGAATGCGCGCCCAGTCGGGGTAGAGCAGAAAGAACGGATTGGCGATCGCCGCGGGGTGGGCGAAGACCAGCGCACCCTGGCCCAAATAATTGACCGCGAGCGCCGGCAACACCAAGCCGAGCCAGGCCACCTGAATCGGCAAGCGGCCGAAATGGCCGAGGTCGGCATAAAGCGCCTCGGCGCCGGTGACGGCGAGAAAGACGGCGCCGAGGGTGTAGAATCCAACCATGCCGTGATGGATCAGGAACGCAACGCCGTGGACCGGATCGAGCGCCCAGAGCACGCCGGGATCTGCGGCGATCCGCAGGAGGCCGGGTATGGCAATCGCCACGAACCACAGCGACGTGATCGGCCCGAACAGCGCCGCCACCTTCGCCGTACCGCGCGACTGGAACGCAAACAGCAGGAGCAGGATCAGGACGGTGAGCGGCACGACAAACGCGTGGAACGCCGGCGTCGCGACATCGAGACCTTCGACGGCGGACAGGACCGAGAGCGCCGGCGTAATCACGGCGTCGCCGTAGAACAAGGAGGCGCTGATGATTCCGAGCAACGCGACGACGCCGGCGGCCTTGCCGAGACGGCCGACGGCGCGCGAAGCCAGCGCCATCAAGGTGAGTGTGCCGCCCTCTCCGTTGTTGTCGGCGCGCAGCAGGATCAGCACGTACTTCAACGTGACGATGACGATCAGCGCCCACAGGATCAGCGACAGCACGCCGAGGACCGTGGCCCGCGTGAGCTGTTCGTGTTGCGGGCCGGAAGCGGCGACGACCGCCTCGCGCAAGGCGTAGAGCGGGCTGGTGCCGATGTCGCCATAGACGACACCAATGCTGCCGAGCGCAAGGCTCCATAATCCGGCGCTGGAACGAGCGTCCGCGCTGCCGTTCACCGGGATTTGGCTCCCGACTGGAGCGTCGGCGCTGTCTGTCATGAAATGTGAAACAGGACCTGACCCTGCTCCTGATGCCCTAGCGAAGGAGGATACCGGGCCGCGCCTATACACCCTCCAAGAGAGAGAGTCATGATCGACCGGGCGGAGGCTTAAGCCGGCATGGCAGCGGGACGCCGGACCGAACGACGTGAGTGGCCGCAGCCGTCAGGTGTTCACGCCGCCGGCCGAGCGCAAGATGGCGGCCTTTGGCTCCGCCAAATACCTGGGCGGCAAGGCTGGAGCGCCTCCAGGAAAAGTGGAAACCGGTTTTCCGTCCGGACGCGCGACCATACAAAAGCTGAGAACGGGATGACGATGCGAAGATAAGTCATCCCGCGTTAGGGCTGCAAATCCGGCGGAACCGCGGGCGCCTCGCGCATCAAGGTGATGGTCACGCGGCGATTGGCCGCCATGAAGGGATCGTCGGGGAACAGTGGATCGGTATCGGCCTTGCCGGCCACGGCGTAGAACTTGGACGACGGCAAGCCTTCCTCTTCCAGGATTTGGCGCACCGCATTGGCGCGGTCCGCCGACAAGTTCCACGGCCCGTATTCCGGCGACGGCGCCGTCTTCGAGGCGGCGGTGTGGCCGGTGATGGAGATGCGGTAGGGACTGGCCTTGAGCGGCCCGGCAAGCTTCTCGATGATGCGGCGGGTGCGCTCAAAGGGTTCCTTGGCGCCTTCGGGGAACATCGAGCGTCCGTCCTGATCGACGATCTCGATATTCATCCCCTCCTTGGTCTCCTCGATCATGATGTGCTTGGAGGCTTCCGTGAGCTCCGGCATCGCTTGCAGGGCTTGGCGCAGCGACGCGGCGGCGAGCGCGAAGGACCGGTCGTTCTTGACCTTGGCGCCAAATTGACGCTCGTGATCATGGGCGTCGGGCGAGGGCGTCACCGAGGCTTCCTCGGGCGCGATATGCGCCGCGTTCTTCAGCCTCGGCCGGGTGGGCAGGCCATCGACTTCGATGACGCCGGAATAGCGCACCTTGGTCTGCACGCCGAAAGCGTCGCGCAACGAGCCGGCCACGATCTGCAGTTTCTTCTGGTCCTGATTGGAGAAGGCGACCAGCATGACGAAAAAGCTCACCAGCAGGCCCATGAGATCGGCGAAGGTGACGAACCAACCGTGACCGCCGTGCTTCGCTTCCGTCCGCCGCGCCATCGTTTGCTGTCCTCGCGCCGACGGTCAAGCCGGCACCGGCTCCGGTTCCGGCTCTTCCTGGCGGTGCTTTTCCGGCAGATAGGCGATCAGCATCTCGCGCACGAGCGTCGGGCTCTTCGACTCGCGGATCATCAGGATGCCGTCGATGATGAGCGTGCGATTGATCTCCTCGTCGACCAGTTTGAGATGCAGCTTGTCGGCAAGCGGCAAGCAGACGATGTTGGCCACCACCGCGCCATAGAGCGTCGCCAGCAGGGCCGTCGCCATGAACGGCCCCAATTTGGACGGGTCGGTCATGTTGGCGAACATCTGCACCATCCCGACCAGGGTGCCGATCATGCCGAAGGCGGGCGCGCAATCGCCGACCGCCCGATAGATTTTTTGACCCTCGTCGAGATGGGTGAGAAAATTGTCGCGGTCGCGCTCGAGATTGTCGCGGATGAACGCGGCGTCGTAGCCGTCGGCGACGAAGCGAATTCCCTTGGCCAGGAACGGATCTTCGATTTCGACCTTCTCCAGCCCGATCGGCCCCTGCTTGCGCGCGATTTCGGCGAGGCCGGCGATCTCGTCAACCAGCTCGCGCTGGGTCGTGCGCCGCATGGTGAAGGCGAATTTTGCGCCCAGCGGCAGCCCGTGAATGATTGCCGTCAGCGGGAAGCGGATCAACGTGGCGGCAAACGACCCGCCGAAAATGATGATGATGGCATGATCGCTGACGAACATCCTGAGGTCGCCGCCCATGAGCATCAGGGTGACGACCACGGTGGCCCCGGCAGCGAGGCCCAGGCCCGTTGCAATGTCCATCGAATACTCCAACCGCGCCGACGGCGCGCCCATCGGACGCAGCGCACGATACCGTCCTTGCGCTTAAAGGACGGTTACCTGTGGTATACGGTTGCCCGTTCGCGGCGCCTGGAGTAGGTCTCTCGCGGCTGTTGACGCTCGTCCGCACCGACGTTCGTCCTCTGCGCGGCGTGAACTGCGCCGCGGCGGGCGTCGCGTGGCTGCGGCGGGGAAAAGCAGCACAACTGCGGCGGCGTATAAGCTCCCGGGGAGAATGCCCATGCGCGAGATCGGCCACTTCATCGGCGGCCAGGTGGTGAAGGGGACATCGGGGCGTTTCGGCGACGTTTTCGATCCCAATACCGGCGAGGTCCAGGCCAAGGTCGCCTTCGCCACGCCTTCCGAGGTCGGGCACGCGATCGCCGTCGCCGCGGCGGCGCAGCCGACTTGGGCGGCGATCAATCCGCAGCGGCGCGCGCGCGTGCTGATGAAGTTCATCGACCTGGTGCAGAAGGAGTTCGACGGTCTGGCGCGGCTTCTTTCCTCCGAGCACGGCAAGACCTTTGCCGACGCCAAAGGCGACGTCCAGCGCGGCCTCGAAGTCGTCGAGTTCGCCTGCGGGATTCCGCATCTCCTCAAGGGCGAATATTCGGAAGGCGCTGGTCCGGGCATCGATCTGTTTTCCGTGCGCCAGCCGCTCGGCGTCGTCGCCGGCATCACGCCGTTCAATTTCCCGGCCATGATTCCGATGTGGAAATTCGCCCCGGCGCTGGCCTGCGGCAATGCGTTCATCCTCAAGCCCTCGGAGCGCGATCCCTCGGTGCCGATGCGGCTTGCCGAATTGCTGGTGGCGGCGGGACTGCCTGCCGGCGTCCTCAACGTCGTCAACGGCGACAAGGAAGCGGTCGATACGCTCCTCACCGATGCGCGCATCAAGGCGGTCGGCTTCGTCGGCTCCTCCGCCATCGCCGAATACGTGTACACGACGGCCTGCGCCCACAACAAACGCGCGCAATGTTTCGGCGGCGCCAAGAACCACATGATCGTGATGCCCGACGCCGACATGGACCAGGCGGTCGATGCGCTGATCGGCGCCGGCTACGGTTCCGCCGGCGAGCGTTGCATGGCGGTGTCGGTCGCGGTGCCGGTCGGCAAGAAGACCGCCGACATTTTGTTGGAGAAACTCGCGCCGCGCGTCGAGAGTCTGAAGATCGGTCCGTCAACCGACACGCAAGCCGATTATGGCCCCATGATCACCAGAGCCCACCTCGAGAAGGTCAAGAGCTACGTCGACCTCGGCGTCAGGGAAGGCGCCAAGCTCGTCGTCGACGGCCGCGGCTTCAAATTGCAGGGCTACGAACGCGGCAACTTCATGGGCGGCTGCCTGTTCGACGAGGTGACGCCCGACATGCGCATCTACAAGGAGGAGATCTTCGGCCCCGTTCTCTCGGTCGTGCGCGCCACGGATTACGAGGAGGCGGTGCGGCTGCCCTCGCGGCACGAATACGGCAACGGCGTCGCCATCTTCACCCGCGACGGCGATACCGCCCGCGATTTCGTCAGCCGCGTCGACGTCGGGATGGTCGGCGTGAACTTCGCGATTCCGGTGCCGCTCGCCTATTACACCTTCGGCGGCTGGAAACGCTCGGGGTTCGGCGACCTCAACCAACACGGCCCGGACGCGATCCGCTTTTATACCAAGACCAAGACCGTGACCGCGCGCTGGCCCTCGGGCGTCAAGGAAGGCGCCGAGTTCGTCATCCCGACGATGAAGTGACCCGTTTTCCTCGGGCTTCTTTTGCGACGGCTTTTTATGCTTGTTGATCCGCGGATGAGGGATGTGACGGCCCTGAGGTCGCGGGGAGCGCGTGGGGCGAAGGCCGCCGCCGCATTGCTCGCGCTCGCGCTACTGGCCGCGTGTGCCGCGAGCGAGCCTATCGCCGCCAATCAAGCCCCACCGCAACCCGCCGCCGTTCCGCCGCCGCCACCGCCGCCGTCGCCGCCGCCGGTCGATCTCGCCGGCCGCTGGAAGTTGTCGGCGGCGGGCGGCGAACACTGCTTCATGAATTTCGGCAATTCGCCGGGCGCCATCCAGGGCACGATCGCGCCGGAGGGCGGCTGTCCCGACAATTTCTTCACCAGCCGCAAGTGGACGTTCGAGCACGCCGCGCTGATCATCCGCAACCACAAGGGCGAATCGCTCGCTCATCTGTCGTTCGCCGGCGACCACTTCGACGGCCAGGCAACAAATGGCACGCAACTGACGCTGTCGCGTTAGGAGGAATGCGAAGCCGAACGCATCCGCCCCCTCCATGACTTCTCTCAAAGAGGAATGTTCAACTCCTGGCGCGGCGCGACGGACGCCGGAACCGGCTCCGCCGCCGGCGATTGAGGCGCTACCGAAGGAGTGACGGCATTCGGCGTTGGCGTTGCCGGTATCTCGGCCTTGGCGTGTGGCGGCGGCGGGTCGGTGGCGACCGCCGGCCGTGGCGGCTGAAGCGGTTGCGGTTCGGGCTCGTTTGCGTATTTCGCCATGAGCGCGCCGGCGCTCGCCAGGAGTCTTTCACCATCGATCTTGCGCGCCGTCATCTGCTTCAGCCAGGCCGCAATCACCGGTGCCGTCGCCGTGCGCCAGTGCGCGACGGCTTCGGGCAGGAGCGTCATGATGGCGTCGCCGCGGCGCACCACCATATCGGCGACCGCGGCGGCGGCGGCGTCCCACATGGCGCCGGCCATGCCGGCCGCGAATTGTCCCGAGTTATTGTCGATGACCGTCTTGAGGTCGGGCGGCAACCGATCGTAGGCCGCCTTGTTCATCGCCAGCACGAACGTCATCGTGCTCAACGACGATTCGGCGAAATCGGTGTGCGTCCTGAGCAGATCATAAAGCTTGAGCGCCGGCGCCATGTGCCAGGGGTCGATGCAGCCGTCGACGACCCGCCGGGCGATCGCCGCCGGAAGCTCCGCGCTCGGCATCGCCACCGCGCGCGCGCCGAGCGCGCGCACCGCCTCGCCGGCGAAACGGGTCTGCACTTGCAGCCGCAATCCTTTGCATTCCTCGATGATCCGGATCGGCCGATTGGCGTGCACGACGCCGCAGTCCGTGCATGAGAAACAGATCGGGTGCACCTCGCGGAATTCATCCTTCAGATTGGCGGCGGCATAATCCTCGATGGCCTTGGAGCTGACGAACGCGCGGCGCGCCGGAACGAACGGCAGCTCGAACAATTCGATTCGCGGGAAGCGTCCGGGCGTACGGCTCGGCGCCGCCCACGCGATATCGACGAGCCCGTCGCGCGCCTGGTCAAAAAGCTGCGCCGGCCGGCCGCCGAGCTGCATCGAGGGAAAGATGTCGATGCGGATGCGCCCGGCGGACTCTGCCTCGATCTTGCGCGCCCATGGCGCGAGAAACCGGTCGTGGCCGCACGACACCGAGGAGAAGAAATGATGCAGCTTGAAGGTCAATTGCGGAGCGTCGGCGCGCGCCCAACGGCTGACGGCCGGAGCCGCCACCGCCGCCGTCGCCAGGCCCAGGAAGGTGCGGCGCGCAAGTCGCATATCCATCCTCGCGGCCGCTCAGGAGCGCCGGCGATGCGGCTCAATTGAGGCGCGGCGGGCGGACTTCGTTTTCGGGCGTGCGCACGATGCCGGCTGCGACCGGCCCGGGCGGCGGTGCGGCAGCGGGCGTCGCTTCCGCCCGGCTCTCCTGCGATCGTCGCTCGTGGGCGCGATAGGACAGCCAACCGAACGGCAGGCTCACCAGATAGGCGAGCGTCCCGGTTGTGAGCATGACCCAGGGATAGGCAATGAGCAGCGCGAAGAACAGGACCACGACGATGATCGACGGTCCGACCATTTCCGGGGGCACGCGCGTGCCGATGCGCTTGCCGGAAAAGACCGGCAACCGCGAGACCATGAGCCAGGCGACGGCGAGCGTGTAAACGAGCGTCACCCAGATCAGGAACGGCGACCGCGGCACACCGAGAAAGACCACATAGATCGGCAACAACACGGTGATCGCGCCGGCCGGCGCCGGCACGCCGACGAAGAAATTGCCGGCCCAAGCGGGCCGATCCGGATCGTCGGTCATCACGTTGAAGCGGGCGAGCCGCAGACCCGCGCAGATGGCAAACACCATGGCGGCGATCCAGCCGGCCGATTTCAGCTCATGCAGGCCCCAGAAATAGAGAATCAGCGCCGGCGCCACGCCGAAATTGACGAAGTCGGCAAGGCTGTCGAGTTCGGCGCCAAAACGCGACGTTCCGCGCAGAAGCCGCGCCAGGCGGCCGTCGATGCCGTCGAGGGCGGCGGCGAAGACGATGGCGGCGAGCGCAAAAACATAGTGGTTCTCGAACGCCATGCGGATTGCCGTCAACCCGGCGCAGAGCGCGAGTATGGTGATGACGTTCGGCGCCAGCGTGCGCACGGGAATGCGGCGGAAGCGCCGCCGCGGCGGGCGCGGCAAGCGCGGGTCGCCGAACGGCGGCTGATGCGTGGCCATGGCGGGAATATAGCGGTTTGCGGCCCGGCCTGCCATTGGTCGCCGTTGCTACGCGACCTGAAACGTCCGCCCCGCTTCCGCGCCCTTGAGATCGGCGAGCACGGTCTCGCCGGCAATGGCGGTCTGGCCCTCGCCGACCAGCGGCCGCGCGCCTTCGGGCAGGTAGACATCGACGCGCGAGCCGAAGCGGATCATGCCGATGCGCTGGCCCGCGCCGATCGCGTCGCCCTCGCGCACGAACGGCACGATGCGCCGCGCGATAAGCCCGGCGATCTGGATGACCGCGATGCGGATCCCGTTGCCGGTCGCAATGACCAGGGCGTTGCGCTCGTTGTCCTCGCTCGCTTTGTCGAGATCGGCGCTGATGAACTTGCCGCGGCGGTAGATCATGCGCTCGACGCGGCCGGCGACCGGGCTGCGATTCACGTGGCAATCGAACACGCTCATGAAGATGGAGACGCGCGGCAACGGCCGCGTGCCGAGATCGAGCTCCTTGGGCGGCACGACACTGATGATGCGGCTCACGCGGCCGTCCGCCGGCGCGACCACGATGCCCTCGCGCAGCGGCGTCGCGCGCGGCGGGTCGCGGAAGAAATAAGCGCACCACAGCGTGGCGAGCGTGGCGAGCCAGCCGAGCGGCGGCCACAGCCAGAACAGAATCAGGCTGACCACGGCGAAGCCGCCGATGAACGGATAGCCTTCGGGGTGGATCGGCGCGAGCTGGGAACGGATGGAGGCGATGACCGACATCCGGCCCTACTCCGCGGCATCGACGGCGGGCAGAAGCTCCTCTTCCATGTCCGGCGCTTGCGGCGGCTTGCGGCCGCCGACGCCCGTCTCCTCTTCGGCCTCGGCGAGAATCTCGCGCGCCAGCGCGGCTTCGCGCTGGCGGTTCCACATGCCGGCATAGAACCCGCCCTGCGCGAGCAATTGCCGATGGGTGCCGCGCTCGACGATCATGCCCCGATCGAGCACCAGGATCTCGTCGGCGCCGATAATGGTCGAGAGCCGGTGGGCGATGACGAGCGTGGTGCGATTCTTCGACACCCGGTCGAGCGCGTCCTGAATATCGCGTTCGGTATGGCTGTCGAGCGCGGACGTCGCCTCGTCGAGCAGCAGGATCGGCGGCGCCTTGAGGACGGTGCGGGCGATAGCGACGCGCTGCTTCTCGCCGCCGGAAAGCTTGAGGCCGCGCTCGCCGACCTCGGTCTCATAGCCCTTGGGCGCGAGGCGGATGAAGCCGTCGATCCGCGCCATGCGCGCCGCCTCCTCGACCGCGGCGTCGCCCGCGTCCCATTCGCCGTAACGGATGTTGTAGCGGATCGTGTCGTTGAACAGCACTGTGTCCTGCGGCACGATGCCGATTGCGGCGCGCAGCGAGTCCTGGGTGACGTCGCGGACGTCCTGCCCGTCGATGAGGATGCGGCCGCCGGTCACGTCGTAGAAGCGGAAGATAAGCCGCGCGATCGTCGATTTGCCGGCGCCGGTGGGCCCGACGATGGCGACGGTGCACCCGGCCGCCACCTCGAAGTTCAGGCCCTTGAGGACCGGCCGCTCCGGCTCATAGGCGAACGACACGTCCTCGAAGCGGATGGTGCCGGCGCGCACCTTGAGGGGGCGAGCGCCCGGCCGGTCCTCGATCTCCGGCTTGCGCGAGAGCATCGCGAACATGATCTCGATGTCGATCACCGCCTGCTTGATCTCGCGGTACACCAGGCCCATGAAGTTCAGCGGCTGATAAAGCTGGATCATCATGGCGTTGATCATGACGAAATCGCCGACCGTTTTGCTGCCGGCCTCGATGCCGAAGGCGCACAGGATCATCGCCGCCGCAAGCCCGATGCTGAAGACGACGGCCTGGCCGGCGTTGAGCACGGCGAGCGAGGTGTAGGCCCTGACGCTCGCGTCTTCGTAGCGCGCCATCGCGCGGTCGTAACGCTTGGCTTCGCGCGCCTCGGCGGAGAAATATTTGACCGTCTCGTAGTTCAGCAACGCGTCGATCGCCTTGGCGTTGGCGTCGGTGTCGCTCTCGTTCATCCGCCGGCGGATGCCGATGCGCCACTCCGTGGCGTAAAAGGTGAATCCGACGTAGAGCGCAACTGTCAACATGACGACGACGACGTAGCGCCAGTCGAAGTGGAACAGCAGGACCCAGACGATCAGAACCACCTCGACGATGGTCGGCACGAGCTGCAGCAGCAGCATGCGCACGATGGTCTCGATGGCGTTGCGCCCGCGTTCGAGGACGCGGGTGAGCCCGCCGGTCTTGCGCTCGAGATGGAAGCGCAGCGACAGCAGGTGCATGTGCTCGAAGGTGATGATCGCCAAGCGCCGGACGGCGTGCATCGCGACCTTGGCAAAAACGCCGTCGCGCCATTGCGTGAGCAGCCCCATCAAAATGCGCATGCCGCCATAGGCGAGCGTCAGCGCCACCGGCGCCGCCATCGCCCAGGCGAGCCAATCGTTCGGACCAAGCGGCGCGCTGCCGCGGCCGGCGAGCGCATCGGTCGCCCATTTGAAGGTGAACGGCACCGCGATGGTCGCGAGCTTGGCGGCGAAGATCAGCAAAATCGCGAATACGACCCGGGCCTTGAGGTCGCGGCGCTCCGCCGGCCAGATGTACGGCCACAGGTGGAACAATGTCGAGAACAGCGCTCCGCCGCTGGCCGAGACCTCATGCCTGAACTGCTGTGCCGGTCGTTGGAATTCTCTCATTGCTGGTCCGGTTTGGACGAACCGCGGCGGCGGCCGCCCCTCTTGCGTCATATCGTCGTATCGAGATCGTCATATAGAGACTTTTTCCGGCCTCCGCACCGGCCTGCAGCGCGCCTTGCCGCCGCCAAAAGCTTGCGGTTCGATCGAATCGACGCCACATCTAGCGTCGCATCAGTGTGACTCCATGAACAAAATCAAGGCGCTGTGCGTCTATTGCGGATCGAGCCCGGGCACCGACCCGGCGTTCGCCGAGACGGCGCGCGCGTTCGGCAAAATCCTCGCCGAAAACGACATCCGGCTGGTCTATGGCGGCGGCTCGATCGGGCTTATGGGGACGCTCGCCGGCGCCGTGATCGCGCACGGCGGCGAAGTGACCGGCGTCATCCCGGAGTTTCTGACCGCGCACGAGCGGCCGCGGCGGCTCAAGCAGGAGCTGATCGTCACCCGCGACATGCACGAGCGCAAGCGCACGATGTTCGAGCACGCCGACGCCTTCGTTGCCTTGCCCGGCGGCCTCGGCACGCTGGAGGAGCTGGTCGAGCAGATGACCTGGGCCCAGCTCGGCCGCCACAAGAAGCCGATCCTGGTCGCAAATATCCACGGTTTCTGGGAGCCGCTGCTGGCGCTTATCGCCCACATGCGCAGTCGCGGCCTGGTGCCGGAACCGGCGCGCGGCGTCGATCTCCTGGTCGCCGACCGCGTAGAGGAGATCCTGCCCAAGTTGCGCGCGGCCGCCCGGACGCTGACCGAGGCGGAAACGACGATGGCGGTGCCGGCCGGGCGGATGTGATCCGTCGCTCCGGGGTGCGCCGAAGCCGCGGGCCGGAATGACGGACCCATGTCCCTCACGCCGGCGCGCCGGACTTCATGAGCTTATAGACGATCGAATCCATCAGCGCCTGGAATGACGCGTCGATGATGTTCGGCGACACGCCGATCGTCGTCCAGTGCTCGCCGCCCTCGTCGGCGCTTTCGATCAAGACCCGCGTCACCGCCTGCGTGCCGGCGTTGAGGATGCGCACGCGATAATCGGTGAGCTTGAGGCCGGTAATGTAGCTCTGGTATTTGCCGAGGTCCTTGCGCAGCGCGAGGTCGAGCGCGTTGACCGGACCGTTGCCTTCGGCCGCCGAGATGAGAAGATCGTCGCCCACCCTCACCTTCACCACCGCCATGCTCACGGTGACGCGCTCGCCCTTGGCGTTGATGCGCTGCTCGACGCTCACGTCGAATTTCTCCACATCGAAATAGCGCGGCACCTTGCCGAGCAAGCGCCGGGCGAGCAGTTCGAAGGAGGCGTCGGCCGCTTCGTAGGCGTAGCCGACCGCCTCGCGTTCCTTGACCTCGTCGAGCAGGCGGGACAGGCGCGGATCGCCCTTGTCGACGGCAAAACCGACGCGGCCGAGCTCGGCGAGGAGGTTGGACCGGCCGGATTGGTCGGAGACGAGGAGCTTGCGCCTGTTGCCGACGCGCTCCGGCGCGACATGCTCGTAGGTCGCCGGATCCTTGATGATGGCGGAGGCGTGGATGCCGGCCTTGGTGGCGAACGCGCTCTCGCCAACATAGGGCGCGTGGCGGTCGGCGGCGCGGTTCAGGAGATCGTCGAGCGCGTGCGAAACGCGGGCGATGTTGACAAGCGCCTCGTCCGACACGCCGGTGTCGAACCTTTGCGCATATTCGCTCTTGAGCTTAAGCGTCGGGATGATCGAGACGAGATCGGCGTTGCCGCAGCGCTCGCCGAGGCCGTTGAGCGTGCCCTGGATCTGGCGCGCGCCGGCGCGCACGGCGGCGAACGTATTGGCCACCGCCTGCCCGGTGTCGTTGTGGGCGTGAATGCCGACGTGATCGCCGGGAATTTTTTTGCATACCTCGCCGACGATGCGCTCGACCTCGTGCGGCAGCGTGCCGCCGTTGGTGTCGCACAGCACGATCCAGCGCGTGCCCTCCCCGTAGGCCGCCTGCACGCAGGCGAGCGCATAGTCCGGATTGGCCTTGTAGCCGTCGAAGAAATGCTCGCAGTCGAGCAGCACCTCACGACCCTTGGCCTTGGCGGCGCGCACGCTGTCGCGGATCGAGGACAGGTTCTCCTCCTCGGTCGTCTCCAGTGCGACGCGCACGTGATAGTCCCAGGACTTGGCGACGAAGCAGATGGCGTCGGCCTCGGCGGCAAGGAGCGCGGCGAGGCCGGGATCGTTGGACGCCGAGCGGCCCGGCCGCCGCGTCATGCCGAAGGCCGTCACGCGCGCGCGCAGCGGCCGGCGCTCGGAGAAGAAATTCGTGTCGGTCGGATTGGCGCCCGGATAGCCCGCTTCGACGTAGTCGATGCCGAGTTCATCGAGCATGCCCGCGACGGCGAGCTTGTCGGCGAGCGTGAAATCGACGCCGTTCGTCTGCGCGCCGTCGCGCAACGTGGTGTCGAACAGATAAAGGCGCTCCTTCATGACGCCCGCCTTTCTTCTCCTCCCCCGCCTGCGGGAGAGGCGGCGAGCGGCTTCACCATGGTGGTGTTGGCGAGCCACTCGCCGCCGCACAATACGCTGTTGCGCGTGCGCGCGACAAAACCGCGCCGCTCGAAGAAGCCGCGCGCCGTGTCGCTCGCCTCGACCGTGAGCTCCCTGCTGCCGCGGGCGACGGCCAGTCTTTCCAGCGCGTCGCAGAGCATGGCGCCGACGCCGCGCCCGGCGGCGGCCGGATGCACGTAGAGCATGTCGAGGCGTTGATTCTCGGCCAGCGCGGCAAAGCCGACGACCGCGCCGCCGAGCGTCGCGACCAATGTCAGCTCCCGCGCCAGCTTTTCCGCGAAGGCCTCTTCGTCATCGGCCGCGGAGGCCCACGCCTCCTGCTGCGCGTCGCTGTAATCGTCGCCGGTCAGCTCGGCGATGCTGGCGCGGAAGATGTCCGCCACGAGCGGCACGTCCTCGGCCAGCAGCGGCCGCATGGCGAGCTTCGGCTGCGGGCGCGGCGTCATCGCGCAATCTCCCAGGTGGTGCCGTCCTTGGTATCGTGCAGCACCACGCCCATCTTGGCGAGTTCGTTGCGGATGCGATCGGCTTCGGCAAAATTCTTTGCTTTTCGCGCAGTGTCACGCGCATCTATATACGGTCGAATATCTTCTTCGGCCGGTCCACGTCGAACGTCGCATCCATAGTCATAAACATCGTTGGATTTTTCACCATTCCAAATGCCCAGCCACTTCAAAATAGCCGCCATCTCCCTCGATCTTTCGACATTCGTGCGATGACGGGCGCTTCGATGAAGGCTGTGCACAAAGCTCAATGCGGCCGGAAAGTTCAGATCGTCTGATAGCGCGTTGACGAACTCTTCCGGAATGGGAACAGCGACTTCGTCAAAACCGACAGAGCAGTTAATCCATTCTTTCAAATTCTCCCTTGCTTCAACTAAACGATCGACGGTCCAATCCATCGGCTGGCGATAATGTGTCATCAGCATCGCAAGCCTGAGCACGTAACCGTGCCATTGATTTGATCCGAATTTTCGGCTGCCCAGCAGCTCGTGAATGGTCACGAAATTTCCCGTAGATTTCGCCATCTTCTCGCCTTCGACCTGGAGAAATCCGTTGTGCATCCAGAAATTCGCCATGACCGGCGTGTGGAAGGCCGAGCGCGATTGCGCGATCTCGTTCTCGTGGTGGGGAAACACGAGGTCGATGCCGCCACCGTGAATGTCGAAAGTCTCGCCGAGAAATTTCCAGGCCATGGCCGAGCATTCGATGTGCCAGCCGGGGCGTCCCGGCGCGGCGATGCCGCAGGGCGACGGCCACGCCGGCTCGCCCGGCTTTGACGGCTTCCACAGCACGAAATCCATCGGGTCGCGCTTGTAGGGCGCGACCTCGACGCGGGCGCCGGCGATCATCTCGTCGAGCGAGCGGCGCGACAGCGCCCCGTAATCCGGCATCGAGGCGACGCGAAACAGCACGTTGTCCTCGGCCACATAGGCGTTGCCGGCGGCGACGAGCCGCTCGATCATGGCGCGCATCTCGGCAATGTGCTCGGTCGCGCGCGGCTCGGCGGTCGGCGGCAGGCAGCCGAGCGCGGCCACGTCCGCGTGGAACTGCCGGTCGGTCGTTTCCGTGACCCTGCGGATCGCCTCGTTCAGCGGCAGGCCCGGATGCTCTTCGCCCGCGCGTAAAATGATCTTGTCGTCGACGTCGGTGATGTTGCGCACATAGGTGACGTGCTCGGCGCCGTAGAGGTGGCGCAAGAGGCGGAACAACACGTCGAACACGATCACCGGCCGCGCATTGCCGACATGGGCGAAGTCGTAGACCGTCGGCCCGCACACATACATGCGCACGTTGGCCGGATCGAGCGGCTTGAACGGGCGCTTCGCGCGCGTCAGCGTATCGTAGAGTTTGAGTTGCATCGCCTCGAATCGAATTATACGCCTGCGACCTGCTGGCCGGGCGTCCATGGGTCTCGAAGAGGAGAAAAGACGGCCGCAGCCAGCGTGTGTCGCTAGCGAATAATCTCCCGGCTCATGCCGCGAGAGATATGGTTGGGGCCGTTCACGGGCCGCACAATGGTCGAGGATGCCTCTCGCGTCAAGTCATGGTCCGATCGCGCCGGGATCGCGGGCGTTAAACGGAACCTTAACCCTGCTGTCGCATTGTGGGTGTTTGTTGCCACGTGGGTTTATTGCCGCCTGGGTATGTGGCAGGTCGAGCGCCGCATGGGGGGATTTATGCGTGCCGTGATTGCCGCCGCCGCTTTCGCCGCCGTGCTGTTTTGCGCCGCCGCCGCCCAGGCCGAGAAACGCGTCTTCATCATCGCCGCCAACGCCGACGGCTACGGCATCGACCACTGCCTCGCGACGGGCGCGCCCTGCGGGGAAGCGGCGGCGAACTTCTACTGCCGCTCGCGCGCGTTCGCGCAGGCGCTGTCGTTCCGCAAGGTCGATCGCGACGACATCACCGGCGCCATTCCCTCGACCGGCTCCTGCCATGGCGCCGACTGCGACAACTTCGTGGCCATCGAGTGCGCGCGCTAAGCTAGCGCCCGTCTCGGCTCGCTTTTGCCAGCACGATCGCCTCGCGCACGACGTCGAGGTCGCCGATATGGTTGGCGAGGATGAGCACGAGCCTGGCATCAAGCTCGGCCGCCGCGGCATCGGAGAGATTGCGGCGCGCGTCCGCGAGCGCGCGATAGGCGGCGTCGGGATCGGCGAATTGCGCGGCGGTGACGAGCTTCGGCATCGTATCTACCTCTGCAATGCGCGGCGGTGGGCGCGGGCCGCGGCGACGGGATCGAAGCGGCGCCACCGCGCGCACAAATGCTGGTCGGGCCGCACCAAATAGGTCGCCCCCGGCGTCGCGTCGAAGCGTTGCGTGAAAATGCCGTTGTGGTCGAAAAAATCCGCGCCGATGACGGTGAGCGCCATTCCATCGACACCGTCCGGGCGGGCGGCGCCTTTGCCGCCGTCCGTGACGCGAATGAGTTCGAATCCGTGGCGCAGGTTCTCCAACAGATGGGTCGCGGTCCCGTCCGGCCGCATAAGCGGCGCGTCGGGCACCGGCGCGCCGAGCTTGGCGGCGCCGGCAAAAGGCGCTTCATCGGGCGTCGACAGCGGTGAATCGTAGACGGTGGGCAGCGACAACCGCCCGGAATTCACCATGCGGCGGGCGAACTCGGCCTTGGGCGCCAGCGCCAGCACCGCATCGCGCAGCCGCCGCTCGGCGCCCGAATGCGGGGACATGAAATCGGTCGACCGCGTCGAGTGGCCGATATTCTCGTCCGCGGCCTGGACGCGCTCAAGGTCATAGCTCGCAATGAGCGCCGCGCCGCCGTCGCCCGCGAGCACCGCGGTGAGCTTCCAGGCGAGGTTCTCCGCGTCCTGGATTCCGGAATTTGCTCCGCGCGCGCCGAACGGAGAGACCTGATGCGCGGAATCGCCGACGAAGATCACGCGGCCGTGCACGAAGTGGTCGAGGCGGCGGCAGTTGAAGGTATAGATCGAGACCCATTCCAGCTCGTAGGCGTGCGGCGCCAGCACTTTGTCGAGGCGCGCGCGCACCCGCCGCGGCTCCTGCTCCGCCTCGGGGTCGGCATCGGGGCCGAGTTGCAGATCGATGCGCCAGACGTCGTCGGGCTGGCGGTGCATCAGCGCCGATTGGCCGGAATGGAACGTCGGCGCGAACCAGAAGCGGCGTTCGGTCGGGAAATCCGCCGCCATGCGCACGTCGGCGATGAGGAATTTGTCCTCGAAGGTCACGCCGGCGAAATCGAGGCCGAGCAGGCCGCGGATCGTCGAGCGGGCGCCGTCGGCGGCAATGAGCCAGTCGGCGTCGAGCCGGTAGCGGCCTTGCGGCGTTTCGATAGTCAGCCGTGCGCCGTCATTGCGCCACTCGAGCCCGACCACGCGGTTCTTCCAGCGCAGATCGAGCCCGTCGATCTCCAGCGCGCGATCGACCAGCGCCTTTTCCAGATAAAATTGCTGCAGATTGATGAAGGCGGGCATCTTATGGCCCTCCTCCGGCAGGAGGTCGAAGGAGAACAGAAGCTCGTCGCCGCAAAAGACCTTGCCAAGCTTCCAGGTCACGCCATGGGCGAGCAGGCGCTCGCCGACGCCGAGCCGATCCAAAATCTCCAGCGTGCGCTTCGACCAGCAGATGCCGCGCGAGCCCTCCCCGATGCGGTCGGCATCGTCGAGCAGCACGACCGGTACGCGCCGCAGCGCCAGATCGATCGCGGCGGCGAGCCCGACCGGGCCCGCTCCGACCACGACCACCGGATGGCGCACGACGGCGCGCGCATCCTGGTCGCCCGAGCGCCGATAATCGTAGCGGTAGATCGCCTGGCGCATCGTGCTCAGCCGCGGAGCGCCGCCCACATGGCGCGATCGCGCTCCGCCGTCCAGATCGCCGGATGCTCGATGCCCTTCGCCTCGTCATAGGCGCGCGCGACGTTGAACGGCAGGCAATGCTCGTAGATGGCGAAGCTCGCAAACTTCGGATCCATGACGCGGCGCGCCTCGTCGTAGGTCTCCCGCAGCGAGCGGTCCTTGCCGACGCTTTGCGTCACGGCACCGTAGAGCGTGGTGAGAAAATCCGCAGTGAGCGCGATGCCGTCGGCGACCTCGGCCGGCGTTCTCAGCGCCGCGCCGCGGCCCGGCACCAGCGCCTTGGCGGAAAATTCGGCGAGCCGGTCGAGCGTCGCCGGCCAGTCGGTGAAATGCGCGTCGCCGCAATAGCAGGCCGAGCGGTACTCGACGAGATCGCCGGCAAACACCACGCCGGCGTCCGGCACGAAGGCGACCACGTCGCCCGCCGTGTGGCCGCGGCCGACATGCATGATGCGCACCTCGCGCCGGCCGAGCCACACCGACATCTGGTCCGGAAAGGTGATCGAAGGGAAGGTGAGGCCGGGAATGCTCTCGGCCGCGCGGAACAGTCGCGGGAAACGGCCGATCTCGGAGGCCATGTCCTCCTTGCCGCGCTCGACGATCAGCGCGCGCGTGGCCGCGGACGCGAGGATTTCCGCGCCGGAATAGGCGGAAGCGCCGAGCACGCGCACGGCGTGATAATGCGTGAGCAGCAGGTATTTGATCGGCTTGGCGGTGATTTTCGCAACCCGATCGATGACGTGGCGGGCCATCACCGGCGTGGCCTGGGCATCGACGACCATCACCGCGTCGTCACCGACGATGACCCCCGAATTGGGATCGCCTTCGGCGGTGAAGGCGTAGAGGCCGGGGCCGACGGCATCGAAGGTCATTGTCTTGTCGGCCAAATCCGCAGTCGAGGCGAAATCCGTGCTCATCGGGTTGCTCGCCGACGCGCTCTTGTCGTCGTCGCCATCACCTAGGGAATTGCGACGTTTCCAGCAAGCCCAAGCCGCGGTGGACAACGGGAAGTGAACCTGTTACGGCGTTGCGCGGCATTGCAACTTCGTTCATGTTTCGCCCGTGGCGTGTAGCGTCGCTGGGCCCCGGCCCTGGAGGCACGTCCATGAACAGCGCCCGAAGTGGTGCCGCGGATAGTGCCATGGGCAATCAACGGGCGATCGAAGGCGAATGCAGCGACTTGGCCGCAGAGGCGGCGACGCTCAGCGAACAGGCGCCGCTCAAGCTCGAGCAATTCCTGCCCTACCAGCTCAACGTCGTGGCGAACCTCGTCTCCCAGGCGCTGTCGAGCGTCTATTCGCGGCGCTACGGAATCGGCGTCCCGGAATGGCGCGTGTTGGTCACGCTCGGGCAATACGGCGTGATGACCGCAAAAGCAGTCGGCGCGCACACCCACATGCACAAGACCAAGGTCTCGCGGGCGGTCGCGCTCCTGGAGACGCGCAGGCTGCTGGCGCGGCGCGCCAACCGCGAGGACATGCGCGAAGCCTTCCTTTCGCTCACCGCCGCCGGGCGCGCCATGTACGAGGAACTGGCGCCGCACGCGCTCGACTTCGCGCGGCGGCTGACCGAGATCCTGTCGCCAAGCGACCGCGACGCCTTCAACCGCGCCTTGCGGCAGCTCACCGCGCGATCGACGCAACTCGTCGCCAAGGCGCAGGACGGCGAAGACGACGAATAATCATTGCGAGGCCGCGCCGACGGCTCCGGCCGATGGCCCGCGGGCCGAGCCCGCGCCCCGGAACGACAACCGCGAGGACGATCCGTGACGCTCTATTCGTTCTTCCGCTCATCTGCCGCGTATCGCGTGCGCATCGCGCTCAATCTCAAGGGCATCGCCTACGAGACGGTGCCGGTTCATCTGGTCAGAGACGGCGGCCACAACAAACGGCCGGACTACCGCGCGGTGAATCCGCAGATGCGCGTGCCGGCTCTTGTCTCGCCGAACGGCGAGGTGCTGATCCAGTCGCTCGCCATCATCGAATATCTCGACGAGACGCATCCCGATCCGCCGCTCCTGCCCAAGGATCCGATCGCCCGGGCGCAGGCGCGCGCGCTTGCGGACATCATCGCCTGCGACATCCATCCGCTCAACAATATCGGGCCGCTGCGTTACCTGAAGCAGCAAATGCACCAGGAGCAGAGCGCAATCGACGCCTGGTACCATCACTGGGTCATCGCCGGCTTCGAAGCGTTCGAGGCGCTCATCCGGCCCGCGCCCTACGCCTGCGGCGGCGCGGTGACGCTCGCCGACATTTGCCTGGTGCCGCAGGTCTACAACGCCCGCCGGCTGAAGGTGCCGCTGGACAAATTTCCCAAGATCGTCGGCATCGATGCCGCCTGCCGCGCGCTTGCCGCCTTCGACCGCGCCCGGCCGGAAAACCAGCCGGATGCGGAATGACGGACTGCGGCGGGTTATCCCACCTTCACACTTTGGTCACCATTGCGTCGCTTCCTCGAATGGATCGGCTGGGAACGGGCGTCGGCACTCGATGATCAAGCTCTTGCGCGGACTCTGCCTGCTCGGTCTTGGCGCGGCGTCGCTTTCCGCCTCCGCCCAGACCGCTCCGGATCAGTCGGCGTCGAGTCCCGTTTGCGCGCGCCTCCAGGGCCAGCTTGCGGCATTCGACCGCGCGGTGACGGTTTCGGCGCGCGCCGATCTGATCAAGCACGCCGAAGACGCCGTCGCCACCCAACAGGCCGATCTCGATCGAACGGTCGAGCAATCCCGGCGCGCCGGCTGCGAGGGAATCGGCGGATTTTTCGCGTTGTTCACGGGACAGTCGCCGCAATGCGCGCCGCTCAACTCGCAAATCCAGCAGATGCGCGCCAACCTCGACCGCATGATGAGCGATCTCGAGCGCCTCAAAAGCAACAGCAACGATCAGGAGGGACCGCGTCGCGCGCTGATCGAACAATTGGCGCAGAACAATTGCGGACCGCAATATCGCGCCGCCGCCGCCGCCGCGGGACCGGGCGGACTCCTCGACGCCTTGTTCGGCGGCTCGATCATTCCCGGCGGCGAGGGCGCGCCTTCCGGCACTTATCACACGGTGTGCGTGCGCACCTGCGACGGTTATTATTTCCCGATTTCGTACTCGACGGTGCCGGACCGGTTCGCGGAAGACCAGCGCGCGTGTCAGCGCCTGTGTCCCGCCGCCGAAGCCGTACTCTACACTTACCATAATCCGGGCGAGGACATCGGCCAGGCGGTGACGATCAGCGGCCAACCCTATACGCAATTGCCGAACGCATTTCGTTATCGGCGCGAATTCACCCCGAGCTGCTCATGCCGCCGGCCGGGTCAGAGCTGGGCCGACGCGCTCAAGAACGCCGACGACTCAACCACGCTCGAGAGCGGCGACATTGTCGTGACCGCCGACAAGGCCAAAGCCCTCTCGCAGGCGCCGCAGCCGCCCCTTTCGGGCAAGCCGGCCAAAGCCCGCGCCGGTCGTCAGCCCGACCAGAACGCGACGCCGGCGGGGCCTGCGACGACAAACGCCGCGAACAGCGACGCCGCCCAGGGGCCGGTACGGACCGTCGGACCGCCATTCATCGCCGGGCAATAACCCGCTCGACTCCGCCCGGCGCCGGCGACGCGCAAACCGCGATCAAAAATCCGCCGCGCCCGCCTTCGCCAGCGTGGAATTCTTGGTGAGCGCACGATCGGGCTCGGGGAGCGCCGTGCCCGGATCATGGAATCGGCTGGTGATCGGATAGCGCCGGTCGCGGCCGAAATTCTTCAGCGTTACCTTGACGCCCGGCGCGGCTTGCCGGCGCTTGTATTCGGCGAGGTTGAGCATGCGCTCGACCTTCACCACCGTCTCGCGGTCGAACCCGGCGGCGACAATGGCGGCGAGCGGCTCCTCGCGCTCGACCAAGCGTTCGAGAATCTGGTCGAGCGCGTCATAGGGCGGCAGCGTGTCCTGGTCGGTCTGGTTCTCGCGCAGCTCCGCGCTCGGCGCCCGCGTGAGCACGTTCTCGGGGATGACCGGCCCATCGGGGCCGAGCGCCGCGTCGGGCTTCCAGGAATTGCGCAGCCGCGCCAGCCGATAGACCTCGGTCTTGTAGAGGTCCTTGATCGGATTGAAGCCGCCGTTCATGTCGCCGTAGAGCGTGGCGTAGCCGACCGACATCTCCGACTTGTTGCCGGTCGTGACCACCATCAGGCCGAATTTGTTGGAGATCGCCATCAGGATCGTGCCGCGGACGCGCGCCTGCAAATTCTCCTCGGTGACGTCCCGCGGCGCGCCGGCAAACACCCCGGCGAGCGCCGTTTCGAGCCCGCGCACCGCGCTCTCGATCGGGACGGTGTCGTAGCGCACGCCGAGCGCGCGGGCGATCGATCCGGCGTCGTCGAGCGACTGCTGCGAGGTGTATCGGAACGGCAGCATCACGCCGCGCACGCGCGCGGCGCCGAGGGCGTCGGTCGCCAGCGCCGCGCACAGAGCCGAATCGACGCCGCCGGACAGGCCGAGCACGACGCCGCGAAAACGGTTCTTGTCGACGTAATCGCGCAGTCCGATCATGCAGGCGGTGTAATCCGCCTGATCCGGCTCCGCCGCCGCCGCGATCGGCCCCTGCGCGCAGCGCCAGACGCCGTCGATTCGCGTCCAGTGCGTGGTCAGCACCGCCTCGTGGAAGGCCGGGAGCTGGAATGCGATCGAGCGATCGGCGTTGAGCGCGAAGGATACGCCGTCGAAAACAAGCTCGTCCTGGCCGCCGACCATGTTGATGTAGACGAGCGGCAAGCCGGACTCGACCACGCGATTGACCGCGATATTGAGCCGGTCGTCCGACTTGCCGCGCCAATAGGGCGAGCCGTTCGGCACCAGCAGGATCTCGCCGCCGGTCTCGGCCACGCACTCGACCACTTCCGAGCCCCAAATGTCCTCGCAGATGGGAATGCCGAGGCGGATGCCCTTGACCGCGACGGGTCCCGGCATCGGTCCGGGCGCAAACACACGCTTCTCGTCGAACACGCCGTAATTCGGCAGGTCCACCTTGAAGCGGGTGGCCTCGATGCGGCCGCCGTGAAGCAGCACATAAGCGTTGTAGAGTTTTCCGTCCTCGACCCAGGGCGTGCCGATGAGGACCGCGGGGCCGCCGTCGCCAGTCTCCCGCGCCAAGGTCTCAACGGCGCCGCGGCAGGCGGCCTGGAAGGCCGGCTTGAGCACCAAATCCTCCGGCGGATAGCCGGCGATGAAGAGTTCGGAAAAGGCGATGACGTCGGCGCCGTCACGCGCGGCTTGGGCGCGGGCCGCGCGCGCGCGGTCGAGATTGCCGGAGACATCACCGACAATCGGGTTGAGCTGCGCCACGGTGATGGCCAGACGGTCGGCGGGACGCTCATCCATGCCGATGGTCTAGCGCCGGATCGGGTGACGGACAACGGACGACTGAGACGGATAAAAGATCGACCGCCGGCCTTGTTCTGTCGTCCGTCGTCCGTCGTCTGCTACAATGCCGCCACCACCGGCGTCGGCTTCTCCTTACCCAGGCGTTGCGTCCTGATGAGATCGGCCAGAAGGAACGCCAGGTCCAGCGACTGCTCGGCATTGAGCCGCGGATCGCACACCGTGTGGTAGCGATCGTTGAGGTCCTCCTCGCTGATCGCGCGCGCGCCGCCGATGCACTCGGTGACGTTCTGGCCGGTCATTTCCAGATGGACGCCGCCGGCGTAAGTGCCTTCGGCGGCATGCACCTGAAAAAACGCCCGCACCTCGGCGAGAATCTGGTCGAACGGCCGCGTCTTGTAGCCGGTCACCGAGGTGACGGTGTTGCCGTGCATGGGGTCGCACGACCACACCACGTTGCGGCCCTCGCGCTTCACCGCGCGCACCAGC
Organism: Xanthobacteraceae bacterium; assembly: GCA_030037895.1. GTDB lineage: Bacteria > Pseudomonadota > Alphaproteobacteria > Rhizobiales > Xanthobacteraceae > BOG-931. The sequence continues at coordinate 70,008 of JASHPW010000016.1, read as the reverse complement.
AGCGGCAACAGGTCGGCGGCCTTGTCGGCGCCCATGCGGCAGATCAAGGTCAGGCGGCCCGGCTCGTTGTCCGGATCGAGGATGTCGATGAGCTTCAACAGCGCATCCGGCTTTTGCGTCGGACCGGTCTTCAAGCCGAGCGGATTCTTGATGCCGCGGCAGAACTCGACGTGCGCGTGGTCGGCCTGTCGGGTGCGGTCGCCGACCCACAGCATGTGGCCGCTGGTGCAGTACCAGTCGCCGGTCGTCGAATCGACGCGGGTAAAGGCCTGCTCGTAGCCGAGCAACAGCGCCTCATGGCTGGTGAAGAAATCGGTCGTCCGCAGCTCGGTGTGGAGGCCGGGATCGACGCCGCAGGCGCGCATGAAGCCGAGCGCCTCGGTGATGTGGTTGGCGAGTTGCTGATAGCGCATGAATTGCGGGCTGTCCTTGACGAACGACAGCATCCATTGATGCGCGTTCGAGAGGTTGGCATAGCCGCCGCCGGCGAAAGCGCGCAGGAGATTGAGCGTCGCCGCCGACTGGCGATAGGCCTCCAGTTGCCGGCGCGGATCGGGCGTGCGCGCCGCGCGCGTGAAATCGGTGCCGTTGATGATGTCGCCGCGATAGGCCGGCAACTCGACGCCGGCGCGGCTCTCCGTCGGCGAGGTGCGCGGCTTGGCGAATTGGCCGGCGACGCGGCCGACCTTGACCACCGGAGAGGCCGCCGCATAGGTCAGCACCACCGCCATTTGCAAAAACAGCCGGAAGAAATCGCGGATGTTGTTGGCGCCGTGCTCGGCAAAGCTTTCCGCGCAATCGCCGCCCTGCAGCAGAAACGCTTCGCCGCTCGCGACCTTGGCGAGCGCGCGCTTGAGGTTGCGCGCCTCGCCGGCAAAAACCAACGGCGGAAAGGTCGCGAGCTGCGCCTCGACGGCGGCCAACGCCTTGGCGTCGGGATATTCCGGCACCTGCACGATCGGCTTCGCCCGCCAGGAATCCGGGCTCCACTTCGGCACGGTCGGACGTCTCGACATGCGAATCTCCAAAACGTCATTCGCGGCGCGGGCTTGGCGCGGGCCGCCATCCATAGTCACACCCTGCGGTCCTTTCACCGACAATGGCATGAATGACGGGCTTGCTGAACCTGCCGTCGGGCCCGGTCACTTCGGACCGCACCCATCGGCTCGACCCCGGAATGACCGATTAAACAATAACTATACACCGCGACGGACCAAAGGCGCCATCGCGCGGAGCGCGGCGGTGGCGAAGCAATCCCCCAGCGCCGGGCCGGCGCAGGCGGCTTTATCGCGTCGCCGCGCTCGCAACGGCGCTGGCGGTCACGCCAGCCAGCGTTTGCGGCGCTTGTAGTGTTTGCCTTCGCGGAACGATTTGCGCTTGCCTTCGGCGACGCCGAGATAGAACTCCTTGACGTCCTCGTTCTCGCCGAGCGCGGCCGCGGTCCCGTCGAGCACGACGCGTCCGTTCTCCAGGATGTAGCCGTAGCCGGCATATTTGAGCGCCATGTTGACGTTCTGCTCCGCGAGCAGGAAGGATACGCCTTCGCTCTCGTTGAGGTTCTTCATGATCGTGAAGATCTCGTCCACGACTTGCGGCGCCAATCCCATGGAAGGCTCGTCGAGCAGGATCATCTTCGGCCGCGACATCAGGGCGCGCCCGATCGCGCACATCTGCTGCTCGCCGCCCGAGGTGTAGCCCGCCATGGCGCGGCGCCGCTCGGCAAGGCGCGGAAAATAATTATAGACCTTGTCGAGATCGGCCCGGATCGCGGCCTTACCGTCGCGGCGGGTAAAGGCCCCGCTGAGCAGATTCTCCTCGATCGTCAGATGGTCGAAGCAGAACCGGCCTTGCATCACCTGGATGCAGCCGCGCTTCACCAGCTCGTTCGGTGACAGCGCCTGCACTTCGGCGCCGTCGAACGTAATCGCTCCTTTGGTCACTTCGCCGCGCTCGGAATGCAGGAGATTGGAAATCGCCTTGAGCGTGGTGGTCTTGCCGGCGCCGTTGGCGCCGAGCAGCGCCACGATCCCGCCCTTGGACACCGAAAGCGACACGCCCTTGAGCACGAGGATGACGCGGTCGTAGACCACCTCGATATTGTTGAGCGTGAGAATCGCCGCCGCAGCCGCCGTGGCCGACGGCGCGGGCGTCATCGGTTTGACAGCGGTCATGGCCGCACCCTCTGTGCTCGCTCGCTAACGGCGGGACGTCGATTCTGCGGCGTCATGCCGGGGCCGAGCCAATGGGTCCGGCCCGAAGCGGCCGGCCCGATGATAAACTCCGCGAGCAGCCCGGAATCCATCATCACCGTCCGCAAATAAGGATTCCGGATCGCCGCCATCCACGTCGGCTGTCGCCGACTTGGACCTTCAGGTGCCGATCTCGGGTCAACCCGAGATCGGTGGCGATCCGGAACGACGCGTCAGCTCACGACGACTTGTCGCAAGCCTCGGTCCGCTTCGGCCAGCCGGCGTTGGCCTTCACGTAATCCTCGGCCGCGCTTTGGATCAACGGCAGGACCTTGTCCTTGATCGGCTCGATCATGCCGGGCTGCTTTTCCCACTTGGTGCCATCCCATTGGACGAGAGCGACGGCGTCGTGCCCATTGTGGTCGGCGCAGCTCAGATGGATCGGTCCGGCGAAGCCTTCCAAGCCCAGCGCTTTCCAACCCGCGGCGGTGATGTTGAGGCTCTCGAGGCCGCGGCGCACGTCTTCGCCGGTGACTTGCTTCTTGCCGGTCAACTTCTGCGCCGTGCGGATCGCCTCGGCGGAGAGAACCGCCATCATAACGCCGCGGTCGTAGAAGTTTTCGCCCACCTTGTCCTTCGACGCGACCTGGCTCTTGCCCTTGTCGACCACGTATTTGATGATGTCCTGAATGGCCGGGAAGTTCGAGCCGACCGCGTTGATGTCGAGCGAAGAGTAGCCCTTGGCCGCCGCGCCCGCCGGACGCGCATCGTCGTCGCTGCCCGACCACCACACGCCGACCAGCCGGTTCATCGGGAAGCCGATCTTGGCCGCTTCCTTGATTGCGGTCGGATTCATGGCGCCCCAGCCTTGCAGATAAATCCAGTCGGGGCGGTCGCGCCGCACGTCGAGCCAGAGCGCGGTCTGGTTCTGCATCTGCGCGCCGGGCACGGGATAGAGCTTGAGCGTGAAGCCGTAATCCTTGGCGAGCGCCTGGAGCAACGGGATGGGCTCCCTGCCGTAAGGTGCATCGAGATGGACGAGGCCGATGGTCTTGCCCTTGAGCTTGTCAAAGCCGCCCTCGACGTCGGCCGCGTGCCTTATGAACGCCGCCGCGCCGTCCCAATAGGTGTCAGGCGGATTGAATATCCAGGGGAAGAGATTGCCGTCGGCCGAGGCGGAAAGGCCGTAGGCCATCGACAAAATCGGAACCTTGTCGACCGCCGCCTTGGGGATCAGTTGCAGCGTGATCCCGGTGGAAAATGGATTGATGATGACGGGGTTTTTGCCCTTCACGGAATCGTAGCATTCGACGCCCTTCTTGGTGTCATAGCCAGTCTCGCACTCATCGACGATGATAGGAACGCCGCCGATGCCGCCGTCGCGCGCGTTGAGCATGTTGAGATAATCCGCCAAGCCGTTGCTGACGGGTATCCCCGAGCCGGCATAGGGGCCGGTCCGATAGGTGAATAGCGGAACGTAAAGGCCGTCCGCCGCCTGTGCCGTCGCGGCCGCGGCCGGCGCCGCCGTCACGACCGCCAAGCCGAGAGCAAGATGCTTCAGACGCATAGCCGTGTCTCCCTTGATTTTGCGCCGGCGCTCAACCGGCGCGTCCGTGTTGGTCCCCGATCTCATCAACAGGAACGAGGACTCCCGAGCCGGCCGGTCGGCCGGAATGGGAATTGGAGGGAGTGTGCACCATCAGTAAGGAAAGGGCCATACCCTCAGCTTCTGTTTACCGATCTGCCAAAGCCGCGCAAGCCCGTTGGGCTCGAGCGCCAGGAATACGATGATCAGCACCCCGACGATCACGAATGTCAGTTGCTCCACCGTTGACGGATGGACCGGCAGGCCGAGCGCCGCGGGGATTTCCCGCAGCACTATCGGCAAAATGTAGATCAGGGCGGCGCCGAAAAACGATCCGGTCAGGGTTCCGAGTCCGCCGATGATCACCATGAACAGCACAAGAAAGCTCTGGTCTATGGCGAAGACTTCCGCTTCGGCGCCGCCGTACCACAGGAACACCATCATGGCGCCCGCGACCCCGCAATAGAACGAGGAGACGGCAAAGGCGAGCAGCTTGGCGCGAAGGAGCCTGATCCCGACCAGCTCGGCGGCGAGGTCCATGTCGCGGACCGCCATCCACGTCCGGCCGATACGGCCGTGGACGAGGTTCGAGGCAACCCAGGTCATCACGACAACGATGCTCAGGACGATCAGATAGCGCGTCAGGGACGTTGCGGTTGGACCGGTGACCGGGATACCCATCAGCGTGCGCAACGGCACCTCGATCGCCCCCGAAACGCTGTAATTGTAGAGCCAGGGGATGCGGATGAAGCACCATTCGAGGAAGAATTGCGCGGCCAGCGTCGCCACCGCCAGATAGAATCCCTTGATGCGCAGCGAAGGCAGGCCGAACAGCACGCCGACCGCAGCGGAGAACAGTCCCGACGCGAGAACCCAGATGACGATGTTCACGTGCGGGAAGATCGTCGTCAGCTTCAGGCAGGCATAGGCGCCGACTCCCATGAACCCGCCGGTGCCGAGGGAAAGGAGCCCGGTATACCCGGTCAGCAGGTTCAGCCCGATCGCAGCAAGAGTGAAAATCAAGAAGGGAATCATCACCGTGTTGAGCAGGAAGTCGTGGCCGACGAGCGGAATCACGACGAACGCGATCAACAGAATGGCCGCCAGACCGATGCGGTCCTGCAGGATCGGGAATATCGCCATATCGGCGGCGTAACTGGTTTTGTATTGGCCGACTTCGCGATAGAGCATCGTCAGATCCGCTCGATGATCTTTTCGCCGAACAAGCCCTGCGGCCGGAACACCAGGACGCCGAGCGCGATCACATAGGCGAGCCAGTTCTCGATCCCGCCGCCGAGCAGCGGTCCCCAATAGAATTCGCCGAGTTTCTCGCCGATCCCGATGATCAGCCCGCCGACGATGGCGCCCGGGATCGAGGTGAGCCCGCCGAGGACCAGCACCGGCAGCGCCTTGAGCGCGATGATCTGCAGCGCAAAGGACACTTCCGAACGGGCTCCCCACAAAATGCCGGTGGCAATGGCGACGACGCCGGCGGCGAACCACACGATGACCCAGATCTGCTCGAGCGAGATGCCGACCGACAACGCCGCCTGGTGGCTGTCGGCGACCGCGCGCAGCGCCCGGCCGATCCGGGTCCGCTGGAAGAAGACCGCCAGCACCCCAACCATGACCGAGGCGATGATCACGGCCGCGATATCGATCTTCTGCAGCGAAACGAAACCGCCGAGCCCCTTGAATTCGATGGCGCCGCTCGGGAGAAAGAGGTCGCTCGCGATCATCACCTTGGGACTGCCGCCGAATACGATCTGGCCGGCGCCGATGAGGAAATAGGTGAGGCCGAACGTAGCCATGAACAGGATGATGCTCGATTGGTTGACCAGCGGCCTCAGCATCAGCCGCTCGACCCCGACCGCCAACACCAACATGACCAGCACGGTGAGGCCGAGCGCGACGAAGGCGGGCACGCCGTGCTCGTGCAGGCCGACCAGCGTCAGCGCGGCGAACACGACCATGATCCCTTGGGCGAAATTGAACACGCCGGAGGCCTTGAAAATAAGGACGAAGCCGAGCGCGATCAGCGCATAAAGCACGCCGGCGACGAGGCCGTCCCACAGCGTCTGCACCAGCAGGTCCGGCGCCGTGCCCATCTGCACGAATGGATCGATGAAGATTTTGTAGAGGATATCCATGCGCGCGCTACCTCGCCGCGGGTGGGCGCGGCGCCGGCGCGACGCCGGCGCGGAAAGACGCGGCCGCGGCGACGCGCGAGGTCATGCGCTGATCCCGTGCGGCTCGCCCAAATAGGCCCGGATCACGTTCTTGTCGCACTTGACCTCATCGGGCGTGGCGTCCGCGATTTTGCGGCCGTAATCGAGCACGACGACGCGATCGGACAGATCCATGACTACGCCCATGTCGTGCTCGATCAAGGCGATCGTCGTGCCGTATTGCTGGTTGACGTCGAGGATGAACCGCGACATGTCCTCCTTCTCTTCGAGGTTCATGCCGGCCATCGGCTCGTCGAGCAGCAGGAGGTCCGGCTCCATGGCGAGGGCGCGACCAAGCTCCACCCGTTTTTGCAGGCCGTAGGGCAGGCGCCCGACCTGGACCTTGCGGATGGCCGCGATCTCGAGAAAGTCGATGATCTCCTCGACCCGGCGCCGATGCTCGACCTCTTCGCGCAGCGCGGGACCGTGGCGGATGAGCTGCCAAAAGAAGCCGCGATGCATCTTGAGCGCGCGCCCGGCCATGATGTTGTCGAGCGTGGTCATTCCCCGAAACAGCGCCAAATTCTGGAACGTGCGCGCGATGCCGCCCAATGCCGCGGCATAGGGCCGCATGGTTGTGCGCGCCTCGCCCTTGAACGTGATGCGCCCCGTATTCGGCGGGTAGAAGCCGTTGATGACGTTGAGCATGGAGGTCTTGCCGGCGCCGTTCGGCCCGATGATGGCGCGGATCTCGCCCTTGCGGATGTCGAACGACACGTCGGTCAGCGCGCGCACGCCGCCGAACGCGAGCGAAACGTTCTCCACCGCGAGCAGCGCCTCGCCGAGCCTCACCTCGCGCGAGGAGGGCGCTCTCATGCCGCGCGCTCCATCTTCGCGGCGCGCGCGGCATAAGGTTTCATGTCGCGGATCGCCACGCGCGCCGCGATGGCGCCCTTGTGCCCGTCCTCGAAGGTGACTTCCGTCGAGATATCCGCCGTCGTCGCCCCGCCGTAGAGCGCCTCGACCAGGGGAGCGTAGCGCTCGGTGATGAAGCCGCGCCTTATTTTTTGCGTGCGCGTGAGTTCGCCGTCGTCCGCATCAAGCTCCTTGTGCAGCACGAGGAAGCGCCGGATCTGGGCGCCGGCCATGACCCCCTCCTCAGCCAACGACCGATTCACCTCGTCGATGTGCTGCGCGATCATGTCGTAGACCCGCGGATGGCCGGCGAGCTCCTGATACGAGCTGTAGACGACGTTGTTCCGCTCGGCCCAGCTGCCCACCGCGGTCAGGTCGATGTTGACCATGGCACAGACGAAATCGCGGCCGGCGCCGATCGCCACCGCCTCGCGGATGTTCGGATAGAACTTGAGCTTGTTCTCGACATATTTCGGCGCCAACAGCGTGCCGTCGTTGAGCCGGCCGACGTCCTTGGCGCGATCGATGATCTTCAAGTGGCCGGTCTTGGAATCGAAGAATCCGGCATCTCCGGTCCGCACCCAGCCGTCCGGCGTGCGCACCTCGGCCGTCTTGTCCGGATCCTTGTAGTAGCCGACGAACACGCCGGGAGAGCGAAACAGAACCTCGCCATTCTCGGCGATCTTGACCTCGACCTCGGGCGTGGGCTTGCCGACGGTCTCGGCGTCGATCTCGCCGTCCGGCTGCGCGGTGACATAGACCGACGCCTCGGTCTGTCCGTAGAGCTGTTTCAGATTGAGGCCGACGGCGCGCCAGAAGCGGAAGATTTCCGGGCCGATCGCCTCGCCGGCGGTATAGGCGACGCGGATGCGCGACAGCCCGAACCGGTTCTTGAGCGGCCCGTAGACCAGAAGGTTGCCGATGCCGTAGAGCGCCCGGGCGCCCAGCGGCACTTTCTCGCGATTGAGGATCTTCTCGCCCCAGCGCCGCGCCACCGCGATGAAGAAATCGAACAGCTTGCGCTTGAACGCGCCGGCGTCCGCCATCCGCACCATCGTCAATGTCAACGTGTTCTCATAGACCCGGGGCGGCGCGAACGCGTAGGTCGTGCCAATCTCGCGCCGATCCTCGACCACCGTGTCCGGCGTCTCCGGGCAATTGACGCAATAGCCGGCGACATAGGATTGGACGTAAGAAAAAATGTGATCGCCGATCCATGCCAGCGGCAGATAGGCGATCACCTCCTCGTCCCGGCCGAGATTGTCGAAGGCGTTGGCGTTGCGCGCGGAGACGATGGCGTTCTCATAAGTGAGCATCACCCCCTTGGGACGGCCGGTCGTTCCCGACGTGTAGAGGATGATGCTGAGATCGCCGCCCTTGCCCGCGGCAACCGCCGCCTCCCATTGCCGCAAGCACCCGGCGTCGCCGGCGAGCTTCTTGCGGCCGAGGCGTTGCACGTCCTCGAACGCGATCAAGCGGGCGTGGTCGTAATCCTTGAGGCCGCGGGGCTCGTCATAGACCACGCGCCCGAGCTGCGGCAGCCGATCGGAGATCGCGATGATCTTGTCGACCTGCTCCTGGTCCTCGACCACGGCCAGCGTCACCTCGGCGTGCGCCAGCACATAGGCCATCTCCTCGGCCACGGCGTCGGCATAGACCGGCACCGGCACGGCGCCGAGCGCCTGCCCGGCGCAGATCGCCCAATAGAGTCGCGGGCGGTTGCCGCCGATGATGGCGAACTTGTCGCCGCGCTTTAATCCCAGTTCGTCGAGCCCGACCGAGAAAGCGCGAACCTCCTCGAGCATCTCCGACCACGTCCAGGTCTGCCAAATCCCGAAGTCCTTGTGGCGGATCGCCGGTCGCCCGCCGATCACGCCGGCATTGTGGATCAGGAGCTTGGGCATCGTATCCAGGGCGGGATTGATTGACGACACGGGCTTGCTCCAGCGCTACTTGCAGGAAAATGCGTAGCGAAAAAACGCACCGATTGGCAACGGATGACGTCGGCGCATTGTACGAAGGGGGCGCCGCGCCACCCCGGCAAGGCGCCCTGCCCCCGCAACAGTGCGCAACCGCCCTCCGTCGCCCCACATGAGGATCATCAGGATAATGGGTATTCGCCCAACCGGACCACTGAATTCTCGCATTGCTGGGCGAAAACGACAATGCTATTCACAGGTTAAGCTCAATCATCTTTGGTCGTAACTCCCAGGGGTCTTCCGGGCTCTCGCTGGCTGGCCGGCTGGGCAACACCCCATGCTCGATCCCTCCTCAGCCGTTTCACACCGGTTCTCCCTCGATCCGGACCAGATCGCGGTCCGCGACATGGCCCGCGCCTTCGCCGGCGAAGTCTTTGCGCCAAACGCGCTGGCCTGGGACGAAACCAAGCACTTTCCCGTGGCCGAGATGCGCCGGGCCGCCGGCCTCGGCATGGGCGGGGTATACATTGCCGAGGACGTGGGCGGCTCGGGACTGTCGCGGCTGGACGCGGCTTTGATCTTCGAGGCGCTTGCGACCGGATGTCCCACCGTGGCGGCCTACATGTCGATCCACAACATGGCCGCCTGGATGATCGACACCTACGGGTCGCAGCAGCAGCGGCGGACATGGTTGCCGAAGCTGTGCACCATGGAGCTTCTCGCCAGCTATTGCCTGACCGAGCCGGGCGCGGGCTCGGATGCGGCGGCGCTTGCCACGCGCGCCGAGCGTGACGGCGATCATTACGTGCTCAACGGGCAGAAGCAATTCATCTCCGGCGCCGGCGCCGGCGACCTCTATGTGGTGATGGCGCGCACCGGCGGCGCCGGGCCGTCCGGGATTTCGACCTTCGTCGTGCCGGGCGATACGCCGGGCATCTCGCTCGGTGCGAACGAACGCAAGATGGGCTGGAATGCCCAGCCGACCCGCGCCGTCATGTTCGAGACCGTCCGCGTCCCGGCCGGCAACCGGCTTGGCGAGGAAGGCATCGGCTTCAAGATCGCCATGGCCGGGCTTGACGGCGGCCGGCTCAACATCGCCGCCTGCTCGCTTGGCGGCGCGCAAACGGCGCTCGACAAGACGCTCGCCTACATGAAGGAGCGCCGCGCTTTCGGCAAACGTCTCGATGAATTCCAGGCCCTGCAATTCCGCCTCGCCGACATGGCGACCGGGCTCGAAGCGGCGCGCGCGTTCCTCTGGCGCGCGGCCGCGGCGCTCGACCGCGACGACGCGAACGCCACCGCGCTTTGCGCCATGGCCAAGCGCTTCGTCACCGACACCTGCTTCGACGTCGCCAATCAGGCGCTGCAACTGCATGGCGGCTACGGCTACCTCAGCGAATACGGCATCGAGAAGATCGTGCGCGATTTGCGCGTGCACCAGATTCTCGAAGGCACGAACGAGATCATGCGCCTCATCGTGGCCAGAAGCCTGGTCGGGCGATGAGCGCAGCGGTTCTTCACGACGGCGATGTCGTCGTTCGAGCGGAGCGGGCGCTGCGGCGGATCACCCTGAACCGGCCGGTGGCATTGAACGCGCTGACGCTGGACATGGCCGTCACCATGACGGCGTTGCTGCGATCGTGGGCCGCGGACCCCGATGTCGGCGCGGTGCTCCTGGACGGCGCCGGCGAGCGCGGATTTTGTGCCGGCGGCGACCTGCGCGCGCTCTACGATGCGGCGAAGGCCGGGACGCCGTTCGGGGCGCAGTTCTGGGCGAGCGAATACCGTCTGGACGCATTGATCGCGCGCTATCCGAAGCCGGTGGTCGCGGTCATGGACGGCACGGTGATGGGAGGCGGCGTCGGCCTCTCGGCGCACGCCGCGCACCGCGTCGTGACCGAGCGCTCCGCAATCGCCATGCCGGAAGTCGGGATCGGCTTCTTTCCCGATGTCGGCGTATCCTATCTGTTGGCGCGCGCGCCCGGGCATGTCGGCACTTATCTGGCGCTGACCGGCAATCGCCTGGGCGCGGCGGATGCAATCTATTGCGGCCTTGCCGACGTCACCGTTCCCGCGGCGAGGCTTGCCGACATTCCTTCGGCTCTCGCCGATTGTCGCACGGCGCACGACGTGCGGGCCCGACTGCAGGACATGTCGGTTTCGCCCGGCCCCGACCGGCTGTCCGCGGCACGGAGATGGATCGACGGCTGCTTCGGCGCCAACGACGTTGACGGCATCATCGATCGACTGCGCGCGGACGGCGCCGATGAGGCGCAGGCGGCGCTCGCCGGCGTGCGGACGAAGTCGCCCACCTCGCTCAAGGTCGCATTGCGAAACATTCGTGCGGCGGTATCATTCGCGCGCGTCGAGCAGAGCTTCCAGCAGGATTACCGGATCGCTCTCGCCTGCATCGCCGGCCATGACTTCATCGAAGGCATCCGCGCCACCATCATCGACAAGGACCGCAATCCGCATTGGCGCCCGGACAAGCTCGAAGACGTCACGACGGCTATCGTCGACCGTCATTTTCGTCCGCTCGGCGGGCTGGAGCTGAGTTTCGAGGATTGAAAGAGAACGCACATGCCGACCATCGGATTCATCGGTTTGGGGAACATGGGCGCGCCCATGGCCGCCAATCTCGTCAAGTCGGGCGAACGGGTCGTGGGCTTCGATCTGGTGCCGGCTTCGCGCCAGGCTGCAGCTGCAGCCGGAGTTGAGATTGCCGCGAGCGCCAAGCGGTCGGTCGCGGACGCGGAGATCGTCGTCAGCATGCTGCCCGCGGGCGAGCACGTCCTCTCGGTGTGGACCGACGTGCTGCCGGCCGCGAAGAAGGGGGCGCTGTTCATCGATTGCTCGACCATCGACGTGGCGAGCGCGCGCAAGGCGCACGCGCTCGCGGCCGGGCGCGGCGTCGCATCGCTCGACGCTCCGGTTTCCGGCGGCGTCGGCGGCGCCAAGGCGGCAACGCTCACCTTCATGGTCGGCGGCGCCGCGGACGCGTTCGCGCGCGGCAAGCCGCTCCTGGAGCGCATGGGCAAGCGCGTCGTGCATTGCGGCGAGGCGGGGAATGGCCAGGCGGCGAAAATCTGCAACAACATGATCCTCGGCGTCTCCATGATCGCGGTAAGCGAGGCGTTCGTTCTGGGCGAGAAGCTCGGCCTGTCGCATCAGGCCCTGTTCGATGTCGCCTCGGCGTCTTCCGGGCAATGCTGGTCGCTGACCAGCTATTGCCCAGTGCCGGGGCCGGTGCCGGCAAGCCCGGCGAACAACGGCTACAAAGCGGGCTTCGCCGCCGCCTTGATGCTGAAGGATCTCAATCTCGCCCGCGAGGCCGCGCAATCGGTCAAGGCCGCGACCGCGCTCGGGGCGCATGCCGCCGAGATTTACCAGCACTTCGCGCAAGCAGGTCACGCCGCCTTCGATTTCTCCGCGATCATCAACTTCGTTCGCGAGCGGTCGGCGAACCGCTGACGCACGGCGCCGGCCGCCATAACCATTCCGGCGGCAAATCATTGCATTTTTGCTTGTCCGCGGCACACTGGCCGCGCCCTCTCCTGCCCTCCCCTTCTGCCGGGAAGGACGGGAGGGGAAGGCGTGGGGATTCGGTCATGAAGGTCATTATCGCGGGGGCCGGCGTCGGCGGGCTCACAACGGCGCTGATGCTGCATGCGCGCGGCATCGACTGTGAAATCTTCGAGCAGGCGGACGCGATCCGCGAACTCGGCGTGGGCATCAATACGCTGCCGCATGCCATCAAGGAACTGGCCGAGCTTGGCCTCCTTGAGCGCCTCGACGCGGTCGCGATCCGCACCTACGAGCTGTTCTACACCAACCGGTTCGGTCAGGAGATCTGGCGCGAGCCGCGCGGGCTCGACGCCGGCTACGACGTGCCGCAATTCTCGATCCACCGCGGCCGGCTCCAGGGCGTGATCTACCAGGCGGTGCGCGCGCGGCTCGGCGAGTCGCGCATCCATCTCAATTGCCGCCTCGGCTCGTTCACCGAGGACGACGCCAGCGTCACCGCCTATTTCTTCGACCGCGGCGGCGCGCATCGGGCGACCGCGCGCGGCGACGCGCTTATTGGCGCCGACGGCATCCATTCGCTGGTCCGCGAAAAATTTTATCCCAATGAGGGCCCGCCGCGCTGGAACGGCCTGATGCTATGGCGCGGCACCGTCGAGTGGCCGGCCTTTTTGACCGGGCGCTCGATGGTGATCGCCGGCGGGCTTGCCGCCAAGCTCGTCATCTATCCGATCGCCGAAGGGTCGCGGCCGGAGCGGCGGCTGACCAACTGGGCGGTGGTCGGCCGGGTCGGCGACGCCTCCATGCCGATCCCGCAGAAGCAGGATTGGTCGCGGCCGGGCCGCTTCGAGGATCTGATGCCGCACGTGCAACGCTTCCGTCTCCCGTATGTGGATGCGCGCGCCCTGATCGAGGCGACCAACGAGTTTTGGGAATATCCGATGTGCGACCGCGATCCGTTGCCGCGCTGGAGCCACGGCCGCGTCACTTTGCTCGGCGACGCGGCGCATCCGATGTATCCGGTGGGCTCGAACGGCGCCTCGCAGGCGATCCTCGACGCGCGCTTCCTCGCCGACCGGCTCACGGACGGCGAGCATGCGGTGCACGCGCTGTGGCTTTATGAGCAGGCGCGGCTGCCGATGACCGCGGAGATCGTGCGCATGAATCGCCGCGGCGGCCCGGAGGGCGTCATCGACGCGGTCGAAGAACGGGCGCCGGACGGTTTCAGCAACATCGACGACGTGCTCTCGTTCGAGCAGCGCAAGGCGATCGTGCGCGGCTACGCGTCCACCGCCGGTTATGCCCGCGAGCAGGTCAACAAGGCGGCGTGAGGCGATTTCGATCCCGGCCGGCGGACATCATCCGGACGCAAGAGCCGCAGCCGCAAGCAGAGCGATCGCCGCGGTCATCGATGGCACGGTGAAGCTGCCCAACCGGTCCGACACCACGCCGGCGAATGCCGGACCGACGATTTGGCCGAAGCCAAATGCGCCGGTCATAGAGGCGAGGACGCGGCGCGGATCGCCCCGCGCCAGCGCGCGGGCGCGCCAGAGGCCGAGAGCCGTCAGGCCCATGAATGTCCCGCCGACCAGGACGGTCGCGACGAAGGCGCCGAATTCGCTTGGCCAGGCAACGCTCGCCGCCACGCCGGCCGCCTCGATCACGCAAGCCAGCGCAAACGTCCGGGACATGCCAAGCGCCGTTGCGATTCGCGTCCACACCGCGACGGAGGGTGCGGCCGCGAGGCCGAACAGGACCCAGATCACCGGTTCCAGCGCGCGAATTGTCGGCGCGCTGCGCACGATCGCGACCAGGAAGGTGGCCGTAATCACGTAGCCGAAGCCGAAAAGGCCGTAAGCGGCGACGAGGCGAATCAAGCCGCGATCGGTCGCCGGTCGCGCTTGGCCGTTGCCGGGTCGCGGCGGCATCGTGCGGCTCGGCAGCAGCGCCGCCACCGCCAGCGCGGCCACGAGCGACAGGGCGCCGCTCGCGAGCCACAGCGAGTCCCAAGACGCGCCGGCGTTCAGCATCGCCGCCACGAGCACGGCGGAAACGGCGATGCCGATTCCGACTCCGGCGAAGCACAGCGAGGTCAAGCCGACGTGGCCGGTCTCAGCGAGCCGCTCCAGCACCAAGGCCGTTGTCAGAATGAGCACAAAGGCGCTCGCGGCGCCGCCGGCGAAACGCAGGATCAAGAACAGCGCCAGCGTCCGCGTCAAACCCATGCCGCCGGTCGTCATCGCGCTGACGACGAGCGCGCCGAGCAGCCAGAGCCGTCGAGAGCCGCGCAGGATCGGCATCGCCACGACCAGGGCGCCGATCAAATAGCCGAGAAAATTGGCGGAAGCGATCAGGCCGGCGGCCGATGTGGTGAGCCCCAGCGCCTCGACCATCGGCGGCAGGATCGGCGTGTAGACGAACCGGCCGATACCGAGCGCGGCGGCCAAGGCGATCGACCCGCCAAGCGCGGTCAAAATGGCTTCCGTTCGACGACGTTCGGCATCACCGGCGGGGTTGGCTTGAGCCTGCATGGCCGCAGGGATATGGCAACAGGACGATTTTGAAAAACGATTACTTGAGATATAATCGATCAGTTTTCAAGATATCAGAGGAGGCCGCGATGGATACGAGCGATCTGAAAATCTTCGAAGCGGTGGCGCGCACGGGCGGCATGAAGAGAGCGGCCGTTGAGCTGCATACCGTGCAATCCAACGTTACGGCTCATATCAAGGCGCTGGAGGCGGATATCGGCTGCGCGCTGTTTGAGCGGCACGGCCGCGGTGTTTCGCTCACGCCCGCGGGACGGCGCCTGCTGCCCTATGCGGACCGGGCGGCCCGGCTCTTGGCCGATGCACGGCGGGCGGCTCGCGACGACGGCGCGCCGCGCGGCGTGCTCGCCATCGGGTCACTGGAAACGACCGCCGCGCTGCGCCTGACGCCGCTCCTGGCGCAATATGCGACGGACAATCCCGAGGTCGATCTGGTGCTGCACACCGCCACGACCCGCGAGTTGATCGGCGAGGTGTTGGAGCAGCGGCTTGACGGGGCCTTTGTCTGCGGTCCGGTGGCTCATCCGGCGCTGGAGGAGCAGGTGATGTTTCGTGAGGAGCTGGTCGTGCTGGCGGCGCCGCATATTCCGTCCCTTGACACGGTGCTGAAGGCCGGCGAGGTGCGAACCGTCGTGCTCCGCGCCGGTTGTTCCTACCGGCAAATGCTCGAAGCATTTCTGGCGCGCCGCGGCATCGCGGTGCAACGCCAGTTGGAGTTTGGCACGCTGGAGGCGATCTTCGGCTGCGTCGGCGCCGGACTTGGAATTAGCCTATTGCCGCGGGCCCTGGTCGGCAAAACGGGCGGGAACGGGCGCGTCAGCGTGCATAAACTGCCGCGGGCGGACGCGGTGGTGGATACGGTCTTCATCCGCCGCCGCGAGGGCTTCGCCTCCAGCGCGCTGCGCGCGTTTCTCGCGTGCGCCGCCGGCGGGTTTGCCACCGCCGAAGCCGCCGAATGAGCGATTCTGATGCGTCCTCGTTTCAATGTGGCCAAACGCCCGCGCGGTCTCGCCAAACCGAATTGTCTACGCGGCTTCAGGTCCATTGCCATGCGCGACAACTCTCAACGATGACCGAGCAATAATTGAACATACCAATTATTGAATGTCGATAAATTCTGCGGATGAAGGTCGATACTTGGTCACTACATTGAACGGCGAGGCGGCAAGAAAAAGAATCGTCGCTCGCCAAGCTCGTGGCCAATGGGGCGCGCGCGATTTCGACAAGGTGATGTTCACGCTGCCGATTCCGCGCTTCGACACCAAGAACGCGCCGCACGCCGAGCTTGCCGCTGCTGGCGCCGAAGCGGAAAAAGTCGCAGCCAAAGTCGTAATTCCTGACAATCTCCACTTCCAGACCGCCCGCCGCCGCGTGCGCGAGGCCCTCGCCGCCGCCGGCATCGCCAAGCGCATCGATACGTTGGTGACGAAGCTGCTGGATGGATGACAGGGTTTGCTAGAGTAATGCTCAACGCTGAACATTATGCTGCAATTGTCAGTTGACGTTTAGCTTCCTCTTTTTTCTGGTCCACGGTTCGTACAGCTTCCTCAGCTGAAATAATATCAACGTGTGGCTTAAGCAGATTTATCTTCTTCGCCCGCTCCAAAACTGGCATGCGAGGATTTTTGCTAGTGATAAAATACGCGGTTGCAAGCCTCTCCAAATGTTTGACGTCACTCGCAGAAAGCCAGTCAGCAACAAATCCGTTGATTTTCTTGAAGCGCTGAATTTCTTCCTCATGGAGGCTGTAGATTCGATCCCCGAACGCTGTCATAAAAATACTTGGACCATATTCCGCTCGACGAAATTCGAAATCGATAATCTTGGCCGCGCGCATTCCTGCTAGTTCGTTTGTCAGATCAAATGAATAAGGGCCATGCTTGTACATTATATATTTGTAGCCAAAGTTGGCATTAGCCAAATCCTGCGCAATAAACATTGCCTTCTGAACATGGGTTTCTCCGCACCAACTTCCGTTATCGCGGAGTCTCTTTATGAGATCCAAAATCACCACACATTTGAGGCTATATGACAAACGTTCCACGATCCCCCTCCTATTGCAAGCTCAGAAGTTTGGCAGCGTTCTCATCTCGCCATTTCTCTGCGTCGTCGAAAATCGCCTTGTCGCAGTAGACGGTTTCTATTTCTACGACCGGAAGCTTCTCAAGAATGAGCGAGAGCTTCAGCGAAGATTCAATTTTTCCGTCATATCTTCTAACAGGAAAATTCGGTGCGGAAATCTTTGGTGGAACGCGGTCATAGCGAATCGCATCTGAGCCGAACTTCTGTTCTGCTGCCTTCGCGATCACTTCGCCTGGCCGGAGTTTGCCCCCTTGCTTGTCTCCCGGCAAAGCAGAATAAAATCTACGAAAATGCTCCCGGCATTCCAGCCGCTTTGCTAGCAGGTAATTTGACCCCTTGGGGGAAGCGTATGATTTACGTATTGCGGCCAACACTTCGGCATCAGTGATCTTGAGATGCCGTTCTACCCTTATGGGGAATTTCTTTTCCGGTAGCCAGCTTTGAAGAAAATCCTTCAAGTGTATGTCATAGATACGACGTATATGGTGAAAATACACCTGTTGATACATAAAATGACGAGCAACCATCAGTCCTTCAGAGGATTCCAATCCACCCGACTCCAGCCCAAGCGCGGGTTCGTCACTTCCTACATGTGCGGAGGGCAGAATACGGAGCGTTTCGATTAGCCGGTTGTGATCAAACTTACCGTATTCAACACCGGCATGAAAAGAGTCACGCAGGAGGTAATCCATACGATCGGCACCAAAGGCGTCACCAACGATGATTTCTGCGAGTATTGATTCCCAACTATCTAATTCCAGCGGTTCCGCCTTTTCAGGGCCGACGGCCAATTTTATGATGTCATCGCTCTGCAGTGGCGGCTTCATTGCCTTCCAGATATCCTCCATCTCCGGGCTGTAGATGATATCTTTCGTTAGCTTCTCATGATCAAAGCCATCTGGAAGTAGATTCTTTTCACCTACGTGAGAAAAAGGAAGATGACCGAGATCGTGACAGAGCGCGGCCGCACGCAGCACTGATTTCCAATAGCGTTTGGTGTCATCATCCGGAAAAATTCGCCGTACGCTTTCATCTATGATGTTATTCGCAGCAGTCACAACGTCGAAAATTCGTGATGCGAGATGCATTACTCCAAGCGAATGTTCGAATCGCTTATGCGTGGCGCCCGGATATACGAGATACGTCATGGCAAGTTGATGGATGTGTCGGAGTCGCTGGAATGGCCGCGAATCTACGATGTTGCGCTCGTCTGTCCGCATCGAGATGAACGTGTGAATGGGATCACGAAACTCGTGACTGTGCTTCATCATCAAGCCCGTCCCACTGCGAATCATGCAAGCGTAGATGACGCACTCAACGTCGTAAACTTTGCATTCCGAACGCGGCACATATCACGCGCAAGTGTGCTGTCCTGCCTCAGACTCCATGCATCGTGGTGCTTTGTCGCACTCCACATAGCCGCATTTTACATTGTTCCTGTTTTGTTCTCAAGTTGGATGGTCCCTATATATCCCCCTGGAACAATTACCAATGCTGTGATATTTTCGCGCGTGCCCCTACTAGCCCTGGGATCTGGCTGAAGGAGACACGCGAGTGCCGTTTGTCTGGGATTTTATTGCCAACCTGCTCGCCAGTTGGGTGGCCGAGCTACTTACGCCCACCGGAATGAGCGGCCTCGCCATAGCGGTGGCCGTGACGATAGCATGGACTATCAGTTGGCACCGCCGACAAAGGGCCTCCGGACAGCTTGGCATGGCATCGTGGTATTTCATAGTGCCTTGTCTTGTAATCGCCGCGCTCGCTATTGCCGGTGCCTCCTACGGTCTCGGGCTACACTCCGCTTTTCCCTCGCCAAAAGCACCGGCAATAGCGCAACCAACAACTGTTACGCCGCCGCGAAAGTTCTATTCTCAACGAAACAAAGACGAATTAGCGGATGCTCTCACGGACCTTTCGGCAATACTTAACACCAATGCTGATGACATCGTTAGAAAAACCCAAACGTTCGTCGCTACATGGAACCAACAAGTTATCGATGTGGGACAACAGAGGACCCCTGACATCATCGCGTTAAAAGGACAACTTGATGCATTGACAAATTCCACTTCCGTTTTTAGTCGGTCTCTATTTGATGACGACGGATTCATGGAAAAGCAGAAAACATATGCCCACGAAATGAAAACAATTTTGCAGCTTTCGCTAGATGTGAACACCAATCCGCTTTCCATATTACAGAGAAGTGTAAATGAATTTCGTGACAGAATTTCCACAATGGAACTTGCCCGCAAATATAATGATCAAAGACTGATTGCCCAGATGATGGGAAATATGAGGCCATCGCTGCAAAATCTTCTAAACAGCGATAGTGCCTTTCGCAACTGGCTCGCTCAAACCCGGCAGCGCATTGATGCATTTAGGAATTCCCTGGGATAGAACGCCATGCTAAACAGCAAAATCATGCAGCGCTTTGATCGCCTCCTACGCGCGATGGCTACCCAACCCGAACCTTCGGGAAAACATGTAAGAGACAATCGAACATCAGATAAGGGGTCCGGCGCAGGCTATGGCGATACTCGAACTCGCGCAGGTAAGTCTGCAAGTGCTTCTTCGAAACCCAAACGTAAGTCCCGCTAATGCCCCGTTTCATGTTCGCCCAAAACGCCTCGATCGTGCTCGTGTGAACGTCGCCGCGCATATATTCCTTCGCCGAGTGATTGACCGCTTCGTGCTCATAGCCGTGGCGTTCGGTCAACGCTTGGTAGCCGCGTCGATCATTCGTGTAAACCTTGGAACCGGGTTTTAACGAAGCAAACCATTTGCGGCAGTACGTCGTGGTGGCTCCGACTGCGCATATGCCGCGTTAGTACATCGCCACCGCGCTCAACCATTCACGACGGCCTTGTCATCCGGCGCACTGTCGAGATCGCGGCCACCGATAAAAGTTTCGTCGGCCTCTATTGTCTTGCCTGGACCGCCGATTGGATAGTCGCCGTCAACGTAGCCCATGTACTTGCGGATCAGATTGCACATGCGCCACGCTGTCTTGTAGGTGACGCCAAGCTGGCGCTGCACCTCTTTGGCGGCGACGCCATTCCGCGAAGCGCAGAACAGGAACATCACATAGAACCAGTCCCGCAGCGGCGTCCGGGTGCTTTCGAACGGCGTTCCGGCAGTCGGATAGACCTGATAGCCGCAGCGCTCGCACACATACGAGCGGCGATTTTTGACCCGGTAATAAGTCGCCTGCTTCTGGCACTTGAAGCAAGTCAGGCGCTCGCCGAAGCGAACCCGCATAAGGTGTTCAAGACAAGTATCTTCGTCGGGGAATAGCCATTGATTCTGACATTTTCTGGCCATGAACTCTCCATAACCCCGGCAACCGGGAATATATTTACTGCACTATGGTTTGTTCTAATTGTCTATAGGGGACATATCACATTTGCCTGTTTTGCAAGACTGATTTAGGCGCTACCGCCGTTGCATTCACAATCTCCGGCGCCGACATAAGATATTGGTCATGATTCGCTGTTGTTTCGCTATTATGCGGACATGAGCGCGAACCACAGGAACGCCGCCTTCAACGACCGAGAGTCCGCCGCCTATACGCTTGCCGAAGCCGCGCGTTACCTGCGGCTGCCCGCGGCCACGTTGCGGTCGTGGGTGCTCGGCCGCCAATACCCGACCGCCAAGGGCAGCGGCCAATTTCCGCCACTAATTCGGCCGGCGTCGCGGCGACCGCCGCTCCTTTCGTTCGCGAACCTGATCGAGGCGCATGTGCTGCGCGCGCTGCGCACCGAGCACGGCGTGCCGGTCAAGGCGCTGCGCGGCGCGCTTGCCTACGCCGAGAAAAGCCTCGGCATTCCGCGACTCTTGCTGCGGCCGGAATTGCGTGCCGAAGCCGGCCGCCTCTTCCTCGACCGCTATGGCGAGCTGATCGAACTCTCGGCGTCCGGCCAGCTTGCCATGCGCCGGCTCTTTGAGGAGCATTTGCAACGGGTCGAGTGGGACGCGTCCAAATTTCCGGTGCGGCTCTACCCGTTCCTGTCCGCTGTGGCGCCAAGCGAGGCACGCCCGATCGTCATCGATCCGCGCATCGCGTTCGGTCGGCCGGTGGTGGTGCGCAAAGCCATCGCGACATCGACCATCGCGGAGCGCATCGACGCGGGAGAGACCGTCGCCGCTCTCGCCGCCGACTACGATCTGGGGCCGTCGGAAATCGAACAAGCAATCCTTTATGAGCGGGCGGCTTGAGCTTTGTCTATTTCACCGATCGCGATCTTGGTAAGCGCTTTGCCGAGCAAACGTAGCCGGATGAGCGCAACGATATCCGGGAGCGGCGATCGGGCCGCGCGGTCGTTCCCGCATGTCGCTGTCGCTCATGCGGGCTACAGCGCGTAGCGAGCAAGCGTAGTGGATGGTCGCCGCGCCGTCGTCACATTTTCCTTGACACATGTCCCTATTTCAGTTACGTCGGCAAGGAATCCCGCTCACATACAGGACGGCGGCCGGTGACGCCGGCTTGCCGGAGCGGGAGCGGTTCCCGCGGGCGGCGGCTCGTCACCGCCGCTCCCGGGCGGCTTCGGGAACAACGCCCGGCCGGCACGATGACCGGTCTGCGACCTTGTCGCTGGACTGGGGACAGGTCCGCCTCGGGTAACGCCCGGGGAAGGCCGCGTCCCAGGAAGCGCGTTCTGGAGCTGAGCGGCGGCGTTGGGTCGCTGCCGCAAGCGCCGCGGTGGAACGCCGACAGGCGAGCGCGCCGCGTCTCGGCGCGCGACCGCATCCGGTCGATGCGGACGGAAGATTACGCGTCTGTCGGCGTTTCGCCATCCTGATTTATTGGTCGGGCGTGATCGAGACGGAGGCCGGTCCCACCGCCGGCGCCGTCGGACGGGATTTGGCCCGGAGCTTTTTTCGTCGCCGTGCCGCAAAACTCGGACGCCGCCGCGCCGCGAGAACGCTGCATGCCGTTCAATTCATCTCTGCCGGCACGCGGGGAGAGGGATGCGCGCCGCGGCGCCGCGAAGGCCGGCGCGGAAAACACGGGAGACTCGTGGGATGCCGAAACCGTCACCGCAAGCGCCCGGCGAGAAGGAATTCACCAAGCGGCGATCGATCGAAGCGGGCCTTGCGCTCGCCGACGCGGCGCATGCGGCGACGTGGCGGCTCTATTGCGAGGTGCTCCGGCTCTGGCGCGCCTGCCGCAACAAGAAGTGCCGCCGTCATCGGCGCTGCTTCGGCGAGTCGGCGAAGTGTTTGTTGCGCGCGCTGCCGTGCGTTCCACAGGCGCGGCAGCTCGAAGCGGGGAAAAAGGTGATGGCCAGCGGAGCGCGGCGCGTCCCGCCAGCGACGCATCTGGAATGGAAGATACGGCGCGAGCCGCTGCCGATGCTGACGGCGTGGCCGATAATTTCGGCCGCCGGCCGGTGAGCGCGGAACTGCGTCATCGCGCGCCGACGGCTTCGGCCCGAAGCGGCCGGCCCGATGACGCGCGCCGCGGAGTCATCGGATTCGATCGCGGCGTCCGGATTGCTTCGCCGCGGCGCTTGCTCCGCGCAATGACGATCCCTCTATTCCGGCGGCGGCAGGAACATCACCTCGTGCTTGGCCGAGAGCGCCACGACTTCCGGCGGCGACTGCTCTTTCATGCTGTGAATGGCCCAGAACAGGTCGTAGAGCTTGCGGGTCGGCGTCACCCAGAAGAAGCATTTCACGGTCTGGTCGGACTTGTTGAAGATGCCGTGCGGGATCTGCATCGGCAGCCGGATCAGATCGCCGGTCGTAGCCACGAACTCGCGGCCTTCGAGGACGAGGTCGAAGCGGCCGTCGAGCAGGTAGATAAACTCGTCCTGGGTCGGATGGATGTGCGGCGGAACGAACGTGCCGGGCGGAAACGTGGCGTGCCAGGAGAAGGAGTTCTCGCAGACCTGCTTCGGCACGTAGGTCTGGCCGAGAATGTTCCAGACGATTCCGTCTATTCCGGTCCCGGCCTTGGTGATTCCCGGCGTCATCGCGGTCATCGGACGCTTGCTCCTCGCATGGTTTATTCGCGGCTCGCGCCATTCAAGCACGCGCGCGCCGGATCGCCAATGTTAAGGGACGCTCAATCGTCGGATAGCGTAAATTTGCCTCGGTCCGCCGCGATCATCGTCGCGTTGGTCGTCGTCCACGTCATCTCTTTTGGCTGACGAACGCCGAGGATGAGAATGGGCTCAATCGCTGCGTTCGACGAAGGACTGCCGTGCTTTGCCGACGGCGCCCGCGCTCACCGGCGGCGCGGCATTGCCCCAGGCATTGCGGATATAGGTGAGGACGGCGGCGACCTGGTCGTCCGTCAATATCCAGCCGAATTGCGGCATGGCCGCCGCGGTCGGCGCCGGCGCGGTGCCGACGCTGCGCGCGCCGCGCAAAACCACGCGCAACAGCGTGGTCGGATCGACCTGTTGCACCGCCGGCGAGCCGTTCAACGCCGGGACCAGGCCGGGAATGCCCTTGCCGTCCGGCGTGTGGCAGCTGGAACATTCGTCGGCGTAGATTTTTGCGCCGGTCGTCATCATCGCCCGGTCAGGAGCGGGCGGCGGATCCGGTTGCGGACCGGCTTGGTCCTTCAAATAAACCGCGATCGCTTTGAGATCGGGATCGCTCATGTGCGACGTTGACAGATTGAGTGTTTCCGACATCGGCCCGGTCGCGGCGCCGGTCCGATTGTGGCCGGTCTTGAGATAAGCGACGACGTCATCGACCGACCAGCCGCCGAGCCCGCGGCGCGGGTCATTGGTGATATCGGGAGCAAACCAACCCTGCAGGGCATAGCCCTTGAGGCGCTCGCCGGTCTTGTCGCCGCCGAGGACATTCTTCGGCGTGTGACACATGCCGCAATGGGCGAGTCCCTCGGCCAGATAGGCGCCGCGGTTCCATTCCGCGCTTTTATTTGCGTTCGGATGAAACGGTCCCGGCTTGAAGAAGAGTTGGTCCCAAACCGCCATGGTCCAGCGCATGTCGAACGGAAAGGGCAACTGATCCGCCTGCACCGGGTTGCTCACGGCCGGAACGGTATTGAGATAGGCGCGGATCGCCAAAGCGTCGTCGCGGGTGAGCTTGGTGTAATAGGTATAGGGCATGGCCGGATAAAGACGCGCGACGCCGCGCCCGGTACCCTTTGTCAGGGCGTCGATGAACTCCTCGTCGGTCCAGGCGCCGATGCCGGTCTGCGGATCCGGCGTGATGTTGGGCGCCATGAGCTCGCCGAACGGCGTTTCGATGGCGCGCCCGCCCGCCATTTCGTGACCGCTGCCGGGCAACGTATGGCAGGCGGCGCAGTCGCCGACGATGGCCAAGTAATGGCCGCGTTCGATCTGAGAGAAGTCCTGCCGATCGACGCCGGCCGCCAGAGCCGCGCCGGCGGCGGAGAAAGTCATCACCACGCCGAGCAGGAGCCCGCGCATCATGTCACTGTCTTCACGCCTGCACGAGCGGGCCCGGTTTCTTGAGGTACTGCGAGCGGATCGCAGCGGCGGACCAGAACGCCAGCGCTCCGACAGTGCCGGTCGGGTTATAACCGGCGTTCTGCGGGAAGGCCGATGCGCCTTGCACGAACAGATTGGGGACGTCCCAGCTTTGCAGATATCTGTTGAGAGCGCTGTTGCCCGGATTGTCGCCCATGACGGCGCCGCCGCACAGATGCGAGGTTTGGTACTGGGTGACGTCATAGGGGCCTTTGCGCGGCTGCTTGACCACCTGCTTCGCGCCCATGCGCGCGAGAATCTCGGCGTATTTGTCGGTGAGATAGGCGCTCATCTTCAGCTCGTTGTCGTGGAAATCGATGGTCATGCGCAGGAGCGGCCGGCCGAAGCGGTCCTTGTAGGTCGGATCGAGGTCGAGATAGACGTCGCGATAGCTGTAGAACGAGCCGTGGCAGGCGGCGCCGCAATTGACGGTGCTGAGATAATTGTCGCGCAGCGCCTCTTTCCACTTCGAGCCCCAGGCCGGCGTGCCCGGCGGCACCGCCGTGGTCTCGATCGGCCGGCCGTTGGTCTGCACCTGGCCGATATAGCCGCCGCCGACAAAGCCGAGCGGGCCGTGATCAAAATTGTCGCCGTTGAACTCGTCGATGCACATGCCGATGGCGCCCGCGGCGACGAACGGGTTGAAGTTGTATTTGTCCTTGTCGAAGAACCCGAGCGCCGACGACAGGGTCTGGTGCGTGAAGTTGCGGCCGATCTGACCTTCGCCGCTTGCCGGATCGTACGGCTTGCCGATGCCCGAGAGCAGCAGCAGCTGGACGTTGAAGAGTTGGAACGCGCACAGGATCACGAGGTCGGCCGGCTGCTCGTACTCGGTGCCCGACGCATCGGCGTAAGTCACGCCGGTCGCCCATTTGCCGGAGCGGTCGAGATTGATGCGGGTGACCTCGCAGTACGTGCGCGCTTCGAAATTGGCATTGCGCACCAGCACCGGCAGGATCGTCGTCTGCGGGCTGGACTTGGAATAATTGGCGCAGCCGAACCACTCGCAGAAGCCGCAATAGGTGCATTGGCCGAGGGTGACGCCGAGCGGATTGGTGTAGAGCTGCGACAAGTTTCCGGCCGGCTGCGGAAACGGCTTGTAGCCCAGCTCGCGCGCCGCCTGGGCGAACAACGCATGGCCGTAACCCTGCTTCAGCGCCGGCGTCGGATAAGGCCGCGAGCGCGGGCCTTCGAACGGATTGCCGCCTTCCTGAATTTTGCCTTGGAGATTTCCGGCCGTCCCCGACGTGCCGCACAAATATTCGAAACGATCGTAGTGCGGCTCCAGCTCGTCGAAGGTGACGCCCCAGTCCTGAATGGTCATGTCCGCCGGCAGAAAGTCGGCGCCGTAACGTTGCGTCAAATGGCTGCGCAGGACGAAGTCGGTCGGCAGGAAGCGCCACGTCTCGCCGTTCCAGTGCACGCCGGCGCCGCCGGCGCCGTTGCCGAGCATGAAGGCGCCCCAACTGCGCACCGGCAGCGCCGTTTGACCGGCGTTGTTCCTGAACGTCACCGTAATCTGCGACGGCCGCAGGAACAGATCGTGTTGCAGCCGATAACGCAGTTCGTCCTGCGCGTAGGAGATCAGGAAGTCGGTCGCCGTATCGCGCCAGGGGCCGCGCTCGATCGCCACCACGTCGAGGCCCGCTTGCAACAGCTCGTGGGCGAGAATCGAGCCGGTCCATCCCAGCCCGATGATGACCACGTCTTTGCGGGGTAGCCGGAGCGCCATTGTTCGGTCCGCTACAAATCGCGCAGGCCCGCGCCGGCGCAAATGTCATCCATGCCGCTCATTGCGACCAGTCCGGGTGGTTGTTGATGCCGACCGGCGGCAGCGCAACGCGCTGGTTGTGACGGTCGATCCAATTGCGGTAATCGTAATGCGCGCCGGGGAAGCCGATCATTTTCCACGACGCCATGTCCTTGTTGCCGCCATAGATCGGGTCGGCGAGAAAGCCGTTCTGCGTGTCCTTGAGGATGAGCTTGAAAAACTCCCGGCCGTCCGTGCCGCCGAGCTTGAGCGAGCCGTCCTCGAGACCCTTGATCGTTTCGTCTTTCTGATCGTCGGAGAGATCGGCGAAAACCTTGCCGCCAAATTTGCTGCGGCAGGCGGCGTCGAGCGTTGCCAAAGCTTGGCGATAATGCTGCGCCGGCGTGACCGGCGATTGCGGACCCTGTTGCTTCGTCCCCTGCTGAAACGGCCCGGTCATGTAGTGGCCCTCGAAGCGGCCATACGGGCCGGCGAGTTGCCGGTCGATGAACACGGCGCAACCCAATTCCTTGCCGCCTGGCGTCAGCACGTCGGCCGGAATGAGACGATCGACAAACGCCTCCACGGTCGCCGCCTCCTGCGCCGTGAAATAGCGCCAGCCGCCGGGCGTAACCGCCGCGGGGGGATCGCCCGATCCGGGCTTCCAGGGCAAGCCGCCTTTCACGATAGCGGCCCGCGCCGTCTCCGAACCCAGCAGGAGCGCTATGGCACTGGAGCCGAGAAGCTGTCGACGATCGAGCCGATACACAGCTTGTCTTCCGGTCGCCCCGCAGCCGCACGCTCAACGCATCAACCGGATTCCCGGTTCCCGCGGCCATCCGACTTCGCCGGCACCGGCATCCCGGCGCGTCGGCTCGCTTCACGGCGGGAACCAATGGAGCGACCAGAGGTTGAGGTTCCGGCCGTCAGCGAAGGGGTATATTGGGCATGAAGGTTGATAGGAAGGCGGCCGACGCCTCGTATTTTCCGCCTTATGTTGATACGGTCGCTCGCGTCATCCTGATTTCGATCGTTGTTGTGCCGGTGGACTCAGATCCGGTCGCGACTATTATCTGTTAGGAGAAACACATGGCCAAGAAGAGACAGCGAAGATATTCCCGCGGCGCAGGCAAAGAGGTCGAAAGCGAGATGCGCCGCTACGAGCGCGGCACCGCGAGGAGCGGAAAGGCCGGCAGGGCCGGCAGGGTGAAAAGCCGCAAACAAGCGATCGCCATCGGTCTCTCCAAGGCGAGAAAGAAGGGCATGAAGGTTCCCGGCAAACCCAGGTGAGTTCGGCCGCCATCGATTGTGCCGCTTGCGCCGATAGATCGGCCGGCAAAATTGCGTAACCGAAACGATGTCATCGGCCCGGCTTCGCCGTGAAAGGTTATGCACAAAAAATCGACACGCTTGCTTTCGCAATGCGCAAGGGAACATTGAATCCGAACGCCATGTTATTTTTTATGTAACAAAATCAGCATCTTGAATTAGGCATGAAATTTGCTGCTTTGCAGGATGATCGCCTCGTCCAGCGGTTAGGACGAGCCATCCTCGCGCGAGCAGGACAGACATGGATTACATCAAACCCACCGATGTTGCGGCCGCCATGCTGGAAACTGGGCGCCGCAAACTTGCGCTGGCGCCTTTCGATCTCATCGTGCGCGGCGCACTTGCCGGCGCAATTCTCGCCGCGGCGACGAGCCTCGCCGTCACCGGCACGGTGCAGACCGGTCAGCCGCTGGTCGGCGCGCTTATTTTCCCGGTCGGTCTGGCGCTCATCGTCCTTCTCGGATTCGATCTGGTGACCGGCAGCTTCGGCCTCTTGCCGCTTGCGCTTCTCGGCAACGAAAAAAACGGCGGCTTGATGCTGGCGAACTGGGGCTATGTCTTTGTCGGCAATCTGATCGGCAGCGTCGTCTACGGCGCGCTGCTCGTCATTGCGCTGACCAATTTCGGCAACACGCCGGTTGTCGGCGTCGCCGCGCGTATCGTTTCCATCGCCGAGGCCAAGACCATCGGCTACGCCGCCTTCGGCTTTAGCGGCATGATCACCGTGTTCGTCAAAGGCGTTCTTTGCAACTGGATGGTCTGTCTCGCCATCGTCGCGGCCATGACCAGCAATTCCACGGTCGGCAAGATTGCCGCCACCTGGATGCCGGTCTTCATCTTCTTCGCGCAGGGCTTCGAGCATTCCGTGGTCAACATGTTCCTGATCCCGACGGGAATGATGCTCGGCGCCAAGATCTCGCTGTTCGACTGGTGGTTCCGTAACCAGATTCCGGTCACGCTCGGAAATCTGGCGGGCGGCTTCATCTTCACCGGCTTGGCCATCTATCTCACGCACAAGCCGCGGGAGACGGAATCATTGCCGCTGGCGGCGCGCGTCGCAGCCGAGTGATCCAATCCGCCGAGGTCGGGAGCCATGTCGGGCGATTTTGAACCGGAACAAAAGCGCTATTTGGAGGGCTTCGTCGCCGGGTTGCAGATCGCCAAATCGGCGCGCGCGGGCGCCGCGCCGAATGGAGCCGATCCGGCCGCCGGCGCCAGAAATTCGCAGGCCGGCGGGCCCGATGCCGCGGCCATCCGCGCACAAGATCGCGCCGTCGCGGCCGGCGGCAAGTTGTCGGACCAGGAAAAGTTCAAACGCGAGCTCAATCCGTTCGACGGCTACGCGCAGCTGAAAGAGCAGGCGCGCAACAACGAGCCGCCAAAGCCGCCGGATAATTTCCGCTGGCGCTCTTATGGTTTGTTCTACGTCGCCCCGGCGCAGAATTCGTATATGTGCCGGCTGCGCATCCCCAACGGCATCCTCAACGCGCGGCAATTTGCCGGCGTCGCCGATCTCGCGGAGCGCTACGGCGGCGGCTATGCCCATGTGACCACGCGCGCCAATCTGCAGGTGCGCGAGATCGAACCAAAGAATGCCGTCGCCATGATCGAGGCGATCCAGGACCTCGGCCTGTGCTCGCGCGGCTCCGGTGCCGACAACATCCGCAACGTCACCGGCACGCCCACCGCCGGCATCGATCCCCAGGAATTGCTCGACACGCGGCCTTATGCGCGCGAATGGCATTTCCACGTTCTCAACGACCGTTCGCTCCACGGTCTTCCGCGCAAGTTCAACGTCGGCTTCGACGGCGCCGGGATGGTGCCGGCGCTGGAAGACACCAACGATATCGGCTTCCAGGCCGTCGACGTCCCGGACGGCCACGGCGTCGCGCCGGGCGTTTATTTCGCGCTGCGCATCGGCGGCGCCACCGGCCACAAGGATTTCGCCCGTCCGACCGGTGTCGTCGTCAAGCCCGCGGCGGCCGTCGAAATAGCGGACGCGATCGTTCGCGTGTTCATCGACCATGGCGACCGCACCAATCGGCTCAAGGCGAGGCTCAAATACGTGATCGATGGACTGGGACTGGAGAAATACCTCGAGCTGGTCGAGGAGAGACTCGGCCGCAAGCTCGCCCGCGTTCCGGCGAATATTTTGCACAAGCGGCCGACATTCGACCGCGCCGCGCATATCGGCGTGCACAAACAGAAGCAGCCGGGCCTCAACTGGATCGGCGTCGTGCTGCCGGTGGGCAAGATGAGTGTCGCGCAAATGCACGGTCTTGCCGCCATCGCCGGCACGACCGGCGACGGCGATATCCGCCTCACCGTTTGGCAGAACCTGCTGCTCTCGGGCATCGCCGACGACAAAATCGAACCGGCGGTCGCCGCCGTCGAGACGCTCGGCCTCGCCACCGACGCGTCGCCGATCCGCGCCGGCATGGTGGCCTGCACCGGCAATGTCGGCTGCAAGTTTGCCGCCGCTGACACCAAGCGCCACGCCGAGGACATCGTCAGCTGGTGCGAAAGCCGCGTTGCGCTCGATGGGCCGATCAACATCCATCTTACCGGCTGCCACCATTCTTGCGCGCAACATCACGTCAGCGACATTGGTCTCCTGGGCGCGAAAGTGCAGGACAACGAGCAGGACCCGGCGGTCGAGGGTTATCACATTTATGTCGGCGGCGGCTTCGGGCCGCAGGCCGCGCTCGGTCAGGAAATCTACCGCGACGTCAAGGCCGCCGACACACCGAAGAAAATTGAGCGCATGCTCAAGGCTTATCTCGCCCATCGGACATCGCGCGAGGAAAGCTTTTTGGCGTTCGCACGCCGCTATGATGTTGGGACGTTGCGCCGGCTCGCCGAGGCGGAGAGCGGCGAATGAACACGGTGCCGGCGCCGTTTCCGCGCCTCATTCCGGACTCGGCGCCGTTCACGCCGGAGCAACGCGTCTGGCTCAATGGCTTCTTTGCCGGCTGGCTGTCGCTCGATGGCGGCCTCACCGCGTTGTCGCCGGAGCAATCGGCCGCCGTGCTGGCCGGCTTGCCCGCCGCCGCGACGGAAGCACGCGACGACGGTGCGCCCTGGCATGATCCCATCATCGCGCTCCCGGAACGCATGAAGCTTGCCGAGGGCAGGCCGCTTTCTCGCCGCATGATGGCGGCAATGGGCCAGCAGGACTGCGGTCAGTGCGGCTACAACTGCCAAGATTACGCCAATGCGATATTTCGCGGGACTGAGGAGCGGCTCAATTTATGCGTTCCGGGCGGCAAGGAAACCGCGCGGATGCTCAAAACGCTCTACGTCGAGCTTGACGCACCGTCCGCTAAGGAAGCGCCCGCGGCCGAACCGGCCGCAATGCCGGCCGTCGTTCCCGTTCCCGCAGCGGCCGTCGGCCGCGCGCGCGATCATCCGGCCGCAGCCACCTTCGTTGCGCGTACCCGGCTCAACAAGCCGGGCTCAGAGAAGGAAACGTGGCACGTCGAGTTCGACATTTCCGGCACCGGTCTCGACTACGCTGTCGGCGACTCGTTCGGTATTTTCCCGACCAACGATCCGGAGCTGGTCGATGCGGTGATCGACGCGGTCGGCGCGCCGCCGGATTTTCCCATCGCCGGCCGCACCTTGCGTGACGCGCTGCGCGAGGGCACGTGCCTCGGCGCGGCTCCGGACATGCTGTTTGAGCTTATCTCGTACGTCACCGGCGGCGAACGGCGCAAAAAGGCCAAGGAGCTCGCCAAAGGCAACGATCCCGACGGCGACGCGGCAACGCTGGATGTGCTGGCCGCGATCGAGAAATTCCCGAGCTTCCGGCCCGATCCCGAAGCCTTGCTCGAGTCGCTCGACGCCCTGCAGCCGCGGCTTTACTCGATCTCATCCTCGCCGCGCGTGCACGACGGACGCCTCGCGCTCACCGTCGATGCCGTGCGCTACAAGACCGGCGCGCGCCTGCGGCTCGGTTGCGCCTCGACCTATCTCGCCGACCGCGTCAAGCCCGGCGACAAGGTGCGCGGCTATGTGCAGAAGGCGCAGCAATTCGCGCTGCCTGCCGATCCGGCGATCCCGATCATCATGATCGGCCCCGGCACCGGCATCGCGCCGTTCCGCGCCTTCCTGTATGAGCGCATGGCGACCAAAGCGCCCGGCCGCAACTGGCTGTTTTTCGGGCATCAGCGATGCAATTACGACTTCTTCTACGAGGATGAGCTTGTCGGCATGCGGGCGGCCGGCCTGCTCACGCGGCTGACGCTCGCCTGGTCGCGCGACTCCGATCAGAAGATTTACGTGCAGCATCGCATGGCCGAAGTCGGCCGCGACGTGTGGCGGTGGATCACCGAGGGCGCGCATGTCTACGTCTGCGGCGACGCGCAGCACATGGCCAAGGACGTCGAGCGCGCGCTGATCGAGATCATCGCCACGCACGGCGCACGCACCAGCGAACAGGCGGCCGCTGTCCTGGCCGAACTGAAGAGCAACCACCGTTATCAGACCGACGTGTATTGAGACGCGGGCGCCGTTGGCCGCATCAGTCTTCGCAATTGAAAACGTGAGCGCATTGGCGCGCTTGCGTGCTGGCCGGCGGCCTATTAGCTGTGTGGCGCAATTGGCGCGAACGCCGCCAGCTCCGGGGGCGTGACGGACGCACGGCAAGCAGGGAACCCGCCTCGTGTCCGATGAGAGCGCGTCCAGGAAAAGTGGGCACCGGTTTTCCGTCCGGACGCGCGACAATTACAAAAGCTTAAAGTGGGATGACGATTCGAAGATAAGTCATCCCGCTTTAGCGACCAAAAGGCGCGCGGCGACAATGACAGACAATGCGCGGACGACGAAAGCCGGAGACGTTGCAGATGCGCGGCGTGTCGCCCTTCGTTTTGTCGTCACGATCGGAATCCTCAGCTTCTTCGCCGATTTCACTTATGAGGGCTCGCGCAGCATCATCGGTCCCTATCTCGCGACGCTGCAAGCCAGCGGCACCGTGGTCGGCGTCATCACCGGATTTGGCGAACTGCTCGGATACACCCTTCGCCTGTTATCCGGGCGATTGGCCGATGCAACCAGCCGATATTGGACGGTCACCATCGTTGGCTACGTCGTTCAAATGACTTCCGTGCCGGCATTGGCGCTGACCCACAGTTGGCCCGCCGCGGCAGCTTTGATCGTTCTCGAACGGGTCGGCAAAGCGATCCGCAATCCACCGCGTGACGTGATGCTCTCGCATGCCGGCAAGCGGATCGGCGGATACGGCTGGACGTTCGGCTTGCATGAAGCGCTCGACCAATTTGGCGCCGTGGTCGGCCCCCTCGCAGTGGCCGCTGTGCTGGCTCACGAGAGAAGCTATCGGACCGCTTTCGCGGTTCTGTTCGCGCCTGCGGCTGTCAATCTCAGCCTCGTCCTGCTCGCGCGTGCGCTCTATCCGACGCCGCAAGATCTGGACGTCTCGCCGCGTGGCGGACCGGATTCGCGGCTGCCGATCTCGTTTTGGATCTATTTGACCGGCGCCGTGTTGGTTGCGGCTGGTTTTGCCGATTATCCCTTGATTGCTTTCCATTTCAGCCGCACGGGAACGATTTCCGGCGAGGCGATAGCGGTTTTCTACGCCATCGCCATGGCGGTCAGCGGGACGGGCTCCCTCGTGCTCGGCAGCCTGTTCGACCGCTTCGGATTTGTTGTCCTGGTCGCGTTGACCTTGGTGTCAACGCTGTTCGCTCCGCTCGTATTTCTCGGCAACTTCTGGGTGGCGTTGATTGGAGCCGCGATTTGGGGGCTCGGTACGGGAGTTCACGAGTCGATCATTCCGGCGGCGGTGGCGCCAATGATCGCGGCTCGACACAGAGCCTTCGCATTCGGCCTGTTCACGGCTGCGTACGGGATATTTTGGTTCGCCGGCAGCGCCGCGATCGGTATCCTGTACGATCTCTCATTGCCGGCCGTGATTGCATTCTGCACCGTTACGCAACTCGCGGCGGTGCCGATATTCATGTGGGTCGGCAGCCGGGCGCGGCGACGAAATCCCGCATAGTGGTCGAAACAACCCGCCTTCCGCTTGCAATCAGGAGTGAATAGCGAGACAGGCTTCGATCTCCTGGCGCAGCATCCAATCCGCGCTGAGCAGCAGTTCGTTCAGGCGACCGATGGCGGCGCGTCTTTCGCGCGTCGGGGCGTGCGCGAGACAGAGCTTGCACGCCAGCACGGCGATCCTCGCATCCTTGTCCCGGACGAGGGAGCGGACTTCCGGCCAGGTCTCGCGCGACAGCCCGATCTCCGCCAACAGTGCGAGCGCGCTTCTCCGTCGCCGCAGGCTCGATTCGCTCTCGCGATCGGGCGTCGGCAAGCGGCAGTTCGCGGACGCAACCAAAGCCGGACGCGCGGTCCGGCCCATTCGCTTGAGTGCGGATTGCGCCGATTGCCGGCTGGCATCGTCCTCCAGCGCATCGATCAGCACCGGGATCGCTTCAGTGCGGTCAAACGCGCCCAAAGCCGCGATCACGCCGCTGAGAGCGGGCCGTCGGGCAAGCCGCAGCAGAAGCGGTATTGCGCGCTCTTCACGCGTCTTTGCCAACGCCCGCGCCGCGGCGTTGATGACGGCATCGTCGCCGAGGCGCTCGACCGGATCGGCGGCCAAATGCTCGACGTTCAGGTATTCGATCAGGACATCGCCGGCTCCAAGAGCGGCCAAAGCCTCCACCGCGCGACAACGCGTATCAAAAAGGCCGCTCACCTCGCGTTGGAACAGCATGGCACGGAGGGCCGGAATCGCCGAGGCGCCGCAAGCGACAACTTCGACGACGCCAACGTCGCCATCGTGGAGCGATTTGAGCTTGCCGATCGCCAGATCCACGTCGTGTTGTCGGCTCGCGAGATTCATTTCCGCCGGGGCGGCCGCTCGACCGGCCCCTCCTCTCATCCGTTTTGCCGCGACAAACCCAGGCGCGTTAGCGCCGATCAAGCTATACCGCCGCTTTGTCTCTCCTTGCCGGCGCCATTCTTGATCCATCGCCGGAGAAGACCGCTCGATACAGGTCTTCGCCGTAGCTTGTTTGCAACGGCTCGCCGACGATCAGTTTGAACGGCCTCGTGCCGTCGGACCGCCTCTCGGCGCGCATGAACACCGCGCGGCTCGATCCGCGGGCAAAAAGGAAGTGCGCGAAATGATACAAATGCGTGACGAAGAATACCTTTACGCGCCGCTGCAGCAGCGCTGTGACGATCTGGCTCGCAATCTCCGAGCCTTCCCGTTCGTTCGTCGACGCGAATGATTCATTCAACAGCAGCAACGAATTGGATTTGATCCGGCCGACTATTTCGCTCATTCTGGCGAGTTCTTCATCCCATTTGCCGCTCTCCATTGTCGTGTCTTCTTCGCGTTTGAAGTGCGTGAACAGGCCGTCGCACAGTTCGGAGGAAAACGCTTCGGCGGCCACGAACATGCCGGCCTGCATCATCAAATGGGCGAGGCCGATGCTGCGCAGGAAGGTCGATTTGCCGCCGCTATTCGCGCCGGTGACGATGACCAGGTCGGTCCCGTCGGCATCGAGGTCGTTGCCGACAACCTTTCGTCCCATGCTCAGGGTCAGCGACGCGTCGTACAGAGCGGAAAACGACAATCGCCGTTGGCCGGCCGGCGCAAAATCCGGGAAGCATGCCGGTTCGCCCATCTGCACGAGCTGGCCGTACAAATTCATGCAACCGACGTAAAACGCCAATTCCGTGCGCAGCATCTGGAAAAAACTGAGAATATGATCGGTCGACTGGGCCAAAGCATTGGCCACGAGATTGACGCCCCGGTCGCTCAATTCCGCCAACGCCCGGGTTCCGGCCTCGTCGCGCGGATGCAGGTGAAATGTATAGGAGGGTGGCCGTTCCGAGATGAGACGCGTCAGCCAGGACCGCTGATCCTCGTGCGGCTTGCGCAGCACATGGCTTTTCCCTTTGTTGCCCTTTCCCAATCGCGCGCTGAGCAAAACCCCGTTTCGAAATTTGAGCCGGTTCAAATGTCCCTCGATTGCCGCGAAATACTCGTCGCTGAGCTCCTTCTTCAGCATCGCAAAAAGCCGCGCAAAACCCTCCGATTCGAATTTATCCGCGTGTTGGTCCGCGACATTTCTCAGCCTTCTCAACATGCCGACGAACAGCCGCAGCACGTCAACCGCGCGGTGAAGTATCCCGCCGGGGTAACGGGTCAGGAAGCTCCAGTAGTTCTTCTTCTCGCTCTCGATCGTCTCAATGGCGATCTGAAAAAGCTCCCTGACAATCTGCTCGTTCTGCAGACAATCGGCGAGGATATGTTGACGATAGCGAATGGCGTCCGCATCGGTTAAGCTCGCGAGCATCGCCACCTTGGCGACCTCGTACATGAACTTGTCGCCCTGGCTCATGGCATTGAGCAAAACGTCCAGCCCGAGGTCCTGCCTCAGCGCCTCGCCGTTCCACGGTAAAATCTGCTGCAGATCAAGCGCCTGATCCGGGTTGCCCCTGCTATGACGAAGCTCCTTTTCCCTGCGCACCAGCAGTTGCTCGGGATCAAAGTCGCGGTCGCGGTACATCAGGAACGCTTTCATGACCTGATCCGCTCCGTGATTGCGTCGTAGGTCAGCCCGTACTTCTGAGCAATCGCCATGGCATAGGCAAGCCCGTCGGCCGGCCGTCTCACCACCTTGAAGGTCCGCAACGCCGGATTTTCCGGAACGACCATGCTGCACATGGAAACGGTTTGCGGTCCGAACGACGCCAATTCGTCGACGAAAGTCACCCAAACGCAAATCAAGTCCAGCTCCACTATTTTCTCCATCACCTTCTTGCTCAAGAAAGACTCATCCTGAATCGTCGTGGAGGTGAAAATTTCGTTCATGATGATGATTGAGCGCGACGTGGCTTGATTGAGAATCTCGTAAATTCTCACCAAATCATCTTCCAGCTTGCCGCGGAGGTTCTCGACCTTTTCCACTTTCTCGAAATGGGTGAACATCTGGTCGAAGAGTAGAAGTTGCGCTTCCCTGCCCGGCACCGGACAGCCGATGCTCGCCAGGTAATGCATCTGTCCAAATGTGCGGGCAAAGGTGCTTTTTCCGCCTTGATTGGGACCGGACACGACCAGGATCCGCTCCTGACCCTGAAGATGAAAGTCGTTGCAGACCACGGATCCGCCTTCGCCGACGAGCTTGTGGGCGAGCGCAATATCGAATCCGTCAAAGGCATAGACGTCCTTGGTCTTGTCGGACATGCGCGGATAACAGAACTGCAGCCGCGCGCGCGTCAGTACGGCGATGTGTTCCAAATAGGCGATGTAGAATTGAACTTCGCGGTCAAAGACAGCGACGGTTCGGTCGACAAAATCGCCGTTTCTGGCGCAATAATCGTCCAAGGCGACGAAAACTTCGGGATGCAATTTGGCGACGAATTCCAGGATCTTGGCTTCGACATGGTTCATGTCCTCGCTGGCCGGGAACTTGACCCGGTAATCCCTGGCGGCGCCCTGCTTGAATTTCGCGAACGTTTCCTCGACTTCGACGCTGTAATCGGTCTCGTCCTCATATTTGCAAACGGTAAAGCTCGTCCCCTTTGCCAGCACGCAATATTCTATCGCCGCCAAATCATCCTTAAGCTTCTTGGTCGCGGAGAGAAGCGACCGGAAGCGGGCGGAACCGGCGTAGCTCGCCATATAGTCGCGCAAGCGCAGGAAGCCGCGGGATTTCAGATCCGTCTCGGCGAGGTCGTCGGCGAACCCGCCGACGGCGGCGCAATAGATCGCGACCGCGTCCAGGAACCACGCCTGCCTCTGCTCCTTGTAATGCATCTTTTGCGCGCGACGGAGATGCTCGCGCATGTCGCGCATGCTGGCGGCGAAGCCGATGACGCGTTCATAGAGGAACTGGCTCTCGAGATCCCGCATCACCTCGTGACGATAGCGGATCGCGTCGACGCGCGTGAGACAGTCGTAAAAGAACGGCTTCAGATTGTATTCGTCCTTGCCGGCGGTAACGGCGTCGACGATCTGATCGCAATTGAGGTTGACAAAATAAGCGGGCGCGGTGAGGGAGTCGCCGCCGCGGTCGGCCGGCCGCTCGAACAGAATGCTGATGACGGCCGCCGGCTCGGGTCTCTCCATCACCGCCTGATCCGCTGACGGAGCCGGCCGGCGCACGCGGCCGCGGTCGAGCATGTCGGGGTTTGCCGCATTCGCCATGTTACAGCTCGTCCGCTCGCGTCTCTTCGTCCAACGTTGACGCGGACCGATTGCGGCGGGAGGTCTCCTGCCAACAAAAAGCCCGCCGCGCGGCGGGCCCCCACGGACCCTCCTACCGCGCCCATCCGCGGTAGGAGTCATTAGCCTTTTCGGCAGATAATGGCGACTCCATGCCCAGTCTCGATCTTGATATAGACGCCCAGGTGCCGCCGTCAAGGCGGGCGTCGATCGGAGCATGGGGCATCGCGCGCGACCGCGCCGTCGGAGGACCCACGGAGTGACGACCAAGATCATTCTGACGCGCCACGGGCACGTCGAAGGCATCGCGCCGCCGCGCTTCCGCGGGCGGGCCGACGTTCCGCTCACCGCTTTGGGCGTCGCCCAGGCCAGGGCGAGCGCCCGGCGGATCGCCGCGTCCTGGCGGACGCGCGCGGTCTACACCAGCCCCATGAGTCGGTGCGTGGCGACGGGAGCCGCGATTGCCGAAGCGTGCAACGTCCCGAGCGAGGTTCTTGGGCCGCTCAACGATCTGGATTATGGAGATTGGCAGTGGAAGACGTATGAAGACATCAGGAGCGCCGTCCCGAAGTCGTTCGCCACTTGGCAGACGATGCCGCAATTGTTCCGCTTCCCGAACGGGGAATCCCTTCAGGATCTGGCCGCGCGCGCCGGCGATGTCTGGCGCTACGTGCTGGCGCACCATCGCGGCCAGGTCGTCGTCCTCGTCGGCCACGACAGCATCAATCGCGCACTGCTGATGCAGGTGCTCGATCAGCCGCTGTCCGCGTATTGGCGCCTCGTCCTCGAGCCCTGCGGCATCAGCGAGATCGACTTCAATGAAGACACGCCCGCGGTGCTACGGATCAACGAAACCTCTCACCTCGCCGGACTCGGGCCGACTTGATTGAGGAAGCCGGAGAAATATCAATCGGTCTTTGTCGCGATCAATCACGAAAAATCGACGCAAACTCTCCGAGTAGAGACACATAGAGTTTCCTCTTGAAGGAGACTGCGAGCCTTTGCAATTCACGAACCGGAACCCAGCGCCAGGCGTCGAATTCCGGATCCTTGACGGCGAGATTGATATCCGCGTCCTTCCCCTTGAACATCATCACAAACCATTTTTGGCGCTGTCCGTGCCAGCGCCCGCCCCATGCCTGCTTCGCCAAGCCCGCGGGCAGGTCGTAATAGAGCCAGCGCTTGCTCTCGGCGATGATCTCCGCATTGTTGGTCCCGATCTCTTCCTTTAGCTCACGGAATGCGGCCTGCCTTGGAGTTTCGCCGCGGTCGATGCCGCCTTGCGGCATCTGCCAGACCTTTCCGGGCACGTCGTTGCGTCGGGCGATGAATGCCTCGGTACGCGCGTTCACAAGCATGATACCGACGCCGCGCCGGTATTTGCGCGTCCCGGCATCCTTCGTCCGTCGCCCTCTGTTCTTTAGAGAGCCGCTTGCCTCGCGAAGCCGAACCGAAATGTTATTGAACATATTCCGCAGCTCGTCTTCATTGACGTTGTCCGCGCGCATGAGCAAGCGGATTTCGGGGTCGGCGAGAAGCATGACGAGAGTCGGATCGCCGGATTTGGCTTTGCCGCGCGGCATTGCCAAACGTCCTCGGGCGCGTCGGCGAAGGGTCACATTGATGCTCCTTGGGCCATGCTTCGGTCCGACGTCAGCAGCGCGTCGCGGATCGCGGCCAATGCCTGCAGCGAGCGGTGCAGTCGATCGAGCGCCGGTTCGGTTGCAAATGAGCGATCGCGGCGGCGCGCCAAGGCATCCTCGATGACGCCCCTGGTAGCAGTGAGCGCGTCGCCGAGCCTCTCCTCCATCTGCATGGCGGCGGCACGAAAGGTCTCATCGAGACCGCGCAATATCGCCCAGCGCAGACTTTCGGCATTGCGTATGATCAGCTCATTCGTCTCCGCGATGATGCGGGTCCGGCGCCGGCGGCGCTGAAGCGCCGCGGGCAACGCCCGGTCGATCAGCCGGCCGAAGTCGGGAATGAGCGTCGAAGCGATGCGCTCCGTGACCCAATACGGTTCTTGCCGCAGCCGAAAGGCTTCCGGCTCGCCCTCGGGCGCGAACACGACATCGAACATCTCGGCCGCGGTGCGGCGCACGTCATCGACCAGCGCGTCGATCCGCCGCCGGTGACCGGCAAGGATGTCTCCCGCTTGCCGCGAGAATGCTTCGATGAAGCGCTCGTTGGCGTCGCCAAAGATCTGCTCGATAGCCGCGGAGACCGTCGATTTGACCTTTTCTTCCCACGCGGTTTCCGCATGAGCCAAGCCTTCATCGATCACCTGCGTCAGCCGGGACAATGCGCTTTCGCGCAAACCCTGGATTTGCGCTTCGAGATCGCCGACCAGGCGCCGCCGGTCGCCGGCCAGAAGATCGCCGATCGTCAAGCGCTGCGCCTCGATCGAACGGAGCGTCTGGGCAAAGTCGGACGACTTCTGCTCCAACTGCTGCAGCGGCATTTTGAGCGCTTTGGCGGAAAGCTCGATCTCGCCGCCCGCTTGCGCCACGATGTCCGCCGCCTTTCGCCTGACCGCTTCCTGCAGAGACCGCGTTTTCTCCGTTGCCAGATAATGGACGAGATGGTCCTCGATTTCCGTTATGCCGCTCCTTTCCAGGGCCTCGCGATTTTGCTCCTGCTTGGCCGCCAGTCCCAGACGCGCCGATATGCCGAAAATCGGCGCTCCGGGATCGATAAACGATTCACCCGTCAATACCTTGCGCAGGAAATCTACGACCGTCCGTTGTTCGTCGCCGGTGAGGTAATCGATCTTGTTGACGACAAAGAACGTGCGGCCGGTTTTGGGCTTCAACCGCCGCAGATAGCCGAGCTCCACCTCGGTGATCGGCGGGTCGGCCGATACGACGAACAGCGACGCATCGCACTCCGCCAGCAGCCGCAGCGCCGCCTCGGTGTTGTGCGCGAGCGTCGAGCCGATACCCGGCGTATCGATCAGCACGGTGCCGTCGGCCAAAATGGCGGCGGGGTAGAAAAGCTCGACGCGCTCAACCCCGAGTTCGTTCTTCGGGTTTGCTTCCTCGGTCACGAAACGAAAAAGAACGTCGCGAATGTCGTCGGCCCGATTGACGGTGAATTCCTGCGGCGGCTTTGCGCCCATAAACCGGACAATGACCAGCGGTTGCTCGCGCCAGGCAATGAAGGTCGCAATCGCGGTCAGCGGAACGACGGCGGTCGGCAACAGCGGCGCCCCGAGCAAGGCGTTCACGAACGTGCTTTTCCCGCGCTTGAATTGACCGAGCACCGCGATCTGCAACCGCTCGTGCCGGAGACGGTCGGTGAGCGCCAGCAGCCGGATACGCAACGGAGAGTCTGCGCCAACCGCGGACGCAAGGAGGCTGCCGGCCCGCTCGAGCACGTTTAAAACGTCCGAGCCAAAGCCGCTCTCTCTCGGCGACAGAGCCGTCGTATCCGTGGTTCGATCCACTTTCTTCCAAGCTCCCCTGCCTTCCAAACTCCTCCTGCCGACTAGTCGTCATCGGCAGTATCGAACATCTCGATGTCCTCGGCGCCATTCGCATGCTCCGCCGAAGACGCGGCTCCAACCTCCAATTGGTGGTCGAGCGCGGCTTCCTGCGCACGGAACCATTGCATGATGTCGTCGCGCTCGCCGTCGATCGGCTTGGCCCAACGCACCGCCTTCAATGCCCTGCTTTCCTTGCCGACCCACCAATATTCCTTGACGATCATGACGCTCCAACCGTGTTTTCCCGGCCGCGTGAGAGTGAAGATCTCGATGGTCTGGCCGTGTTTGGGACCGGTGAAGCTGTGGCGTTCGCGCTCCCAGGCGACGCCGTCATGCATCCACGAC
Source organism: Xanthobacteraceae bacterium (assembly GCA_030037895.1). GTDB lineage: Bacteria > Pseudomonadota > Alphaproteobacteria > Rhizobiales > Xanthobacteraceae > BOG-931. Next base: position 28,507 of record JASHPW010000016.1, on the reverse strand, counting down.
GACAGCTTCAAGCCGGGATTGGTCGTGCCCAGCAGCAAATCGAAAACACGGAAGAAGGAAGGCCGCGCCAGATTCTTCATCGTGGTCTCCTCCGTGTGCTTATCGTCCGCCAACACCGATGGAGACGCGACCACTCTCGCTCAAGGCGAGCTTCCGCTCCATGCCACAGGGTGAAAGACATGACGAAACCGCCGGATCGATCATCGCGGAACCTTAGTTCGCGGCTCGGCGCCGCAGGAGGCGCGATATCGGGCAAAATAAGAGCGTGTGCAGGACCACGCATGTTCCCACCGCCTGATATCGCGGTAGGAGTCATCAGCCTTTTCTTGGCGGTCGAAGGGGGAACCCCATCCCCTGCCAAAGAAGATAGGCGTTCACGTTCGCTCGAGCAAGGCCGAGGACACGCTCGGCTCGCGCCCGCATTTCCACCGCGGCCTGGAACCATCGCCACCCCTTAAAATGTCTCTTAAATTGCAATGCAACGCTTCAATTTCGGCCCTCGCCCGCTGCGAATCGCGGGCGCCGCCACGAATCACACGAATAGGCAGTGTATCGATCGGAAAGCGCAGGGCGACAATCTTAGAACGTATCGATCATATGAATGAGATAGGCAGCGACAACGACAAGGAAGATGTAGAGCAGATACAAGTTGACGTCACCTGATTGGATGGGCCGGATCGTCTCCGCCAGCCAGTCCACTGCGCGCACGATCGGCCGGTAAAGGTAGAGCTGGAACAGCGGCAATACGCGGAAGCGATAATGCACCGGCCCCGCGCGACCGGCCGGATCGTCCGAGGCGCGCTCGACGTGAACGCGGGGCCGATACAGTTGGTCGAAAGTGACACGCACCGGATTGGCGAACGCGGTACCGCTATATTGCATTCTGGCCTTGAACGCGAGAATGCCTCCGTCCCAGACCGGAACGATCCGCGTGTTGGCCCGTGGCCGGCTGAGGAAATATATAAGCAGCGGCACCGCGACGACGCAGAACAAGAAGGCGGCCAGATAGGTCGGCGAGAACGAGGAGAAGCCCGTGTAAGCGGGTATGATGGCGAGGTTTGCAATGAGTAAATTGGGCTGCAACTCGACGCCGGTCACCGATTTGGTGACATGATCGAGCGTCAGCACGACCGCGGGAGCGCCAATGCTCAGCGCAATGCAAGCGGCCGCCAACACCGCGGGGCCGAGAATCGGCTGCCCCTGTTCGCGGGCATCGGCAGCATCCTGGCTTCGCGGCATTCCGAGGAACGCGATTCCAAAGGCGTGGGCAAATGCCATGATCGCGAGACCGCCGGACAGCGCCAAGGCCGCGCCGGCGATCACCATCACGACACCGACCAACGGCTCGATGCGAAAGCCTTGAAAGAGTCCCTGGAAAACGAGCCACTCGCTGACAAAGCCGTTCAGCGGCGGAAGCCCGGCGATCCCGAGCGTGCCAATGAGACTGATCACCGTCGAAACTTTGAGCCGATGAATGAGCCCGCCGAGCAGGTCGAGGTCTCGAGTCCCCGTTACATGCTCGATAACGCCCGCCTCCATGAACAGGAGCGTCTTGTAGGTGCCGTGATTTATCACGTGATAGAGCGCGGCGATGAGCAGGAAGGCCCCGAGAGCATTCTGCCCATCCGCAGCAAAGATCATAGCGGCGCCGGTGGCGGTTACGATGATGCCGATATTCTCAATGCTGTGGTAGGCAAGCAGCCGCTTGAAATCTCGCTCGATCACCGCGTAGAGGACGCCGATCACGGCCGTGAGGGCTCCGATGCACGTTGTCAGCACTCCCCACCAGACCGGCCCTCCGCCGAGCAGCTCGAACACGAAGAGCATTATCCCGTAAACTCCGAGCTTGATAATCATTCCCGACAAGAATCCCGACCCATCCGCCGGCGCGACCGGGTGCGCTTCGGGAAGCCAGATGTGCAGGGGAACCAAGCCGGCCTTGAAGCCGAAGCCGATCAACGCCAGCACGAAGACGACGCCGCGCCAGGCGAGCGGGACGGCGTGGCTGCGGCTCGCCATCGCGGCAAAGTCGAGCGTCCCGGTTTTCGCGGCAAGAACGGCAAAAGCCGCCACAATGAGAACGAAGCCAACTTCTCCCAGCGCCAAGAAAAGGAAAGCGGCCTTGGCGACGCCGACGCGGCGATGGTGGCGCAGGATCAACAAGTAGCTGAACAACGTCATCGACTCCCAAGCGGCAAGGAACACAGTTGCGTTCCCGGCGACGAGGATGCCGAGCGAGGCGAGCAGGGCCAGGTTGTAGGAGGAGAGGTAAAAGCTGCTGCCGCGGCCAAGCTCGTGGTAGCGCGGAGCAAATAGCCCGATCGCGAGCGCGACCAGGCCGAGCAGCACGACGAATACCGCGGCCAACGGATCAAGCCGCAGGCTCACGGCGCCGACGATGTTGCTGGCCCCGACCACCCAGGCAACGCCCGAACCATTGATCGCGACGACGATCCCGCCCGCCGCGGCGAGCGCGCCGCCAACGGCCGAAACGAGCGCCGACGCGGCAAGCCCCCAGCGTACCGATGCGAAGGCGGCAAGCACCACTGCGGCCGCCCACAGAGAGGCGGCGCCGAGGAGCAGCAACGTTGTCGCCGTCATGCGCGCTCTCCCCTGACTTCATCGAAGCGCAGCGTCGCGACTTTCTCTTCGAGCCGGCCGACGGCGACAAGCAAGCCCTGCAGGAGCGCCAAAGGGCTCGGTGGACAACCGGGAATATAAACGTCGACCGGAATCACCCGGTCGACGGCCCCGTGAACGAACTCGTCCTCATCATAGACGCCGCCAAGGGCGCAAGCGCCGATGGCGACGACGATCTTCGGATCAGGCATGGCTTTGTAGGTCTTATCCAGACCTTCATTCATCGCCCGGACCGCCGGGCCGGTCACCAGCAGCAAGTCGGCATGCCGCGGCGCCGGAGTGAAGAAGAAGCCAAGCCGGTGCAGATCGTAGTGCGGCGCCGTCAGTAACCGAATCTCCGACTCGCACACGGCGCAAGAGCCGGTGTCGATCGTTCTTATATGCAGGCTTCGCCCGAAGATGGCGAGCGAGCGCTGTTTCAATTCCTCAGCGAGCCGGTATTCTTCGCTCATTGCCGGCCCTCGATCGGTATGCGTTTGATCAGCCGCTGCCGTGAACGGGAGGCAAGTTCGAATTCACCACTTGGCCTGACGGCTTCGCCGAAGCAGAGGCCGCAGCCCGTACAGGCGCCAAGATCAAGCACGAGTTCGCGTCCATCCCTGCGGAGCGCGCGGCTCGGGCAGACAGCCACAATTCGGTCGGCGAGCGCCTCGGTCAGGCGCCGAGGATCAAAAGCGGGCGGCGAAGGCAGCTTGCGAGCCCAGGAGTCGAGCGCGGCCGGGTAGCGCGTTGTTGCGACCCCTTTTCGTAGACCGCGGAAAAACCAAGTCGTCATCGCGCGAATCCCGCTACCGTCAGCCAGAAACTTGCCTCGATGATCGGCACGTCGGTGAACACGTTTTGAGCGCGAACCGCATCATCGAAGGCGCGCCAATTGCGCACCGAAGCCGGCCGTAGACGAGCGCTGACGATTTTCCCGTCGGCGTTGAGCGCTACCCAAACAAGCGATTCTCCCCGCGGCGATTCGGCCCAACCAAGGGCCGCGCCATGCGCGGGGCCGAATTCCGTCTGCCCCTGATCGGCTTCGTCGACCAAGCGGTCGATCAGCCGCTCGGCTTCATCGATTTCCGCAACAAAGATCTGCATACGGGCGAGCGCATCGCCGGCTTCCTGCACCGGCACGCGCGGTTTCTGCTGGTCATAAGGTGCAAAGGGATGATCCGTGCGGCTGTCCACAACGCAGCCGGAGGCGCGCGCGACCGGCCCAACCAGCGCGAGGCGGCGCGCCGTTTCATGGTCCACGATGCCTGTCGCTTCGAGTCGATCGAGGTGCGAGTTCGTCTTCAATAGCGCATCGACGACGCGGCGCAGCTCGGCGCAGATGTTCGGCAGCAGCATGCGCACAGCCTCGCGGTCGGGACCGCGTCGCACGCCGCCGGGGGCGAGGATGCCAAAGAGGTAGCGGTGGCCGAAGGCGGCAAGGTTTAGGCGGAGCAATTGTTCGAGTACGATTTCTGCTTGCGCCTGACCGACATTCAGTCCCGTCGTCTGGCACAACATCGCAATGGCGGCGGCGTGGTTGTACAGTCGCTCGAGCTCAAGCGCCACCGCCCGCGCGCAGGCGACCTTGGCCGGCAGCTCAACGCCCGCGATCGCTTCGACGGCACGACAAAAGGCCAGACCATTCCCCACCGCCGACAGGCCCTCGGCGCGCTCGACCAAGAAGAGCGCGCGCTGCGGATCGAGGCCATTCAGGCGGTGTTCGATGCCCCGGTGCTTGTGCCAGTGGAAGAGATAGAGATCGAGCACCTCCTCGCCGGTGGTAACGAGGCCCATATAGAGCGACTCCCACCCCGCGACCCGCACCGGCCCAAAGGGAAATTCGAACGCCTCGCCTTGGACGAAGTGACGGGCGCGGGCGGTACGGGGCTTAATGCGGCGGTGGCCGCCGGAGAGCGGAAACTCAAGCTCGGCCTGCGGCGGCATGACGACGCGATTCAGCGGTTTCGCGCCGCGCGGCAGGACGCCGAATTTCTCAAACGCCTCACACTCTTCGATGAAAGCTGCGGGTACGATATCCGACAGCAGCGCGTACTCATGGTTTTCCACCGGCGCGGACAGCACCACATAGGTCGCGTCTTTATCGAAGGCGTAAACGAGTTGGAGCACCAATCCATCACCTTCGACGCTCACGAAGAGGTCGGCAAAACGCGACGTGGCGCGGTTAAGGCTTTGTGCGGCACGCTTGAGGTCATGAGCCGCTATCCGCACCTCGATCGTTGGTTTGCCCGCCTTTACGACGTCGAGCGAGGACACGGCATTGCGCAGGAGCTGGAGAGCGTCCGTTTGTTGAAGCGTTTCAGGCATCACACATGGCTCACCTGATCGCCTCTATCGACTTGAGGATCAACGTATTGAGATCGCCTGGAATCCACAGCCCGAGGAGGAGAAGAGCGGCCAGTCCGATCACGAGAGGCACGGCGCCGACAGATCGAAGCGACGCCGCGGCCGGCGGCGTTTCATTGCGCGGCTTGCCCAGCACCATCGCGGCCACCGTGTGCGCGCAGCCGATAAAAGCGAGCGCCAGCAGGGCGAGCAAAAGAAAGCCAAGACTCGCCTGCCTCACAAAGCCGGCCCTTACGATGGTAAATTCGGACAGGAAGAGACCGAACGGCGGCGACCCGAGGATGGCCAACGACCCGAGGAGCATGACTGTGCCGATAACGGGCGCACGGCCCAGAATGCCCCCGACTTCGCTTACCAGCGTCGTCCGGTAGCGGAGCACGACCTCGCCGCTGGCGAGGAACAATGTGCACTTGCCGATCGCGTGATTCAGGGTGTGAAGAAGCGCACCGTAGACGCCGAGCACTCCGCCGAAACCGAGCCCGACGGCAATGATCCCCATGTGCTCGACCGACGAATATGCGAAAAGACGCTTGAAATTGCGGCGCCGGACCATGAACAGCGCTCCGATCGCGATTGATGCGAAGCCGAAAACAAGAAGCACGACGCTCCCGTAACGGCCGAGCTGGGGGCCGGTTAACGCTTGGAAGCGGATGATGGCGTACATGCCGGTATTGAGGAGGGCCGCCGAAAGCATCGCGCTCGCCGGACTCGGTGCCTCGGCGTGCGCGTCCGGAAGCCAAGTATGCATCGGCGCCAAGCCGACTTTCGTCCCATAGCCGATGATCGCCAGCAACAGGGCAAACTTCACGCTGGCGGGTTGAAGAGAGGCGGCATTCGCAAAGAGGATCGGCCACGTCAGCCGCTGATCCGGCACGATGTCGAGGACGCTGGCCGAGTAATAGAGGAACAGGGTTCCCACCAAGGCAATCGTGACGCCGAAAGAACTGATGATGATGTATTTCCAGGCCGCCTCAAGCGAAGTCGCCCGCCCTTCAATCGCGACAAGCACCGCACTCGCCAGCGTCGACGCTTCGACCAGAACCCAAACCAGACCGAGGTTGCCCGTTTCCAGCGAGGCCAACATCAGCGCCGCGAAGAAGCCAAAAAAGATTCCGTAAAGGCGGACTTGGACCCGGCTCAGTCCCCGATGCGCCTCCTCGGCGCAAAGGTATGAGATCGAACCGAGACCCGCGAGCGCGACGACAATAGCGACCGTTACTACAAAGAAAGACGATAATGGGTCGACGTACACGAATCCGACGGCCGCCTGATAGGTCCCGTGAGAAAGAATGTGCGCGACAAGCGCGATTGCCGCCGCAAGGGCGCCGGCGCCGCCGGCCGCGGTCGCAATGCCAATGCCACGCGCCTGCGCGCCGAGAATCGACGCGAGCGCACCGGCAAGCGGCAGGCAGCAGACGAGGATGACCAACGTGAGCGTCATTCCCTAAGCTCCTGCAGTTCGCTGGCATTTGTCGTCGCCAAACGGTGGGCGAGACCCGAGACCAAGGTCAGCATAATCAGAACGCCGGCGACCAGATCGAGGAAGATTCCCGCCTCGACGATGAACGGAAAGGTTGCGACCAGCGTGATGGCGCCAAGAAAGACGCCGTTCTCGAGAATCAACCATCCGATAAGCTGCGCTACGGTGTTCCGCCGCACAACCATGCAGAGCGCGCCGAGCAAGATAACGGCGTTGGACAGCGGCACCGAGGAGGAAGCGACCAGGCCGCCCGGAAGACTCGAAGGGTTTGTCGCGAAATAAGCGAAGGCAGTCAGCACCGCACCGATTATGAGTGACGTGGAGATTCCGGTTGAGATCGCCACATCCCGCTTCAGCTCGAGCCGGACGATGAGGTAACGCCGCGTGGCGATAGGGATGCCGATTCCTTTGATCAAAAACGTGAGCAACGCCAGCGCCCAAAGGTCCCAAGCGTCGAGGCGTAACGCCACAAGAGCAATCGCCACGGAAAGCACGATCGACTGCAGCGCGTAGTATGCGACGTAACGGTCAAAGAGCTTCGAGCCGAGGCAGGCGAACGTCAGCAGCAGGATCGCTACGGACAGCAAGTCGAGCAACAATCCTTGATTCACCGTCGACATGGCGTCCGCCCCTATCTTCCGATCACATATCCGGTCACGATTCCGATCAAGGCGAACAGGAATGAAGCGCCTATAAACTCGGCGATACGGAATAGGCGAAGCTTGGCGAACGAACAGTCGATAACGACGATTGCCAGCCCGCAAACGACAAGCTTGCCGAGCAAGGCCAGCGCGCCCTCGACGCCGCCGGCGATCGAGTCGGCATGCCCAAGCCCCCAGGGGATGACAAAGACGTTCATGAAGATCGACGAAAGCAGGAACAGCTTCATCCAGCCGTCCCATTTGATGATCGCGTACTCACGACCCGAGTATTCCAGTACCCGGCTCTCCTCGATCATCGAAATCTCAATCGAGCCCGTGGGGTTATCGATGGGGATTCGCCCGTTCTCCACCAGAACGAGCATGAAGAACGCGACCACACCGAGCAAATGCGTTGGCAGAAAATAGGCGGAAATCGAGCCGGCGACGGTGTGATTCTCAAAATATGGATTGTCTGACCGTGAAACCGCGGCGACGGTGAAGAAGACGAGGATCAGCGCCGGCTCGGCGAGGCTGCCGATCCAGGTCGTTCGGCTGGCGCCGAGACCGCCGAGCGGGCTCGCCGTGTCGAGCGCGGCAAGTGCGGTCACAAAGCCGGCCAAGCTCAACACGAATGCGCCGCCGATCAGGTCGGCGAGAAAGGCCAGCGGCAGCGGTTGATCGGTGATGATCGGCACAATGGTCGAAACGGTCAGATAACAGGAAAAAGCGACGAAAGGCGCTATGCGGAATATCCACGAAGCATTTTCGGAGATGGCGCTGCCCTTGCGCAGCAGCTTGGCGAGGTCCCAATAGGGCTGCAGGACGCTCGGGCCCCGCTTCGATTGGACGATCGCCTCCGCGCGCGCCAACACCCCCGCGTACAGCGGCGCGAAGATAACGACAATCGCGCTCTGCAGAATCTGCAATGCGACCGAGGTCAAGCAAGCTTCTCCCTTTTGGGCAGAAGCCATCAGCCCACACTGGGATAATATCCAGCACAGCTTACGCGAGCTTCATCGCGGATAAAATATGCATACGCATATCATCGTTTCACTACAGTTCCAATTGAAGTTTTTCAAGAGGACACGGATACGGCCGCCATCGCCGCGCCATTCCACGATGTGACCTGAGAGGGGTGAGCGTCGAACTGCTCGGCAAGCTCCGCCGGGGTCCGATCGCCCTCGACGGCGGCACGTGCCGCCTTCGCCGTGAAGGCCGGGATGTGAGTCCGGCGTGCCCGCCTGCTCATCGATGCTCCTGATTCGCGGGCCAATCTCGCCCGCCGCCAGGCGGAAACTCCACTTATCTCCCGTGCAGATTTCCGCGGCCGGCATACTGTTTAAGGCTGCCTCATACCGTCCCACCCAAAATTAAAAGAGCGCCGTCTCATCTCATGGGGAAAATGGGACAGAGGCGGTCGATCGAGATTTGACAACGGTCTAAGCGCTACATAGATAGGCGACTTGGCGATGGGGTCCGCCACACGCTCGCCCTCCTGGGATGATGACTCCTGCAGCCGCCCGATCTGACGATCCGGGCGGAGGTGGGAGCCAGGTCGGGAGACGAGTGATGCGATGTTGATCGCCGAGGTTATCGCTTTACTTGACAGTCATGGCTGCCGCGACCGCAACGTCGCGGCAGGCGGGTGCGTCCGGATATCGGACGGCCGCCCGGGGTATGCTCGGAGCCCACGCGCATGACCGAGCGAATCGTCTACAACATCATCCAGGTCCTCGTCGTCGTGGCGTTCGCTCCCCTGGTGGAAGGGGTTACGAGCCGACTCAAGGAAATTCTTCAATCGAAACGCGGACCGAGCATCTTTCAGCCTTACCGGGACATCTGGAAGCTTCTGCATAAGGACGAGATCGTATCCGAGCATAGTTCGTGGCTATTCCGCGCCGCGCCCTATGTGGCCTTTGCCGCGCCGGTGTTCGTCGCTCTGCTCATTCCGGTGCTGACGCGCTACCCGTTGTTCTTCGCCTTCATGGCCGACATGCTCGGCGTTGGCTTCGTCTTCGCGCTCGGCGGTTTTTTCGCCAGTCTCGCCGCGGTCGACACCGCCAACCCTTACGGACCGATGGGCGCAAGCCGGACCCGCATGGTCGGGTTTCTCGCCGAGCCGGTCTTCATCATGGTGTTCCTGACCATCTCGTTCGTCGCCGGCTCCACCATTCCCTACATCGTGCAGACGCACTGGGTCACGCCGATCGCGAATTTCTTCGAGCCCTCGCATATCCTGCTGTTGATCGCGTTCCTGATGTTGATTCTTGCCGAGGACGGACGCATCCCGGTCGACAGCCCGTCGGGTCATTTCGAGCTGGCGATGATCGACCATTCGAAATCGCTGGAATATTCCGGGCGCGGCGCCGCGTTGATGAAGTGGGCCGGCGCCATGAAGTTCTTTGTCCTCATCATCGTATTCATCAACGTCCTGGTGACGCCCTGGGGCTTGGCGAAGGGAACGGACGTCGGCGAGGTGCTGCTCGCGATTCCGCTCGTGCTGTTCAAGATGTTCTGTTTCGTGCTCGTGCTGGTTTACATCGAATCGTCCCTGGCCAAGTTGCGCCTCTTTCGCATCACCGAATTCATAGGGGCCGCGTTTGTGATTTCCGTTGTCGCCGTGATCACCCGGTTGTCGGAAATTTGAGGAAGGACCGATGAGCGGCTCGCCGGTTTTGTTCGCCCTGGACGCTTTGACGGGAGCGCTATTCCTGCTCACGGCGCTTGGTGTCGTCGCCACCCGCCAAGTCCTCGCTTCGCTGCAGCTTTTCATTCTGCAGTCGCTGCTGCTGGCGTTCTCGGCGCTGCTGCTCGGCATCGCGCAGGGTTCCGTCCATCTGTTGGCGGTCGCGGCGATCACGATCGCGACCAAGACCCTGCTCATTCCCTGGTTGCTGCGCCACACCGTGAGCGCGGAAATCTACCGCACGCGGGAAATCGAACGCGTCCTGAACATTCCGAGTTCCTTGCTGATCGCCGCGGTGCTCATCGTCCTCGCCTATGTTGTCGCCACCCCGCTCCTCGGCACGGCCGCCGTGCCGTTTGCGCGGATCAACCTGCCGCTCGGCATCGCGGCGATGTTCCTCGGCACCTTCACCATCGTGGCCCGACGCGAGGCGGTGCCGCAGCTCCTTGGCCTGCTCGGGGTGGAGAACGGCGTTTTTTTTGCCGGCGCGGCGATCGTTCCGAACCTGCCGATGATCGCCGAACTGGCGGCCGCCGTCGACGTGCCGGCGATCGCGCTCGTCATCGGCATGTTGACTCGCCGCATCCACACGCGTCTCGGCACCACATCGGTCGGCGAACTGGCGTCGCTGCGGGATCATTGAGGGCCCCATGCAGCTCATCGCAATTCTTGTCGTCCCATTGCTGGCGAGCGGCTTGTCGCTGCTGCTCGGCCGGCGCTTCGCCGCACCGATTACGCTCCTTGCGACCGCAATCGTTCTCGCGCTCGCGCTTACGGTCGCGGCGGAGGCCGCCCGCGGCGGACACGTCGCCGCTTCGGGCGCATGGCTGACCTGCGATGGACTCGGCGCCCTGGTGCTCTTGTTGGTGGCCTTCGTCGGCTTCACCGCCGCGCTGTTCTCGTGGGGCTACATCGGCGAGAGCGCCAAGCACGGCCGCAAGAACGTCCGGCAATATTACGCGCTGTACAATTTGTTCGTTCTTTCGATGCTTTCGGTGCCGCTTTTGGCCAACGTCGCCCTGGTGTGGATCGGGGTGGAGTTGACGACGCTGCTTTCCGCCTTCCTCGTTGGCTTCGAGGACACGCCGGAAGCGCTCGAAGCGGCGTGGAAGTACGTGATTCTCACCACGCTGGGCGCCGTCCTCGCCCTGCTCGGCTTCCTTATTCTCTATTGGGGATCGCGCGTCGCCGGGCCGGGGCCGTACACTTGGCCGGGACTCGTCGCCGCGGCACCGCGCATGCCGCCGGTGCTGTTGTGGACGGCCTTTCTCTTCATCCTGGTTGGCTTCGGGACCAAGGTCGGTCTCGTTCCAATGCATACCTGGCTGCCGGACGCGCACAGCCAGGCGCCGGCCTCGATTTGCGCCCTGCTCTCCGGCGTCGAAACGACCGCCGCGCTCTATGTCATTTTGCGGCTATTTCCCGTGGTCGCCGGCGCGCCCGGCCTCGACGCGCGACCTTGGTTCATAGGGTTTGGCTTGGTGTCGGTGACCGTTGCGACGCTGCTTCTGATTTACGTCCGCGATTTCAAGCGGATGTTCGCCTTCTCGACGGTCGAACACATGGGAATCATCCTCGTCGCGGCCGGTCTCGGCGGCGCCGACGCCCATCTCGGCGTCGCCTACCAGATCACCGGACACGCGATCGCCAAGTCCTTCTGCTTCTTCGCCGCGGGCGTGACCGTGCTTGGCGTCGGCACGCAGGACATCGCCTCGGTCCGCGGACTTGTCCGGTCATCGCCGCTTGCGGCCATCGCGCTTTTGGCCGGCGGCTTCGCCATCGCCGGGGCGCCGCCGTTCGCCGTATTCGTCAGCGAGTTCGTGATCCTCAAGGCCGGGCTGGCCAGCGGCCAATTCTTCGTCGTCGGACTGCTCGGTTTCCTCGTCGTGGTCGCGTTCTGCGCCGTGATGCTGCACGTCAACCGCATGGCGTTCGGCGCGGCGGAACATGAGGCGCAGGCAGCAGCGTTGCCGATTTCCTGCAAGCTGACGCTTGTCCTTGCCGCCATCCCGCTGGTGATCGTCGGCATCTACGTGCCGGCGCCGCTGCATGATCTGCTCAAGGCGGCGGCGAGCGCGATGGGAGGCTGAGCGACTCATGGCCGTACTCGAGCGCATCGCGGACAATACTGCCGGCTCGGCGAGCTTCGCCGAGCTTTGCCGGAGCCTGTGGGCCGACAAGGCGGTCGCGACCGAGGACAAGGCCGCGCGCCTTTGTCGTCTCGAATGCGGCGTCAACACCTTGCCCGACGTTTGCCAATGGCTCACACGGGACCTCGATTTTATCTTCGCGACGCTGATCGTCGAGCAGACGGCGCGGCCCGGCTGGTCGCTGACCTATGTCTTCTACAAGGACGCCGCTTCGCCTTGGGTCCACGTCGCCGTGCAACTCGATGCCGGCGTATCGGCGCTTCCGTCCCTTGTCGGCCTCGCCCATGGTCCTTCGTTCGATTGGCACGAACGCGAAACGGAGGACTTGTTCGGACTGAAGTTCGAGGGTCATCCGCGACTCGGCGAATTCGTCCTGCACGAGGACTGGCCGGAAGGCGTCAATCCGATGCGCCGAGACTTCGACGCCAGGGCGCGTTTTGTCCCCAGAGCCCGCGATCCAAGGTGGGAGCCGCCGACGGTCGTCGTCGACCCGGGCGCATTCACGATGCCGGTCGGGCCAGTGTTTTCCGACTTCGCGGAGTCGGCCCACTTCCTGCTCGAAACCGTGGGCGAGGACGTGATCCGCACCATTCCGCGCTTTTTCTACAAGTACCGCGGCGTCGAGAAGATCGCGGAAGGACAGCCCGCCGACCGCGCCCTTTTGCTCGCCGAGCGCTTCTCCGGCATCGCCGCCTTCGCGCACGGACTGGCGTTCTGCCAAGCCGTCGAGGCGATCTGCGGCGTCGCGCCGCCGCCGCGCGCGCGCGCCTTGCGCACCGCGCTTGCCGAACTCGAACGGCTGCGCAGTCACGCGGCGGCGATAACCGGCATCTGCAACTCGACGGCGCTGGCGGTGGCGACCAGCCAGGCCGCGCTGATCGAGGAGAGCCTGCTGCGTTTGAGCTGCGAAGCGACCGGTCATCGTTATTTGTTCGGCGCGGTCGTTCCGGGCGGCATTGCCTGCGATCCGGCCGAGCCGAATTGCCGCCATCTCGTCGCCGCGGTTGAGGAAATTGCGGAGGGATTACGCAATCTGCTGCGCATGCTGCGTTACTCTTCGAGCTTCCTCGACCGCCTCGAAGGGGTCGGCGTCGTGGCCGATGGATATGCGCGCTCCTACGGCCTGGTCGGACCGATCGCCCGCGCCTGCGGCGTGGCGCGCGACATCCGCAAGCTGTTCCCCTACGCCGCCTACAGCGCCGTCGATTTCTCCGTTCCGGTCGAGCAGGAAGGCGACGGTTACGCGCGCCTGCGCGTTCTGTTCCGCGAGGCGGAGCAATCGGTCGCCATCATCCACGATGTCCTGTCGTCACTGCCGCAGGGCCCGGTGCGCCTCGATCAAATTCGGCCGCGGGCCGGGGCCGCACTTGCCGCCGTCGAGGCGCCGCTCGGCGCCGCCTTCCACTGGCTGCGGCTCGACCAAGACGGCAAGGTCGCGCGTTATCGGGTGACGCCGCCCTCATTCACGAACTGGCACGGCTTCCACATCGCGGCGGAAAATTTTGCGTTCCAGGACTTCCCGATCATCCTCGCGAGTTTCGGCCTGTCGAACGCCGAGTGCGACCGATAGGGGCGGTGCGATGGCGAACTGGGTGCTGAAAGGACTACTCTCGGGGATCAAAAGCAGCGACTATCCCCGCGCGGGCGACGATGCGCCGGGCGTTTCGCCCGGCCGCCCGGTCGGAACGCGCCTGAATTCGACGACGGCGGCGGAGCAGCTTGTCGCGCGCTGCCCGACCGCGGCCATTGCGCGCGCGGATGGCGGCGTCGCCGTCGATCACGGCCGTTGCGTCCACTGTTTCCGTTGCCGGCGCGATGTGGCCGAGCCGGCCGAATGGCAACAGGGTTTCGAGTGGGGCGCGTATGCGGGCGAGCCGGCGCTGCGCAAGCTCGCCAAGATCTTCGGCCGCTCGCTGCACGTGCGCTTCGTCGATGCCGGCGCCTGCGGCGCCTGCATGAGCGAGGCGCGGCAGATCAACAATCCCTATTACAACATGCACCGCTTGGGCATTTTCACCACGCCGACGCCGCGCAACGCCGATGTTCTGCTGGTCGCCGGCCCGGTTTCCGACGCGATGCGATTGCCGTTGCGCAAGACCTACGAGGCGCTGCCGACGCCGAAGCGGGTCGTCGCCATCGGCGCTTGCGCCGCCTCCGGCGGCATCTTTGGCCCGAGCTTTGCCGCCGCGGCCGGTGCTGCCGGCATCATCCCGGTCGATGTGGTCGTGCCGGGATGTCCGCCGCCGCCTTTGGCGATCCTGCACGGCCTGCTCCTGGCGGTGGAGAGAAAACCGCCGTCGGCATTGATGTCGCCGCCGCCGCAGCGAACGACGGAGCCCGCATGAGCATCGCCGCGCAACTCTCTGCCGCGTTCTTCATCCTCTGTGCCGCCGGCGCGGCTTTCGCCGTCGTCGCCCCGCAGCGACTGCTATCGGTCCTGCTCGCGGCCGTCGGCTCGCTTGCCGCCCTCTGCATTTTGGCTGCGGGCGCAATTCTCCTCCTTGCCGACGGCGAATTTCACGTCGAGCTATGGCCGGTCCTCACGCTCGGGACGCTCACCTTCGGCGCCGACCGACTTTCGGCGTTCTTTCTCTTCGTCACCGGCCTTGTCTATCTGCCGGTGTCGATCTTCTCCGCCACCTATCTTAAAAAGTACCTCGCCCATCATAGCCTTCGCTATTTCTGCGTCCTCTACCACGTTCTCTTTGCTTCGATCGTCCTCGTGCTGATCGCCGAGGACGTGATCTCCTTCCTCGTCGCATGGGAATTGATGACGATCGCGAGCTATCTCTTGGTCAATTACGAGTTCGAGCGCGCCGAAAGCTCCAGAGCCGGCTACGTCATGCTGGCGATGAGCGAGGCCGGGACCGTTGCGGTGGCGATCGCGTTCATATTGGCCGCCGGAACCGCCGGCGGACTCGGCTTCCCGGCGTTGCGATCCGCCGCGCCCGCGATACCCGACGCGCTCCGGCTTGTCATCTTCTTGCTGTCGTTCTTCGGCTTCGCCGTGAAGGCCGGCCTCGTCCCGGTCAACAGCTGGTTGCCGCTCGCCCATCCGGTGGCGCCGACCAACATTTCCGCGCTGCTTTCGGCGGTGATCGTCAATCTCGGCATCTACGGAATTGTCCGCGTCAATCTCGACCTGGCGCCGACGATCGGAGCCGCACCAGGGCTCGTGGTACTGGTGATCGGCAGCCTTTCGGCGCTGATCGGCATCCTCTACGCGACCATCCAGGGCGAGATGAAACGGCTGCTGGCGCACAGCACCATCGAGAACATGGGGATCGTCACCGCGGGCATCGGCGCCGCGATGGTCTTCGTGGCGGCGGGACACCGGGTTGTCGCGGCCATCGCGCTGATCGCGGCGTTGTATCATCTCGCCAATCATTCCGTGTATAAGGCGCTCTTGTTCATCGGGACGGGCGCGGTGGAAGCCGGAACCGGCACCCGCGATCTCGATCGCCTCGGCGGCATCATTCACCGGATGCCGTGGACCAGCGCTTTCTTCCTGGTCGGCGTCTTATCGATCGCGGCGCTGCCGCCGTTCAACGGCTTCGTCAGCGAATGGCTGACGCTGCAGACCGTGCTGCGCTCCGCCGTATTGTCGTCGACGCCCATCAAGATCGTGTTTGCGATCTGCGGCGCCCTTTTGGCGCTGACCGCGGGTTTGGCAGTCACCTGCTTCGTCAAGGTGTTCGCCATGGGATTCCTCGGCATGTCGCGCTCGCCGGGCGCCGCGGCGGCAACCGAGGCTCGATTCGGCATCCGCGCGCCGCTGGCGATCCTCGCGGTTTTATGCATCGCGCTCGGAGTCCTGCCGACCTATGTCATACCGGCGATCGATCGTGCGTCCATACCGCTCATTCACGCCAGCGCCACCACCGCGCTGGTGCCGCCCTTCTTCGTTGCGGACGCGCAGCAACAAGAGAAGGTGCCGCCGACGTTTTTGTCCGAATTCCACGACCTCGGCGCGCAGGTCGGCAACGACGTTCTGCCCGGGCGCGGTCTCGTCGTGTTGCACCGGGGCGGCGAGCGCAACCCCGTCGTGTTCGCGATGTCCACGTCCTACCTGACGGTCGCGCTCGCCGTTATCATCGCGGCGGTTTTCATCGTGTTCAATTTGCTCACGCGCCGGCGCGCGCTCGCGCGTGGCGCCGCCTGGGACGGCGGATTGCGCAACCTGACGCCGGAGTTGACATATACGGCGACGGGATTTTCCAATCCGGTCCGCGTCATCTTCGGCGCGCTGCTGAATCCGGCGGCGCGCCAACAGACCACCGCGGCGGTCGCCACCCACTTCCGCACCGCGATCAAACGCGAGTATACCGAAGTCCACATCATCGACCGTTTCGTCCTGCACCCGCCGATCGACATCCTGCGCACTCTCGCCGGCCAGGTCCGACGGATGCAGGTGGGGCACGTGAACGCCTATGCCGCTTACGTGCTGATAGCGATGCTGGTCGCCCTCATCGTCGGTGCCAGACTACTTTGAGAGGTGCGCCTCGCCCGCGAGCGACAGCCGGAACCGGAGCGGCGGCGTAGAGCGCGTCGAGAAAAAGTGGGAACCGGTTTCCGTCCGGGCGCGCGACAATACAAAGCTGAGAGCGGGATCATGATGCGAAGATAAGTCATCCCGCTCCATGCGTCGGCGACACCGAGTCTCGAGGTTTGCTGCGCGGGCTTAACGTTAATTTCGGTCCAAAAATCGCTCATTGCGTTTGACATGATAATTTTGTCGCTGCCGAGGGACCGGCAAAGGCGCGTGCAACCGGCGCCGGGTCGCGTTTTAGCCCCTCTTCGGGCCGGCAAGCAAACGGGGTCGCGCCATGTCACTTCGCCAGCACGCCAAGCGAACCCGGCGCATTTTGTCGGATGCATTCATCGCCAATTACGGCCGATACATGCCCTACAGCACGATGCTCGACAGGATAAACCGTCGGCCTTTGTTGCATCGCTTTACGCGGGAAAATTCAACTGTGCCGTCGTTTTCGACCCGCGAAGCCATGTGGTCCTTCATTGCCGATCGGTCTGCCGGTCCAATCGACTATTTGGAATTCGGCGTGCACCAGGGGCACAGCATTTTCTATTTTGCCAACCAGAACGGATCGCCCGACAGCAGATTCTTCGGCTTCGACTGCTTCACCGGCTTGCCGGAGGATTGGAACGGCGATTTCACGCGCGGTCATTTCGACACCGGCGGCCGCGTGCCGACGACAACCGATTCGCGCATTGAATTCGTCGTCGGATTGTTCCAGGACACGCTTCCCAGATTTCTCGCCAACTTCAAGATACACAACCGGATAATCGTGCACCTGGACTGCGACCTCTATTCGTCAACGCTTTACTGCTTGACCAAGCTGGATTCGGTTTTGCCGAAGGGCGCGATCTTGATATTCGACGAGTTTGGCGAACTGTTGCACGAATTCCGCGCCGTCAACGATTACCTTTCGAGTTACCGACGCGAGTTCAAGGTGATGTGCTCGCACGATAATTTCTACACGATCGCAGTCGAGCTCCGCTAAGTCCGCGGCCGCGGCCACAAGCGCGAGCCGCGTCACGGAATCGAGCCCCGGCAAACGCGTTGGAGCGTGCACCGGCTCCCGAAATTTCCGCTCTCCATGTTTTTCGAATGGAAATACGGGTCTACACTGGATCATCCCGTGCCGGTTGGCGATCTGAACGCGGGTTGACGATGCAACGGAGAGCGCCCCATGACCGACAGCAAAGAGCGAACTTATTCGGATGAAGAGATTCAACGGCGCCTGAAACGCGACTTGTCGCATTGGCACCTGGAGAACGGTTGGATACGTCGCACGTACCGCACCCATGGCTGGAAGGGCACGCTGATGGTCATCAACGCGGTCGGGCATTTGGCGGAGGCGGCCTGGCATCATCCGGACATCGCCGCCTCCTATGATTGGGTCGAGGTGCGGCTGCAAAATCACGCCGCCAAAGGCATCACCGACAAGGATTTCGAGTTGGCGAAGAAGATCGAGGACGTCGTTCACTGGCGGCCGGCGAAGGAGGGCGGCGCGCTCGAAGGCACGCCGGAAAAGGATCAGCGCTTCGCCTACCTCAAATACGACGATTAACGCGCCGGCCGTGATGCCAGCGGCGCGGGTCGATCCCAAAGTGGCCACATAGTCAGCGGCGCCGGCGGTCCGGTCGTCGTCAAGCTCGGCAGTTTCGCCTTCAGCGGTTGATTTGCGGGATGGTTCGCGGCGCAACACCAAACCCAACTTCCCGCTTGCATGCTGAGCCTGATCCGCACGATTGTCTTGACAGTTTAAAATTCCGTGTCACGCTCAGACGATCCCCTGACGAACGGAGCTTGGCCGGAGACGACGGAACGCAAACGTCTGCAAACGCGCAAGCGACAACCACGGGAGGTTCGCACCAGACAATCGCATCATTGACAGCGTTGGGCGACGCGAGAACAGCAATCCTAATCGGGGAGGAATTTATGCGAGTTATGACAGCCATGGCCGCCGTCGCGGCCATCTGCTTTGCGGTGTCGACGGCGGGCGCCCAGACCGTTCCCAAATCGAGGGATGAAGTTGCCTATCCGGGCGGCCATCTGCCCGGCAATCCCAAGGTCGCGTTGGTGAAGATCGCGGACGGCCTGCACGATCCGGTGGGCGTCGCATCGGCCTTCGACGGCAGCGGCCGCATCTTTGTCTGCGAGCGCGTCGGGCGCGTCCGCATCGTGACCAAGGACGGCAAGCTGTTGGCCAAGCCGTTCCTCGACCTGACCAAGATCAACCCGCTTGGCAACGAGGTGCAGACCGGTTTCGTCGAGCAAGGTCTCTGGTCGATCGCCTTCGATCCCGACTTTAAGAAGAACGGCTATTTCTACGTCCATTATTCGTCTCTACCCTTCAACGGCGCCGGCGTCATCCTGCGCGTCACCGTCGATCCAAACAGCCCGGACGTCGTCAGCTCCGAGCAGGTGGTGAAGACGGCCAAAATCGTGATGCTCATTCCGCAGCCCTACTACAACCACAACGGCGGCATGATTCAGTTCGGTCCCGACGGCTATCTCTACATCAGCCGCGGCGACGGCGGCTGGGAAGGCGATCCGCTCAATGCCGGCCAGGACCTTCACGTCCTCTGGGGCAAGCTCCTGCGCATCAAC
The DNA here is from genome assembly GCA_030037895.1 of Xanthobacteraceae bacterium. Classification (GTDB taxonomy): domain Bacteria; phylum Pseudomonadota; class Alphaproteobacteria; order Rhizobiales; family Xanthobacteraceae; genus BOG-931. The sequence continues at coordinate 9,429 of JASHPW010000016.1, read as the reverse complement.
GTCCATGTGCCCGACGACTCCATTCCCTATCTCGTGCCCAACGACAATCCGTTCGCGCAAGCCGCACGAAACCGGCTCATGTTCCTCTTCGGCGTGACCGAAGAGGCATTCTCGAAAATCAAAATGGGCGCCAAGCCGGAGATTTGGGCTTATGGGCTGCGCAACCCTTACCAGTTCCATTTCGACAAGAAGACCGGCAACCTGTTCATCGCCGACGTCGGCCAGAACAGTTGGGAAAACATCTTCTGGCAGCCGCATGACAGCAAGGGCGGGGAGAATTACGGCTGGTCCCTGAACGCGGGAGCACACTGCTTCCCCATTACCGGCCCCAATACCACCTGCCCGCAGGTGGGCGTGCTGCCGATCGCCAATTATCCGCATGAGCAGCCCTATCCCGACGCGCCGAAGGAGAAGACCGGTTTCGGTTGCGCGGTGATCGGACTGGGAGTCGCCAACTACGCCCCTCTGAACGGCGCCTATCTTGCCGGCGACTGGTGCAGCGGCCGGCTCTGGGGCGTCGGCTGGGACAATGCCGCCAAAAAATGGCAATTGCAGGAGTTGGAGCAGACTCAGCTCCAGTTCACCGCCGGCAACGTCCTTGAAGACGGCTCGGTGGTGGCGGTCAACTGCTACTGCTTCTATACCGCCGACCAGGGTCCGTTGGCGAACCCGGTGGGCGCATTGTGGCGCGTGGTGGATGCAAGCAAGGTGCCGGCGGGCGCCGAGGTCGCGCGCACCGTCAAGTAATCGCCCTCACGGGCATCGCTTGGTCCGTTGCCCGCGGGTGCGCCGGGAAAGCCGGTGCGCCCGCGGGCCGTATCCCGCGGTCGGCGCCGTCGCGTTCGCTTTGTCGGCTGCCGCGAGCTAGAACAAAGCCATGAAATCCAACAGCATGCCCGGCCGGCCGCTTCGGTTCGCGATCCTGCGCGGCAGTGTCCGTTCGCTCCTGGCTTCGGCCGCCGGCATTTCCTTTGTCGTCCTCGCGGGCGCCGCAGGGGCGCCGCAATTCACGAGCCCGATCGATAACGGGCCGCTGGAAATCAAATTGTTGCCCGGAGAAAAAATCACCGAGGGCGTGCAGAAGTTCTACGAGACCGGCCAAGACCCTTATAAGGGCGACCCCCAAGCGCTCGCCGAGGGCAAGGATCTTTATGAGACCTATTGCCAAGCTTGCCACATGCCGGACGGCAGCGGCCGCATCGGCCCGAGCTTGATCGGCGACACCCATCATTACCCGCGTTTCACCACCGACAAGGGCATGTTCGAGATCGTCTATGGCGGCGCCACGGGCGCCATGCAGCCGTTCGGCAAGCGCCTGACGCAGGATCAAATTCTCCACGTCATGGCCTATGTGCGCTCGCTCAAGAAATAGCGCGCCCTTCGAGCTTGCATGCGCCCGCTGATCGTCATCGATGTCGTGGGACTGACGCCGCGGATGATCGGACCCGATACGCCCGCGCTGCGGCGGCTGGCGGCAACGGGTGCCATGCGCCAGCTCTCGACCATCGTCCCGGCGGTGACCTGCCCGGTGCAGACCACCTACCTGACCGGGCTTCTGCCGCGCGAGCATGGCGTCGTCGCCAATGGCTGGTATTTCCGCGATCTCTCCGAGGTGCTGTTCTGGCGCCAGTCCAATCGGCTGGTCGCGGGCGAGCGCGTCTGGGAGGCGGCGCGGCGGCGTGACGGCGCCTTCACCTGCGCGAACATGTTCTGGTGGTACAATATGTACGCGACCGCGGACATCGGCGTGACGCCGCGTCCGCTCTATCCCGCCGACGGCCGCAAGATTCCCGATTGCTACAGTGCGCCGCGCGAATTGCGCGACGAACTCACCGCGCGCTTCGGCCGTTTTCCCTTGTTCAGCTTCTGGGGGCCGGCGACGGGCATCGTCGCCAGCGAGTGGATCGCGCGCAGCGCGCTTCATGTTCGCCAAAAGTACAAGCCGACCCTCACACTGGTCTATTTGCCGCATCTCGACTACGTGCTGCAACGCGACGGCCCCGCTGCGCCGCAAGTGGCGCGCGATCTGCGCGCGGTTGACGCGCTCTGCGGCGAGATCATCGAGGATGCGCGACGCGACGGCGCGCGCATCATCGTGCTTTCCGAATACGGCATCACGCCGGTGAAGAGGCCGATCGACATCAACCGCGCCCTGCGCAGCGCCGGTTTCATCGCGGTGCGCGAGGAACTCGGCCGCGACCAGCTCGACCCCGGCGCTTCCGCCGCCTTTGCCGTCGCCGATCACCAGATCGCCCACGTCTACGTGGCCGGGAAGGAACGAATCGCTGAGGTCAAGGCGCTCGTCGCGGCTCTCCCCGGAGTCGAGCGCGTGCTCGACGAGACGACCAAGGCGGAATTCGGTCTCGATCACGCGCGCTCGGGCGAGCTTGTGGCGCTCGCGCGCGCGGATAGCTGGTTCACCTATTATTTCTGGCTCGATGACGAAAAAGCCCCCGACTACGCGCGCACTGTCGATATCCACCGCAAGCCGGGTTACGACCCGGTGGAACTCTTCCTCGATCCCTCCATCCGCCTTCCGCCGCTGAGCATCGGCTGGCGCCTCGCCAAGCGCGCGCTCGGTTTCCGCACGCTCATGGACGTGATCCCGCTCGACGCGACGCTGGTCAAAGGTTCGCACGGCCGGCCGACTGACGATGCGACGGACGGGCCGGTGCTCATCGGCTCCGACGCCGATTTGCTGCCGCCGGGGCCGCTCGCGGCGACGGAGGTGAAGGCGCTGATCCTACGTCACCTGTTTGACGCGACGGAGAAGCGTTAGAGCGCGCAAAATCCGAAGTCGCTTGGCAGCCTGGAGCACGGATGCTAGATTCACTGATAAATATCAAAGAGAAAAAGACTTGCATCGGCGGAGTTGCTGGAATGCGTATGCCGCTCGCCTTCCATGAGCTGCTGCTTAATGGAAGAGTTGCGATGGCTCGGAGTGCTTTCGGCGGCATAAGCTGGTCGGTGGCCTTGCGCCTCGGGCGGGTTTCCAACCTGCCGACGGTGTGGACGAATGTGCTGGCGGGCATCGTGCTTTCCGGCGCGGCAATCACGGCGCGGCCGGCGATACTGGTGCTTATTTCCCTCTCGCTTTTTTACGTCGCCGGCATGTTCCTCAATGACGCTTTCGATCGCGAGTTCGACCGGCGCAACCGGCCGGATCGCCCGATCCCGGCCGGCGAGGCGACGGCGGCGGCCGTCTTTGCCTACGGCTTCGGCCTTCTCGCCTGCGGCTTCGCCCTTCTCCTTGCCCTCGGTTACGGCACGCCCGCGGGCACGGGATGGCGGGCGCCGGTCGCGGGCGCGCTGCTGGCGGCGGCGATCGTGCTCTACGACGGGTGGCACAAAGGCAACCCCGTCAGCCCGTTGCTGATGGGTCTCTGCCGTCTCCTCGTCTATCTCATCGCCGGACTTGCGGTCGCGGGAACGCTGCCCGAGCGCCTCTTGCTCGCCGCCGTCGTCTCTCTTTGTTACCTGATCGGCCTCACCTATGTCGCCAAGCAGGAGAGCTTGCGGCGCGTCGAGAATCTGTGGCCGCTCCTGTTTCTCGCCGCGCCGTTCGCCTATGGCGTGCCCTTCGCGGCCGGGAGCGCCGCCGCGCTCGTTCTTTATCTCCTGTTGCTCGGCACCGTGGTTGCGGCTCTCGCCCTCCTGTTTCGTTCTGGCGCGCCGGATGTTCCGCGGGCCATCATGGCGCTGATCGCGGGCATCAGCCTGCTCGACGGGCTCTTCATGGCGGGACAGGGACACGCGTTGCTCGCCGGCACGGCGGTCGCGGCCTTTCTCCTGACCCTTGCCTTCCAGCGCTTCATTGCGGGGACGTGAAATGGCAACGCCCGCGGAATTGCTGCAACGCTGGCTGCGCCGGCAATTGCCCGGCGACGCGGCGGACTGGCTCGAGGCGCAAGCGTTAGCGGTCGGCGATGCCGCGACCGATCGCGCGCTCTTTCTCGCGATCAGCTTGGTGCATCGCCGCATCGGCAAGGCGGACCTCGCTTTGTCTGCCGCGGATACCGCGGCGGCGGAAGCGGCGCGTCCGGGTTGGCGGCCGGCCGGCTGGAGCCTGGACCAAGCCGCTCGCATCTTTCTGCTGCTCGCCGCCGGCGGACCGGCCGCGCGCTTCGCCGAGCGCCTCGAGCAGCTTTTCGCCACGGCAGACGTGGGCGAACTGATCGCCTTTTATCGCGGGCTGCCGCTTTATCCCGAGCAGCCGCGTTACGTCGAGCGCGCCGCCGAGGGCGTGCGCACCAACATGAAGGCGGTGTTCGAGGCGGTCGCGCACGACAATCCCTATCCCGCCGAGCAGTTCTCCGAACACCGCTGGAACCAGATGGTGGTGAAGGCCCTCTTCATCGGCAGCACGCTTCATCCCATCGAGGGCTTGGAGCGGCGCTGGAATCGGGACCTCACCCGCATGCTGTGCGACTATGCGCACGAACGCTGGGCGGCCGGCAGGACGGTCAGCTACGAGCTTTGGCGCGGTGTCGGCCACCATGCCGACAAAGCCGCCATCGACGATCTCGCCCGCGTCTTCGACAGCGGCGCGCCGATCGAGCGCCAGGCCGCGGCCTTGGCGCTCGGGGAAAGCCCGCATGGCGAGGCCGCGAGCATTCTCAGCCGCGATCCGATTCTTGCGGCTGCGGTCCGCGGTGGCCAGATAAGCTGGGAGGGCCTCGCCGCGAAACATCTCTCGCCGAGCTGACGGAGGAGTGCCACAATGTATATCGATCCCCACATCCACATGCTGGCGCGCACCACGGCCGACTACGAGGCCATGGCGGCCGCGGGCGTCGTCGCCGTCATCGAGCCGGCCTTCTGGATCGGCCAGCCGCGCACGTCGGTCGGAAGCTATATCGATTATCTCTCGACCTTGGTGGGCTGGGAGCGGTTCCGCGCCGCGCAATTCGGCGTCCGCCACTACTGCTCCATCGGCCTCAACAGCAAGGAGGCGAACAACGAGCGCCTCGCCGAGGCGGTCATGGAGATTCTCCCGCGCTTCCTGCTCAAGGAGGGCGTCGTCGCCGTCGGCGAGATCGGCTACGACGAACAGACGCCGGCCGAGGACAAATATTTCCGCGCCCAGCTCGAACTGGCCAAAGAGCTTGGCATGCTGGTGCAGATTCACACGCCGCATCGCGACAAGAAGCGGGGCACGTCGCGCTCGATGGCCGTTTGCCTCGAACACAAGCTCAAGCCCGACCGCGTAATCGTCGACCACAACAATGAAGAGACGGTGCGCGAGGTGCTCGATCTCGGCTTCTGGGCCGCCTTCACGATCTATCCACGCACCAAGATGGGCAACGAGCGGATGGTCGAGATCGTGCGGCAATACGGTTCCGACCTTATCTTCATCAATTCCAGCGCCGACTGGGGCGTGTCCGATCCGCTGGCCGTGCCGAAGACGGCCCAGCTCATGCGCGAGCGCGGCATCGCCGAGGAACACGTGCGCCGCGTGACCTACGACAACGCGCTCGCCGCCTTCGCCGCCGGCGGCCAGATGGCGGAAAGCCATTGGCTGTCGCCGCCGGCGATCGATCAGCGCACCTTGTTCGAGGGCAACTCGGTGCTGCGCGGCGGCCAGGAGCCTCGCGTCGAGACCAAACGCAGCGCCAAGGAGCGGATGCTGATCGAATAGCCGACTCTACCGCGCTGCGAGCGCCCGTCCGGCGGCGATCAGCGCGGCCTTCTCTTCCTCGCTGAAGACGCGCTCGCCGCGATTGGCAATGCCGAGCGCGCCGACAACGCGGGTGTCGTCGAACACCGGGACGACGACTGCTCCCTCCATGCCGGTTGTCTTGGCTCCGGGACGCACATCGCCGCTTGTGTCGGTTTGGATGTTGCAGGCGTCCACCGGCTGCGCGCGCGCGACAGCGAGGCCGGCCATGCCCTTGCCGACCGGAATCTCGCGAATGACCGCGAGCACAGGCGGCGGGAACTCCCCGCTGAGTGCCTTCAGATGCAGCAGCCCGTCCTCATCGAGCAAATGCAGCGTGCCGGTGTCGGCGCCGAAGCCGCGCACGATGCAGCCGAGCGCCTCAGAAAGCTCCTTCGCCGCCTGAATTTCCGCGACCACATCCATTATTCGCTCCTTGCTGTCCGATGAATGACCTCTTCTTTAAAGAAGCCAACGCGCCGTTCCACTCTGGGAATTGGTTGCCGAGCCCAGGCATATCCGCCGCATGACAATAAAATTGGACAGGCCATTATAAAACCCTTCCGTGCCAAAGGGACGGTTGCAACGCCGGCACCTGCACGGCGACAGACGCCAAGCTTGGCGAGGACCGCCAACCATCGGGCCTGCTTTGCACAGGCCACGGGCGTTGCCGTTTGAGCCGGGCGAACCGCCGCTCAAGATGTGGACTCACGCGCATGCGCGACCGAGGGGCGCCCTCAGGCCGACCGAGATCATGGCGGATGCCGGGCGTGCTCGCGCCCCGCCGGGACCATCGACCGGCAGACCCGGCGCGGTTCATGCTGCGACATTTTGGCAGCCGGACGCCGGTCTCGTTGCCATATGGGAGGACGCGGGCCGGCACCATGCGCTGGACGAGTTGGTCGGCGCCGTCACGCGCGGCCGCGTGCTCGGGCACAACGGTGTGGTGCCGCTCACGGGCCGCGTCCGATGGAAATAGTTGTAAAAACGGCCGCTCTTGGGGGGCCGCTCCCGGTGTCGGTGCCGACCCAGGCTTCCTGCCCACGGCCGAAAACTGTGGGATCGCGCCCGTCCGGTCACGCGGCAACCGAATAAAAAAACTCGGCATATTCGCATTGCACCATGAAACAATGCAACAAAGAGGCGGCAACTAGCGTGCCTTGACAAGCTCCTCGCCTCCATGGCCAATCAAATTGGCGAGTTCTCGGGCGAACCACAGCCCGGAGAAGGCCGCCTGAGGGACCGTCGGCTATAGAGAAAGTTCGAGTACCCTCTCGGATGCGCGTCGCGATTTTCGCGAGGCGGGAGATGCGGGACTCGATCCGGCCGGTCCGTGTGGCGATCGAATGTCCCGCTCAAGCGGGGTGGGAGGTGCGCTGGACACAAAGCCCGAACACAATAAAGTGCAGCAGCACTGCATAAGAAGGTTAAAGACTCCACAGGAGGAAACATAATGAGTGCGATGGAGCAGACGCGAGCATCATCGGGGGGATTGTTCGGCTTTCTGGATCGAAGTCGGACCATTGCCAAGCCGGGCTTCAACCGCTGGATGGTGCCGCCGGCCGCTTTGTGCGTGCATCTGTGCATCGGCCAAGCCTATGCCTTCAGCGTGTTCAATCTGCCGATGACCAAGCTCCTCGGCATCACGCAATCGGCGCCGGGCGACTGGAAGCTCACCGAGCTGGGCTGGATTTTTTCTATCGCAATCTTCGTGCTCGGTTTCTCAGCCGCGATTTTCGGCCGTTGGGTCGAGGAAGGCGGGCCGCGCCGAGCTATGTTTACCGCCGCTTTGTGCTGGGCCGGCGGCTTCCTCATCGCCGCTTTCGGAGTCTCCATCCACAACCTCTGGATTGTCTATTTCGGCTATGGCTTAGTCGGCGGCTGCGGATTGGGCATCGGCTACATCTCCCCGGTCTCGACGCTGATCAAATGGTTCCCCGATCGTCCGGGTATGGCGACCGGCATGGCCATCATGGGCTTCGGCGGCGGCGCCTTCATCGCCTCACCGCTCTCGGTGTGGTTGATGAGCATCTACAGGACGGCACACCACGTCGGCGTCGCCCCGACGTTCATCACCATGGGCCTGATCTATTTCTTCTTCATGGTGGTAGGCGCATTCGTCGTGCGGGTGCCGGCGCCGGGCTGGAAGCCGGAAGGCTATACCCCGCCTGTGCAGGCGCAGAAGCTCATCACCAAAAACGACGTCTTCGTCTATGACTCGTTGAAGACGCCGCAGTTCTGGCTGATCTGGTGGATCCTCTGCCTCAACGTCACCGCCGGCATCGGCGTGATCGGCCAAGCCTCCGCCATGAGCCAGGAGATGTTCCCGGGCCGAGTGACGCCGATTGCGGCAGCGGGCTTCGTCGGTTTGATGAGCCTGTTCAACATGGGCGGCCGCTTCTTCTGGGCGTCCACGTCCGACTTCATCGGTCGCAAGAACACCTACTTCGTGTTCATGGTGCTGGGCTTTCTGTTGTACTGCACGGTACCCCATATGGGCGCGATCGGCAGCGTGGCCGGGTTCGTGCTATGCTTCCTGATTATCATCAGCATGTACGGCGGCGGCTTCTCCACCGTGCCGGCGTACCTCAAGGACATGTTCGGCACGCGCTATGTCGGCGCCATTCACGGCTGGCTAATCACGGCGTGGTCGATGGCGGGCATCTTCGGACCAGTGCTGGTGAACTACATCCGCCAGTACAACGTCACCCACGGCGTGCCGAAGGCGCAGGCCTATAACGTCACCATGTACATCATGGCGGGCCTGCTGGTGATCGGCTTCATCTGCAACCTGCTGGTCAAGGCGGTCCATCATCGCTTCCATATGCGGCCCGAGGACGATACCGCTCTGGCTACGGCGGCGGAAGCCGGCGCAGCGGTGGCGGCACGCCTGACCGGCAAGCCGGCCGGCGCCTAGAGGGGAGAAACAGCCATGCCTGATACACATCAGCAAAACGGCACGACGACATGGCAAGTCGTGCTGGCTTGGGCCTTCGTCGGTATTCCGCTCACACTGGGCGTGATACAAACTCTGATCAACGCGATGAAGCTGTTCCGCTAAGAGCGCAATCCGTTCACATTGAATCGGATTGCGCTCCGGCTTCCTGGTGGAGCATGATCTTTTCGGAAAACCGGTTCCCACTTTTCCGGATCATGCTCTAATTAGGAGCCAAGCCTCTATCATCGATGCGGCGGCTTCGGCCGCCGCATTTTTTGTCCATCGAAGAGGCGCAGCTCGCGGCGCCGAGTTAAATGTTGGCCGCGATAGCCGCCCTCGCCCGGGCCGGCCTGGGCGAGCCGACGCGCAACCTACGATCGGAGAGGGAGAGGCCGCCGCCGATGAACATCATTGCGGCGCCGAGCCAGATCAGCAGCACCTCGGGCTTGAAGTAGAGCCGCACGGCGACGGAGCCGTCGGGGTTGGGGTCGCCGAGCGAGAGGTAGAGCTGGCTCGCGCCGCGCCGCATCAGCGCCGCTTCGGTGACCGCCATGTGGCGGGCCGGGAAGGTGCGCCGGCTCGGCTGCATGACGCCGAGCAGGTCGCCGCCGGCGCGGCGCACGCTGAACGCGCCGACCAGGTCGCGATAGTTCGGCCCCGGCCGGTTGAACAGGCCGTCGAACGTGACCCGGAACCGGGCGATATCGAGGCTGCCGCCGAGCCGCACCATGGCAATGCGCTCCGCGCCCCAGGCGGTCACCGCGACGATGCCGAGGAGCGTGAGGCCGATGCCAAAATGGGCAAACGCCGACCCCCAGGCCGCGCGCGGCAATCC
>JASHPW010000138.1 GCA_030037895.1 Xanthobacteraceae bacterium | reverse complement strand
AACGGCGCCTTGCGCCGGCTGACCAACGACGAAATCGCGAAAAATCCGCAGTACGGCGATTACTCGCTCGAACAGTCGCGGCTCGGCGCCGAGGATTTCTACGAGCGGATGGACAAGGTGATGTCGCCGGCCCCGCTCGATCCTCTGCGCGCGATGGAGGAGGCGATCACGGCGCTCGACGAGCAAGTGAAGACCCGCGTCACCGCGGTCGAGAACGGGCGCAAATTCCAGGACGGCCGGCATGGCATCACCGACATGCCGGACGGCCCGTCGATCTTCGAGACGACCGGCGCATGGGAGGATTTCTCGACGCCGGCGCGCGATTTCCGCCTGCTGATCGCGATCGACGTGGTGCGCGGATTCCCGGATCGCGTGGCGCAGCGGCCGGAGCGGTACGCGATACCGGCGGGGAAAAGCCTCGCCGACGTGAAGGCCGAATTGCAGCGCACGCTCGCCTCCGAGCTGTTGACGCGCAAGTTCGCATATACGCGCAGTGACGGCTCCGCCTGGACGCTCACGCTCAAGGACGTGATCGACCGCGCCGGCGAGCTCGAAATGGGGTACAACCCGAACGATTGCGTCGAATTACGCTGGGGCGCGCCGGAGGGGAGCGCGGAAGCTTCGACCTGCAAGCGCCATGCGCCGCCGGCACAGCGCGCGAAGATGGCCGCCTATCGCACCTGGTTCCACGAGCGGCACTGGCCGTCGCACGCTTAGCGTTCTGTGCTGCCGCGACGTCAGGCGGCTTCACCGATTTCGAGCCGCACCGCGAGCCCTGCCGGCTCAGCCAAATTGATAAGCGCATCGAGGCTGAATTTGGCGATCCGGCCGCGCATCAAGTCGTTCAAGCGCGGCTGCGTCAGCCCCAATCGGCGGGCGGCCTCGCTCTGGCTGACCTTCCAACTCTCGATCTTGGTCCGCACGGCGATCATGAGTTCGGAACGCGCCCGCATATTGGCCGCTTCCGCCGCGGTATCTTCGAGCGCATCCCAGACGCTTGCGAATTTCTGTCGTACCATTGTTCTATTTAATGCTTCCGCAGCTCACGTAACCTCTTCGCCGCCAACTCAATATCGAGCTTCGCGGTTCGCCGCGTTTTCTTCTGGAACGCGTGCAGGACCACCACGCGATCCGCAAGCGTTACCAGATAGATGACGCGGAACGCGCCGGGGCGGTCGCGAATACGCAGTTCGCGAACGCCGGCGCCGATCATCTGCATCGGTTTCCAATCGTCAGGCTCCAGGCCGCGCTGAACCCGATCGAGCTGATAGCCAGCGGCGCGACGCGCGGCAGCCGGAAAGTCCCGCAGCCGCGCAAGCGCGTCACCCATAAATTCAACCGGTTTCAACGCCGCCTATCCTATATCAGAACTGATATAAAGATCAATCTCCGGGAAGCTGCGGGCAGGGACGGCAGCCCGTAGCGACTCTTAGGCTAATTCCCTATGCGCTGCGCTTTGCTCCGCGGAGGAGGATAAAATCGTCTTTCCCGGCCATTTGCACAGATCGGCGATAATGCACGTCTCGCATAGCGGGCGGCGGGCGGTGCAGACATAGCGGCCGTGCAGGATGAGCCAATGGTGGGCGTTGAGGCGGTAGCGCTCGGGCACGACCTCCATGAGCTTCGTCTCGACTTCGAGCGGGGTCTTGCCGACGGCGAGGCCGGTGCGGTTGCCGAGGCGGAAGATGTGCGTGTCCACGGCGATGGTCGGCTCGCCGAAGGCGACGTTGAGCACGACGTTCGCGGTCTTGCGGCCGACGCCGGGCAGCGCTTCGAGCGCCGCGCGGTCGTGCGGGACCTTGCCGCCGTGCTCGGCGATAAGCTGTCGCGACAGCGCGATCAGGTTCTTCGCCTTGGTGCGATAAAGCCCGATGGTCTTGATCAGCGACCGCAGCCGCGTTTCGCCGAGCTTCTCCATCTTCTCCGGCGTATCGGCGAGCTTGAACAAGGCGGGGGTCGCCTTGTTGACGCCGGCGTCGGTCGCCTGCGCGGAAAGGACGACGGCGACCAGGAGCGTGAACGGGTTGATGTGCTCCAATTCCCCGCGCGGCGCCGGATTGGCAGCCGCCAAGCGGCGGAACGCTTCGGCGATCTCGGCATTGGTCCATTGCGGCAACGCGCCGCGTCCAGCCTCGGCGTCGGCCTTGTTTTGCGCCTTGCGATCCTTGCGGCGCGCCGCCTTGGCGTTTCCCTTCCCTCCCCCGCGTGCGGGTAGCGAGGGGACGGCCTTCGGGCTTTGCCGTATGGTCTTTCCCGCCATCTTTCCCGTATAGTCGGCGCCATGAACCGCGACAACGACGCATTCGCCGAGCCCACGATCTTTTCGGCCATCATCACGCCGCACCGTTCGCTGAGCGCGACCGGCTTTTTCGTGCTCATGCTGTGCATCGGCGGCTTGAGCTTCGCCTCGGGGATGTTTTTTATCATCATCGGTGCGTGGCCGGTGTTCGGCTTCCTCGGGCTCGACGTCCTGCTCGTCTATTGGGCGTTCCGCGCCAACTTCCGCGCCGCGCGCGCCTACGAGGAGGTGACCGTCACCGCCTCGGAGCTCACGGTGCGCAAGGTCAATCCTCGCGGCGGCGTGCGCGAATGGACGCTCAACCCGGTCTGGGTGCAGCTCGACCGCATCGTGCATGAGGAGTTCGGCATCGAGCGGTTGTTCCTGGTCTCGCGCGGCCGGCGGCTTTCGATCGCCTCTTGCCTCGGCCCCGACGAGAAGGCGAGCTTTGCGCGCGCGCTCGCGACCGCGCTCGGCGAGGCCAAGCGCGGCCCGACGCGGACGGTGCTGGAATGACGTCATCCCTGGAGCGTCATTCCCGGGCGCAGGCTCTTGCCCGTGAGACTGGACTGACAAAAGAGGACAGAAATCGGGTGGGTTGAGGGCCGGCGGCGGCCTAGATCGGGGAGCGCAATGATGGAGGCACCCATGCTCTCGCCCGATCGCATGCCCGACCTGACGCCGCTCGCCGCTGCGGCCGCCGATTACGAGGTGGTGCGCCGCGCCATCGGCCACATCCGCGACCATTGGCGCGAGCAGCCCGAGATCGACGCCATCGCCGAGGCGGCCGCGGTGACGCCGACCGAGCTGCACCATCTGTTCCGCCGTTGGGCGGGGCTCACGCCGAAGGCCTTCCTGCAGGCGCTCACCCTCGACGGCGCCCGGCAATTGCTGCGCAACTCGGCGAGCGTCCTCGACGCCACCTATGAGGTGGGGCTCTCCGGGCCCGGCCGGCTGCACGATCTGTTCGTCACCCACGAAGCGATGTCGCCGGGAGAGTGGAAATCGGGCGGCGAAGGGCTGACGATCCGGTTCGGTTTCCATCCTTCGCCTTTTGGCACGGCGCTGATCATGGCGACCGAGCGGGGCCTAGCCGGGCTCGCCTTTGCCGATGCCGGGGAGGAAGCGGCCACGCTCGCCGAAATGCGCGCGCGCTGGCCCAAGGCCGGCTACGTCGCCGACGACGCGCGCACCGCGTCGATCGCGCGGCGCATCTTCGAGCCGTCGCAATGGCGGCCGAGCGAACCGCTGCGCGTCGTGCTCATCGGCACCGATTGGGAGGTGCGGGTTTGGGAAACGCTGCTGAAAATCCCGATGGGCCGCGTCACCAGCTATTCGGCTGTCGCCAACAAGGTCTGCACGCCGGCCGCCAGCCGCGCGGTCGGCGCCGCGGTCGGCAAAAACCCGGTCGCCTTCGTGGTGCCCTGCCATCGCGTCATCGGCAAATCCGGCGAACTGACCGGCTACCATTGGGGCATGACCCGCAAGCACGCCATGCTCGGCTGGGAGGCGGGGCGGGTTGCCGCCGC
>JASHPW010000015.1 GCA_030037895.1 Xanthobacteraceae bacterium | reverse complement strand
TCACCGGCGCGGGCGGCAACGGCGTGTTCCGGGTGACCGCCTTCGAAGCGGCGTTGAAGAAGCGATTTTCGCCAAAATCGCTCGAAGGCCTCACCGTCCCGGCCGACGGTCTCAACAGCGACATCCACGGCAGCGCCGAATACCGCGCCCACCTGATCGGCGTGCTCGCCCGGCGCGCGGTCGCCGCGGCGACGGAGCGGTAATGCTTCTTTACTCCGACGCCATATTCTCAGTCGTCTCATAACTCCATGCGTCACCCCCGGGCTTGGCCGGGCGGGTCATACTGCGGTGCCGCCCTATGGATTACCGAGGCAAGCCCGGCAATGACGATGGAATGGCATTTTGAACCGTCGCCGAAAAAGCTTATATCCCGCCGCACGTCATGACGCGTTCTCCCGCTGGCCGCGGAGCTGCAATGAATTCCGTCTCTTTCCCCCGCCCCTTGCCGGCCTCGGTCGACGCGACCGTCGCGCTCCTGGCCGAGGCCGATTATCTCGCCGATCGCTCGCTCGGCACGGTGCTTTACCTCGCGCTCAAGATGGGCCGGCCGATCTTCCTCGAGGGCGAAGCCGGGGTGGGCAAGACCGAGATCGGCAAGGTGTTGTCAACGACGCTCGGCCGGCGGCTCATCCGCCTGCAATGCTACGAAGGCCTCGACATCGCCGCCGCTGTCTATGAGTGGAACTATGCCGCGCAGATGATCGCCATCCGCGTCGCCGAGGCCGAGGGCGAGCATGACCGGCAAAGGCTCGAACACGACGTATTTTCGGAGCGCTTTCTGATCAAGCGGCCGCTGTTGCAGGCGCTCGAGTCCGACGCCGCCGGCGCGCCGGTGTTGCTGATCGACGAAATCGACCGCACCGACGAGGCGTTCGAGGCGTTCCTGCTCGAAGTGCTGGACGATTTTCAGATCACCATCCCGGAAATGGGCACGGTCAAGGCCGCGCATCCGCCGGTGGTGGTCATCACCTCGAATCGCACGCGCGAAGTGCACGACGCGCTCAAGCGCCGCTGCCTCTATCACTGGGTCGGCTATCCGCGCGCCGAGCGCGAGCTCGCCATTGTGCGCGCCAAGGTCCCGGGTGTCGGCAAGAATCTCTCCGAGCAGGTGGTGGCCTTCGTGCAGGCGCTGCGCAAGCAGGACCTGTTCAAATCGCCGGGCGTCGCCGAAACGCTCGATTGGGCCGCCGCGCTTTCCGAGCTTGACGTGGTCGCCCTCGATCCGGCGACCGTCTCCGACACGCTCGGCGTGCTGCTCAAATACCAGGACGACATCGCCCGGTTCGAAGGCGGCAAGGTCAAGGAGCTGCTCGACGAGGTGAAGTCGGAGCTGAGGGCGGCGGAATGACGGCGGTCCATATTCCCTCGCCCCTTGAGGGGGAGGGTTGGGGAGGGAGTCAAAGCGTTTCAGGGCACCGATTCTGTAAAAGTCATGTCTGAGCCATCACCCCCCTCCCGGCCGGCTTTGCCGGCCGACCTCCTCCTCAAGGAGGGAGGTAACAATTTGGATGCCGGCGCGAATGAGACTGCCGGCCGCCTCGCCGAGAACATCCTCTACTTCGCGCGCGCGCTGCGCGCCGCCGGCATTCCGGTCGGTCCCGGCGCGGTGCTCGATGCGATCGAGGCGGTGAAGGCGGCGGGCGTCGGCGCGCGCGAGGATTTCTACTGGACGCTGCACGCGGTGTTCGTCAAGCGGCACGAGCATTCGCTCCTGTTCGACCAGGCGTTCCACATCTTCTTCCGCCGCCGCGGCTATATCGATCAACTGATGGCGATGATGCTGCCGCAGGCGCCGTCGGTGCCGCCGCCGCCCAAGGCCGGCGCGACGCGCGTCAACGAGGCGTTGTTTTCCGGCCTCGCCGACAAGCTGAAACGGGAGCGCGAGGTTGAACTCGACATGCACATGACGGCGTCCGAACACGAAGTGCTGCAACGAAAGGATTTCGCGCAGATGACGAACGCCGAGATCGCCGCCGCCAAGGCGGCGATGCGGCGCCTGGTCCGGCCGCTCGCCGAAGTGCGCACGCGCCGCCTCGCGCCGCACCCGCGCGGCCGTCTGATCGACATCCGCCGCACCTTGCGCTCAAGCTTCAAGGGTGGCGGCGACTTCATCGACCTGCGCTTCGTCGGCCCGAAATCGAAGCCGCCGCCGATTGTCGCGTTGCTCGACATATCGGGCTCGATGAGCCAGTACACCCGGCCCCTGCTGCACTTCCTGCACGCGCTCACCGAGGCGCGCAAGCGCGTGAGCACGTTCCTGTTCGGAACGAGGCTCACCAACGTCACCCGTGCGCTCGCTGAGCGCGACCCCGACGACGCGCTCGCCGCCTGCTCGGCGAGCGTGCCCGACTGGTCGGGCGGAACGCGGATTGCGTCCTCGCTCCGCGCCTTCAACAAGCTGTGGGCGCGCCGCGTTCTCGCTCAAGGCGCCATTGTGCTCCTTATCACCGACGGGCTCGAGCGTGACGCCGACGAGTCGCTCGCCTTCGAGATCGATCGGCTGCACCGCTCGTGCCGGCGGCTCGTCTGGCTCAATCCGCTGCTGCGCTTCGAGGGCTTCGAAGCGCGCGCGCGCGGCATCAGGACCATGCTGCTGCATGTCGATGAATTCCGTCCCATCCACAATCTGGAGTCGATGACGGCGCTGGTGGCCGCGCTCCGGCATGGCGGCGCGGCCGGCGATCCGAAAAGCTGGATGCGGAAGGTGGCGTGACGACCTATATTCGGAGCAATATTGCGAATAGCGAATAGCTTACCGCAGCGCTCTTCCGCTACTCTCTATTCGCTGCCGACCTTGGAAGAACGGAGGCGCCCATGCTTGCAACCGACAACGACATTCTCAAAGCCGCCGAGGATTGGCGCAAGCAAGGCCGCGCCGTGGCGCTTGCCACCGTGGTCGAGACCTGGGGATCGGCGCCACGGCCAGTCGGTGCCAATCTGGTGATCGACGGGGAGGGAAATTTCCTCGGCTCCGTCTCCGGCGGCTGCGTCGAGGGCGCCGTGGTCACCGAGGCGCTCGACGTCATCGACAGCGGCAAGCCGAAAATGCTCGAATTCGGCGTCGCCGACGAGGCCGCCTGGAAGGTCGGGCTGTCGTGCGGCGGCACGATCCGGGTGTTGGTGGAGAAAGTGGAGTAGGGAAAGGAATACGCGCGGCGGGCAGCGAACGGACGCCGTTCTTTTCGCCGCCCGCGGTCCGCTATTCGCCTTGAATGTCATGAAGCTCGACCTCCTCACCGCCCTCAATGGCGAGCGCGCCGCGCGCCGAGCGGCGATCGTCGTCACCACTATGGCCAGCGGCGCCCAGCGGCTGGTGAAGGCCGCCGATATCGGGCGCGACCCGCTGCGATCGCTGCTCGCCGAGCATCTGCGCCGCGGCAAGAGCGGCATGGTCGAGTGCGCGCAAGGGCGCGTGTTCCTCACCGTCTACGTGCCGGCGCCGCAACTCGTCATCACCGGCGCCGTGCACATCAGCCAGGCGCTGGCGCCGATCGGAAAGCTCCTCGGCTATGACGTGACCATCGTCGATCCGCGCACCGCCTTCGCCTCGAGCGAACGCTTCCCCGACGTGAAGATGATCGCCGAGTGGCCGGACACGGCGCTGCCGCCGCTCGGCATCGATCATTACACCGCCTTCGTCGCGCTTACCCACGACCCCAAGATCGACGATCCGGCGCTCGCCTACGCGCTTTCGCGCGACTGCTTCTATATCGGCGCGCTCGGATCGAAGAAGACGCACGCGCGTCGCGTGGAACGGCTCAAGCAGCAGGGCCTGACCGAGGCCGAGATTTCCCGCATCCACGCGCCGATCGGGCTTTCGATCGGCGCGGTCTCACCCTCCGAGATCGCCGTCGCCATCATGGCGCAGATCACCGAGCGGCTGCGCGCGGAGTCGCAAGCCGAGCCTCCGCCTCGCGCGCGTCCAGGTCAGGTGGAGGCCACCGCGGTGTCATGAAGTTCGGAGCGGTCGCGCCCAAAGAAGCGGTCGGCGGCACCGCCGTGCACACGATCCGCCATGGCGCTTTGGTGCTCAAGAAGGGCACGCTGATCGGCCCGGCCGACGCCGCCGCGCTCGAAGCGGCGGGAATCACCGACATCGTCGTGGCGCGGCTCGAACCGGGCGACGTGTCCGAAGACGTGGCGGCGGCCGAGATCGCCAAGGCGATCGCCGGCGAGGGCGTGCATGTCGATCTCGCCTTTACCGGCCGCGCCAACCTCTTCGCCCGGTCGGCCGGCGTCTTGGTCGTCGACAAGGACGCGATCGATCGGATCAACCGCATCGACGAAGCGATCACCGTGGCGACGTTGTCCGCCTACAAGCCGGTGGTCGCCGGCGAGATGATCGCGACCGTGAAAATCATTCCTTTCGCGGTCGCCGCGGCGCCGCGCGACCTGGCGCTGGCGGCGGCAAAACGGCCGTTGGTGCGGGTTGCGCCCTATCGCGTCCGCAAGGTCGGCGTCGTGTCCACGCTCCTGCCCGGGCTTTCCCCCAAGGTGATCGACAAGACGCTGAAGATCACCGCGGAGCGGCTTGCTCCCGCCAACGCCACGATCATCGCCGAACGGCGCGTGCCGCACGAATGCGTCGCGCTCGCGCGCGCTCTCGCCGAGGTGCTCAAACAGGGCGCGGAACTGGTCGTCGTCTTCGGCGCCTCGGCGATCGCCGACCGCCGCGACGTCATCCCCGCCGCGCTCGAGGCGGTCGGCGGCCGCATCGAGCATTTCGGCATGCCGGTCGATCCCGGCAACCTGCTGCTTCTTGGCGCCGCCGGCGGGCGTCCGGTGCTCGGCGCGCCCGGTTGTGCGCGCAGCCCCAAGGAGAACGGCTTCGATTGGGTGCTGATGCGCCTCCTCGCCAGGCTGCCGGTGCCGCGCGAGGACATCACCGGCATGGGCGTCGGCGGCTTGCTCATGGAGATCGTCACCCGTCCGCAGCCGCGCGAGGAGCCGCCGCATCCCGCCCGTAGCATCGCCGCGCTGGTGCTCGCCGCCGGCCGCTCGAGCCGCATGGGCGGCGCCAACAAACTTTTGGCCGCGATCGGCGGCCGCCCGCTCGTTCGCATCGTGGTCGAGGAGACGCTCGCCTCGCGGGCGCGGCCGGTGATCGTCGTCACCGGACACCAGCGCGAACGCGTCGAGGCGGCGCTTGCCGGCCTGCCGGTCGCATTCGTGCATAATCCGAGCTTTGCCGACGGTCTCGGTACGTCGCTCAAGGCCGGCATCGCCGCGCTGCCGGCGGCGGCGGACGGCGTCGTCGTGTGCCTCGGCGACATGCCGCAGGTCGATGCCGCCTTGATCGACCGCCTCATCGGCGCGCTCGATCCTGACAAGGGTGCGCTCATCGCGGTGCCGTCGATCGACGGCCAACGCGGCAACCCGGTCGTGTGGTCGAGCCGTTTCTTCCCCGACCTCATGGCCGTTGAAGGCGATATCGGCGCGCGCCATCTGATCGGCCGCTATAGCGAGGCTGTCGTCGAGGTGCCGCTCACCGGCAACGCCGCGCTGACCGACGTCGATACGCCGGAAGCGCTGCTGGCGGCGAAAGCGGAGCTGGAGGGGACTTGAAGCCTCGCGGCGGGCGCGGCGATTCACCAACTGGCAACCCTTCCCGGCTAGCGTAGGCGCGTTGCTCCGGGGAGGGCTTCCATGATCGGCCTCGGGCGAAGTTTCGCTCTCGCCGCCGCGATCTCATGCGCGCTGATCGCGACGATTGCTGCCGCTGCCGCGGCCGGCGCGTTCGCCGTCGGCGCCTGCGGCGCCTACGGCTACGGCTACGATTATCGCAAGGTGACCGCCGCCCGCGTTGCGGCGCTGCAGAAGTGCGCCGGCCGCAAATGTCGGATCGTCGGCGATATGCGCCGCGGCTGCGCGGCTATGGCGATTGACGCCAGGCATCCGTGCGGCTCCTACGGCTGGGCGATCAATTCGCATCTCGGCAAAGCCGAAAACGCCTCGCTGCGCCGCTGTTATCAGTTCGGCGGCCGCGATTGCGTGGTGCGCGCCTGGGCGTGCGACGAAAAGGGCTGAGCGGCACGCTCAGACCATAACAGTTTTCACGACAGAGCCCGCGCGTCGCCGCGGTCAAAATGCTAACGGCCACGCACGATCAGGTGCGCGTACATCCGGCGTCACCCGTCGCAGCCGTGGCCGTCCCGCAACGAAGCCGCAGGGGTCAACGTTGCCAAGGATGCAGATAGGCTCTCGTGGACGCTTATGCAAGGGCGCCTTTTGTGCAAGACTTCGGCATGGCAGCGAGGCAATGCCCTTCGCCAGCGCCGAAGTCACCGCGGAGGCCAACGAGCGGTGACCAAATTCAAGGGAGCGGACGATGACGATGAACCAACCAAGCCCACAGACCGATGCGGAACAGATCGGTCGCGCCGTCGCCGGGGCGATCCACGCCCATTGGCTCTTGTTTCTGATCGAAGGCATCATCGCCGTCATCCTCGGCATTTTGGCGATCGTGCTGCCGCCGATCGCGACCATCGCCTTCACGATCATCATCGGCTGGCTGTTCCTGATCAGCGGCGTGGTCGGGTTGGTCACGACCTTCTGGGCGCGGCACGCGCCGGGATTCTGGTGGTCGCTCATTTCGGCGCTCATCGCCGTCGCCGCGGGCGTCGTGCTGCTCGCCTGGCCGATCAGCGGAACGCTGTCCCTGACGCTGGTGCTGATCGCCTTCTTCGTGGTCGACGGCATCGCCACGATCATGTACGCCATCGATCATCGCCGCCAGCTCTCCGGGCGCTGGGGCTGGATGCTGGTGAGCGGCGTCGTCGACCTCATCCTCGCCGCCGTCATCTTCGCCGGCTTGCCGGGAACGGCGTTCTGGGCGCTCGGCCTGTTGGTCGGGATCAATCTGCTGTTCGGCGGCGTGGCGCTGATCGCGATAGCGCTCGCGGCGCGGCATCCGGCAACCGCCTGAGCGGCGCGTCATTGCCGGCGGAGCGGGGCGACGCCCCGCCTCGGTTTACTCCGCCGGGAGCGGCTGCGGCTCCCGTCCCTTTTCCACGTGGTTGGCGATGAATGCGATCGCAATGACCGCGACCAGGAAACCCAGCGCCGCTGCCGCGGTCGCGCCGAGCACGAGGCCGAATCCGCCGCGGCCGTACAATAGCGCGATCAGCGAGACCGCAACCCCGGAGATCATGAAGGTCAGGAAGTAGCGCACCGCGTAAACGCGTCCGCGCCAGGCATCGGCGGTGTAGCGGGCGATGAACAGATCGTTCACCGTAATCTGGGCGTAGATGGCCGCCATGGTGAAGGCGAGCGCGATCAGCAGCCCGACGCCGCGCGCATGGGCCGCCCACACCACGCCGGTAAACTGCATGATCGCGGTCGCCGCGAACAGGAGGTGCACGGGGACGCGTTCCACCAGGCGGCCGATCGTGATTTGGGCAACCGCGCCGCACAGGAAGATCGCCGTCGTCAGGCCGCCGACGGCGAGGAGCGGGATGTCGCCGCCCAGGCGCTCATCGACGATTTTCGGCAGCGAGACCGACAAAATGTTGAACACCAGCCCGGCGGACAGCGCGATCACGACGAAGAGGCCGAACATCGTCGCGGCGACGGCGGTGGACAGGGCCACGTCGGCAGCGCCGCTGCGCGCGGCCCTGTGTCGCGTCTCGTCGGGGACGAGCCGGAGATAGACCGCCCCGGTCGCGATGCAGATCAGAGCCGGCACCAGAAAAGCGCCGCGCCACGACAGCGCCGCGGTCAGGAGCGCGGTGACGCCGGCCGCAAGCGAGACGCCGAGATTGCCGCACACGCCGTTGAACGCCAGCGAACGTCCGCGCTGGGTGGCGCTCTCGATGATCATCGCGGTGCCGACCGGATGGTAAATGGCCGCGAACACGCCGAGCGCGAACAAGGCCGCGGCCAGCGCCGAGAGCGAGGGCGCCGCGGCCGCGCCGAGGAGCGACAGGCCGCAGCCGATATAGAAGGCCGCCATCATATTGCGGCGGCTCCAGCGGTCGGCAAGCCAGCCCGCCGGCAGCGAGAACAGCCCGAATGCGACGAAGGACGCGGTGCTCAGCGCAATCAGCGTCGCGTAGGAACGGCCGTAAGCGGCCTGCAGCTCGATGACCACCGTCGGATAGATCAAGATCACGAAGTGATCGAGCGCATGGGCCCAGTTGAGGAAGCCGATCGCGAGCCGCCGGCGGGACGGGTCGGCGGGCCGGGTGGAAGGAAATCGGTTCGAGGTCGAAAGGTCTGCGCTCATGGATCGATACCGGATCGCGGCGAACATATAGCGCGCCGCTCCGCCCGGGCCTACGCCGATTGCGCAGGGCAGGGCGGCTGCGGGCTCGCGGCGCCCCGATGCAACTTCGACGCACCCTGGACAAAAGTTAAACCTGTAGATATCTCGATGACGCGGCGGGGTTGAGGCGCGACCGGGGTAGAGCGACCTTCCGTGTGTGCGTTGCGGGATTTCGGGGCAGCCATTGCCGCCGCGATGATGGTTCTGTGTGCCGCCGGCCCGGCCGGAGCCGGCGGTGCAGATGATCCTTCGTTTCTTTTGTTCGCCGGCACCGACCTGTGGCGCGACGGCGCCTTCGTCCATGGCGGGCTGTTATGGTCGCCCGCCGGGCTCGATGCCAACGGCTTCACCCTCAAGCTTCTGCTCAGCGGCGGCGACTACATCTATCCGTCGGCCGGATTAAACATGGACGTCGAGGGCACCATGCTGTCCGCCGCCGCCTTGCCGGGCTGGCGCTTCACCTACGACGGCATCTCGATCGGCGTCTATGCCGGCCCGCTGGCACAAGATTACCGGCTTACGCCGGACGATCCCGCAAGCCGCCTGCGTGGATTTTATGTCGGCGGGCAGTTCGCTTCCGATGTCTGGTACGAGCCGAGCCCTGCCACCATGGTTGCGCTCAACGGCGCAATCGCGTCCATCGGACCAACCGGATCGCTGCGCGGCGCTTTCGGCGTTCGCGTGTTTGATCCGCTGTTCGTCGGGCCGGAGATGCAGGGCATCTGGTGCGCCGACTACCAAGAGCTGCGGCTCGGCGCGCATGTGACCGGCTGGCGCGTCGATGCGCTCGAATGGTCGGGCGGCGGCGGCTGGGCCGTGGATTCCGAGCGCCGTTCCGGCCCCTATGTGCGCCTTGGCTTCAGCGCGCGGTACTGAACGGCGCTCCGGCTGCGTGCCGGATGAAGCGCGCGCAACGCGCCGCGGACGCTTGCCGCCGAATACATCGATGTGGCGAAAGCTTTTCGATCACTGTTCAAATAAATAAGAGGTTCTCTCCGGACCGAGGGCAAGATGCCGCACACGGCAGTTGAGAATCGTGCGCTCGTTCACGACTTCTTGTCCTCTTTAGAGGTTTGCGGAACCGCCGAACCGGCCTCTCTTGTCCGCGTCATATAAAGCGGCCGTGGCCGGCCCCATCCGCGCGCCGCAAACAGGTTTTCACAGGCGTCGAGGACGGCGGCCAAGGCGGGCCGCTTCGTCAATTCGTGCGGCGCCAATTGGCCGCGCAAGTCGATGGCTATGGCGGCGAGGCGCAGTATTGCAAGTTCGGTGAACGTCGCCCCGGAGGTTATGCGTCTTTGTTCGCTGTTTGCCATAGTGTCACCCCGTCATATCTGCTACGTTGCGCCCGACGTTCCCGCACCGTTGAGGAACCCCGATGGGCGATTTTGCTGCCAACCTGGAAGAAATTTGCGCGGCATTGGAGGCCGTGGATTATCGGGCGCCGGAACAGTTCGCTGCCTCCACGGTGGAGATCGGCAGGAAGACGGCGCTGGCGATGGCCGGTGAGATGCTTGCGCTTGCCCGCTCCGGTACCGCGGACATGGAAGTCATGGCCGTCTTCCCGTTCACTTTGGCTTTTCTGGTCAATGTGTTCGTCTATTGCACGGAGGCGCGCGGCAGCGCGATTGTCGTTGACGAGATTCTCGATGCCGCCAGGACGATCGCGCATAACCTCGGCGATGGCGAGCTTGTGCCCGCCAGCAAGAAGCCGTCTTTGAGCTGCAATTGACGCCACGGCAAAACTCACGCCACCGCTGGAATCAGTTCCGGGAGTCGGTAGAACGGGCGCGCGGTGCCGTTCCAGACCAGCACCGATCCGGGCACGGATCGTTTCAGGCAGGTCTCGATCCACGCCGCTTCCGTCACATCCTTGGTGACGGCAATGCAGTTGAGGCCGTTAATGTCCTGGGGCAGGCCGAGCGGGTGCAATTTCCAGCCGAGACTCTGGAACCGCGGCACCCACCAGGTTTCAAAGACGACGCGTATTTTGCTGAGCCTCAGCGCCAGCGCAAATTCCATCGTTCCCGCGAGCAAAAGGGATTCGACGCTGGGATGCGCGTAGCGGCCGCGTTTCTCCTTGGCCACCCACAGTCGCGTGGTCTCAAACACATCCGCTGATCGAACGAGCGGAGCGAGCGACAGGTGGGGAAAAATTTCGCTGATGAGGGTCGGCCCGGTCGACGGATTGAACCGGTGCCCGCCGACGACCTGCTGGTTCTCGATGGCAAGGAGATGCACGGCCTCTTTGGTGTCGAATTGATCTATTTCCCGGCCGTCGGGGCGGTCGAGGTCCTTCCAGCCGCGTTCGAGAACGTAAACCCGGTAACGGCCTCTGAAATATTGCTCCAACTCCGCCGCGTAGAGATGGGCGTTGTCGTTGCGAACCACATGTATTCTGATCATCGCTCGCTCCACCGCGCATGAGCTGGGTGGAACGATGAACGTGGGATCGACCGGACCGATATTGCCGGAACCGGCAATTTACAAACGGGTGCGTTTGGTCGTGCCCCGCGCCCCGGCCTCGAGAATTAAGATTATTCTCCTAATCAGTTCAGCGAGATTTCGCCGATCCGCAAGGCTTCGGCAATCACCGCCGGACGATTCACCGCCTTAAGCTTG
The DNA here is from genome assembly GCA_030037895.1 of Xanthobacteraceae bacterium. Lineage (GTDB taxonomy): Bacteria > Pseudomonadota > Alphaproteobacteria > Rhizobiales > Xanthobacteraceae > BOG-931. Next base: position 6,356 of record JASHPW010000015.1, on the reverse strand, counting down.
CGCGCGGCATTCTTCACATGGGCGCGCGCGGTATGCTCGCTGATATGGAGGATGGTGCTGATCTCCCAGTCGGATTTGCCGGCCGAGACCCATTGCAGCACTTCGCGCTCGCGCTCCGTGAGCAAATGGCGGCGACGCTCCGCCTGGGACTTGGCGAGCGCGCGAATCCGATTGTGCGCGAATAACGACATCAGGTGCAGAGCCGAACGGACACCCGCGCCGAGATCTGGTCTTTCACCGGCAATGCTGACCGCGGTGATCGTATGATCGTAGTGGATGGGCACGCAAAAGCCGACTTTCATCCGAAAATCGGCCGCGCGCTGCATGATCGACTTGGCGCGCAGCTCCCGCTCCGCATCGAAACGCGCTTCGGTCCACAAGAACGGATTGAGAGTACGAAAAAAATTGCGATGCACCGGATCGGCTTCCGTCATGTTCTCCTTCACGTAGAGCGCGGTCCATTGCGGGTGCCAGCCGTTGGCGACGACGCGCCGCTTGAAGTCGCGACCGTCCACGACCGCCATTACAAACGCGTTGAACCCGAGTTGCGCGATCTCCTGCCGAAAGAGCTGCAGAGCGTGCTCGGGGGCGCGGGCCGCTTCAGCGGCCGCTACGAACGCAAAAGCTCGCTCGGCCCAATACGTGTCGGTCAAGGCGAGTTCCAGCATTGGCGCCCTCTTCGAAGGAACCCGTGGTCTTCACTATATCATGCGGACGCAGCCATAAAGGCAAAGCTTTTTGACGCCTTGTCCGGACACTCCGGACACTGTGAATAGGGGCTCCGCAGGGTCGGTTGTCCCATCGACCTCGGGCCGACGTTGCGATGTGCGGCATTGCGGAATCCGCGGCCCGCGATCATTCCAGAAAACCCCATCGTCATTCAAGAGCGGCACTTCGGCGGCGCCGGCTATCCATTGGACCGCCGGTGCGACGCAGGGCGCCGGGCCGCGTTCAACCGTTCAATCGCTCGATGAGCCCCATTGCCGCCGCCGGCGCGCGGATTTTGCCTTCGTGGATGACGTAGGCGAAGACGTCGCGCGCGGCGCTCGGTTCGGGCCCGCGCGCCGGATCGATGCGCGGCAGGTCGTCGGGCACTTGACCTCGCGCCCAAATTTTCAAGCGGGCGGCCCAGGCGTCGAGCTCCTTCGGCGGGTAGCCCGTCGGGACCGCGTCTTGCCCGCGCTGCAGGCGCGCGTAGATGAAATCGCCGGTCACGTCGGCGATCGAGGGATAGGCCGCGTGGTCGGTGAACACGACCGGAATCTTGAAGTCGCACAGGAGCGCAATGAATTCCGGCGTGCAAAAACTTGCGTGCCGCACTTCGACGACGTGCCGCAGGCGCCTGCCGTCGGCCTTTGCCGGCAGCAGTTCGAGAAATTTCCCGAAATCACCGGCGGTGAATTTTTTGCTCGGCGCGAATTGCCACAGCAGCGGTCCGAGCCGGTCGCCCAGCTCCAGCACTCCCGAATCGAGAAACCGCTTGATGGAATCGCCGGCTTCGGCGAGCACGCGCCGGTTGGTGGCGAAGCGCGGGCCCTTGACGGAGAACACGAAGCCGTCCGGCGCGGCGCTCGCCCATTTGCGGAAGCTTTCCGGCTTCTGCGAGCCGTAGAAGGTCGAGTTGATCTCGATCGAGGTGAGACGGCTCGCGGCATATGCAAGCTCCTTCGCCTGGGCGAGGCCCTCGGGATAGAACACGCCGCGCCACGGCGGGTAATTCCAGCCGCCGATGCCGACGCGGATTCTTTCCGCTTTTGCGGCCATGTAACTTTTTGCAGCCATGCGGCGATCTTCAGCTCAAGGTGGCAAGCAGCGTCTTTGCCGTCTGCAAGTCCGGCCGCGCAAAACCTTCGGAGAAGGCGTCGTAAACCTGCGCCAACAGATCCCGCGCTTCGTCGTGGCGATTTTTGTCCGCCAAAAGCCGCGCCAAGCTGGTCGCGGCGCGCAATTCGAGTGGACGGCACGATTGTCGGCCGGAGAGTGCAACGGCTTCGCGGAAAGCCTGTTCCGCGTCGCCGAGGCGCGATTGCGCGAGCAGGGCCTCGCCGCGCAAGCGTATTGCCTCAGGCGTGCCAAAATTATTGCCTAGCTGCTCGGCGTGGCTGACCGCGCGGTCAAGCGCCGCCATGGCCGGCTCGATCTGTCCCGCGCGCAGCTGTTCCGCAGCGATGTGCACCAGGTAGAATGGTCGGAAAGCGCCGAGCCAGGGGTGATCGACCGTTTTCAGCATCGTGTCGATGCCGGCAAGATCGCCATTCTGTGCCCGGAGCCAGCCGCGCATGAAACTTACTTCCGCCAGCGGCCAGCTAAAGTTGTTGCGCTCGGCGAGCGGATGGAGCTCTTCCACAACGGCACGCAGAGCCTCGATGTCCTTGAGCAGCAGCATGGTCATGCTGGCGCGCTGGAACGCATAGGCCAACGAAAGGGGATGGCCGAGATCGCGGGCGTCTGCGACCGCTTCCCATGCCATGGCTTGAGCCTGATCGAACAAACCCTGGCCCCACAAGCTGATCGCATAAAAGGAGCGCACGCACATGCGTGAATCGTGGCCGCCGAAATAATAGGCGTGATCGCGATGGCGTTCGCGATCGTATATGCGAATGGCTTCCTGTGCCGCATGTGCCATGCCGGCGAAATCGGGCTGGGCCAACAGCATCGGCACCTGCGCGTGATAAGCTTCCAGCAGAAGGTCGGGACTGCCGAGTTCGCGGGCGATGGCGACAAGCTCGTCGGCGAGCCGCGGGGCCTCGGCACCGCGGCCGCTGACGACCGTGCTGAACCAGATGCCCCAGCTGGCCAGGAAACGTTCCCGGCCGCGGTCTGGCAGCGCGCAACTAAGCGCCAGCGCTCGTTCATAATGCAGCGCGGCGTCCTTGGCGCTCGGACCGGCATTGATTTGCAGCACCAGGCCGACCTTGAGGCGGACCTCCAGTTCCACGCTGTCGCGTTGCGGGGATTCCGGCGTGGCCAGCACCAGACGCAGCGCGTTGGAATAATGCGCGATCGATTCCTTCATGGCAAAGCGACGCAGGTCGTGCTCGCCGGCCTGCCGCCAATATTGGATGGCTTTCTCGTTCTGCCCCGCGCCCTCGAATTGCCGCGCGACCACCTCGGGCGTCGAATTGACCAGGTCCGGGAAGCGTTTTTCCAGGAGCGCGGCGATGGCGGCGTGAAGCTGCTGCCGCCGCGCCCGCAGCATGGTGGAATAGGCGGCGTCCTGGATCAGCGCGTGCTTGAAGGTGTAGATCGCGTTGGGCGGCGTGCCGCGGAGGTACAGCAGCTCCGCTTCGGTCAGGCGGATCAGCGCGTCCTGCAGCACCGCATCCGGCAGGCCCGCGACCGTGGCCAACAGCTCGTAGGAAAAGTCCCGTCCGATGGCGGCGCCGATCTGCAGAATTTCCCGCGCCGAGCCGAGGCGGTCGACGCGCGCCATCAGCGAGGCCTGCAGCGTGGTCGGGATGGCAAGCGGCTGCGCCGGCCGATCGAGCACATAGCGATCGCCGGCCTCGTGCAATTGCTCGCTTTCCAGCACCGACTTGGTCAGCTCTTCGACGAACAGCGGCACCCCGTCGGTGCGCTCGACGATCTGCTCAAGCAGTCCCGACGGCAGCTTTTTGCCGCCGCTGATATGATCGACCAGCGCTTCGCGTTCGCGCCGCGACAGCCGGTTCAGCGTCAGCATGGTGACGTGAGGCTGCCCGGCCCAAGGCGGCTGATAATCCGGGCGGAAGGTGATGACGAGGAGGATGGGCAGCGTTTGCAGGCGCTCGACCGTCAGCGTCAACAGCTCGACCGAGGTCGGATCGGCCCAATGCGCGTCCTCGAACGACATCAGGACCGGGCCGCGCCGCGCCAGCATTTCGAGCCGCGCGATCAGTGCGGCGAGGACCCTGCGGCGCTTGTGCTGCGGGTCCCGGTCCGCAGCGTCGAGCGATCGGGCCTCTCCCAATCCCAAGAGCTCCGCGAACAACTCGATCTCCGCTCCGCGATCGCCGGCCGCCGGCGCCAGCATCTTTTCCAGCTTGGCGCGTTTGCCGGCCGGCGTATCGTCGCGCGCAAAGCCGGCGGCGTGCTGCAACTGCGCCACGATCGGTTGTAGGGCGCTCCCCTGGTGATGCGCTTCGCAAAAGTAACGAAGGCACACATGGGCTTCATCTTTGAGACTTTCCTCGAACGCCGTCGTCAAGCGCGATTTGCCGATGCCCGCTTCGCCCGCCAGTAGAACGACGCGTCCTTCGCCATCCTTGATTTGCCGCCACCGTCGCCGCAGCAGCTCCATTTCCTCTTCGCGGCCGACGAGCGGCGTCACGCTCGCCGCCCGCAGCGCCTCGAAACGGCTCGCCATCGTGCGCTCGCGCACCACCCGAAAGGCGCCGATCGGTTCGTTGAAGCCCTTGAAGCGCGCCGGCTCGATCGCCTCGTATTCGAAGGATTCTCCGGTGAGCCGTCGCGTGGTGGCGGCGATCACGACCGTGTTCGGCGCCGCCAGCGATTGCAGCCGTGCGGCGAGGTTCGGCGTCTCGCCGACGACGTTGCGCTCCTGCGCCTCGCCGGCGCCGACGAGTTCGCCCACCACGACCAGGCCGGTGGCAAGGCCGACGCGGACCTGATGGCCGCCGTCCGCGGCAAAAAGTCTGGCGACGGCTTCGACCAGCGCCAGCGCCGCGCGCACCGCGTTCTCGGCGTCGGTCTCGTGCGCCTCCGGATAGCCGAAATAGACGAGCACGCCGTCGCCCATATATTTGGCGACATAGCCGCCGAAGCGGGTGACGATTTCGGCGGCGCATTTGTGGTAGGCGGCGATGACCTCGCGCAGATCTTCAGGATCGAGGCGGGTGGAGAGCGCCGTTGAGCCGACGAGGTCGCAGAACATCACCGTGAGCTGGCGGCGCTCGGCTGCGCCGGCAGCGCGCGGCGCGGCGGCTGCGGCCGGCGCAGGAGCCGGCGCGGCGGCCGCTGCCTCGCCGAGCTTGGTTCCGCATTGCGCGCAGAAGCGCGATCCCGGAGCATTGGCGTAGCCGCACGCGGCGCAGCTTAGGGCCTGCGGCGTGCCGCATTGCGGGCAGAAACGGCTGTCGGCCGCAATACCGCTGCCGCAGTTCGGACAGGCCCTGGTTTCCGCCATGACCGACCATATCGCGCGGCCGCGATGTTGAGTAGAGCGCGTCCAGGGAAAGTGGGAACCGGGTTTTCCGTCCGGACGCGCAACAATACAAAGCTCAGAGCGGGATGACGATGCGAAGATAAGTCATCCCGCTCCGGTGCGCCGGACTGGCGCAAGTTGCGGTCCTCGGTCATGACGCGGATTTGACCGGCCTCGCCGTCATATCGCTGTCATGCGCTTGCGCCATACTATTGTCAGCGGCGACGGAGTGTTCGTTCCGCCGCCGCCAGCGGCCACGATGAGCCGGTGACGCCGGATGTACGCGCACCGTTTTCATTCGTGGTCGTTGCCATGTCCCGACAGGTCTTGTCCCGGACCGTCAGCCCCGCAACGACGAAGGCCCGGGATTTCTCCCGGGCCTTCACCGTCATGTCGCCTGGACGGATCAGAAATCCATCCCGCCGCCGCCGGGCGGCATCGCCGGCGCTTCCTTCTTCTTCGGCAATTCGGCAACCATCGCCTCGGTGGTGATGAGCAAGCCAGCGACCGAGGACGCGCCCTGCAGCGCCTGGCGCACGACCTTGGTCGGGTCGATGATGCCCTTCTTCACCATATCGACATAGTCGCTGGCCTGGGCGTCGAAGCCGTAGCCGTACTGATCGTTCTCGAGGATCTTGCCGACAATGACCGATCCGTCCTCACCGGCATTGACGGCGATCTGGCGCGCCGGAGCGGAGAGCGCCTTGCGCACGATGTCGATGCCGTGCTTCTGGTCGTCGTTGTGCGTGCGCACCTTCTTGAGCGCCTCGATGGCGCGCAGGAGCGCGACGCCGCCGCCGGGCAGGATGCCTTCTTCGACCGCGGCGCGGGTGGCGTGCATCGCGTCGTCGACGCGATCCTTGCGCTCCTTCACCTCGACCTCGGTGGCGCCGCCGACGCGGATGACCGCGACGCCGCCGGCGAGCTTGGCCAGCCGCTCCTGCAGCTTCTCGCGGTCGTAGTCCGAGGTGGTCTCCTCGATCTGCGCCTTGATCTGGGCGATGCGCCCCTCGATGTCGGCCTTCTTGCCGGCGCCGTTGACGATCGTAGTGTTCTCCTTGTCGATCATCACCTTCTTGGCTTTGCCGAGCATGTTCAGCGTGACGTTTTCGAGCTTGATGCCGAGGTCCTCGCTGATCGCCTGGCCGCCGGTGAGGACGGCGATGTCCTGCAGCATGGCCTTGCGGCGGTCGCCGAAGCCCGGCGCCTTCAC
>JASHPW010000137.1 GCA_030037895.1 Xanthobacteraceae bacterium | reverse complement strand
CGCTCGGAGCGACCGTGTGGGTCGCGCTGCGGCCGGAGAAAATCCAGCTCGCGCGCCGGGCGCCCGGTGTTGCCGTGCCCGCCGCCTCCGACGGGCAGCCTCGTGCGACAGCCCTGGACGGCGCCCGGAACGGAACGCCCGGCGAAACGCTCGGCGAAGCGGTGGCCGGCATCGTCAAGGAGGTCGGCTACATGGGCGGCGTCTCGACGTATCTGGTGGAGATCGCCTCGGGGAAGATCCCGCGCGTCACGCTGCCCAACTCGGCACGCGGCGGCGAGGATCGAATCTCGCGCGACGAGGCAGTCTCGCTAACGTGGCACGGCTCGAGCCCCATCGTGCTCACGCAATAGGAGCGAATCGATGCGGCGATGGGAAAATCCCGCAGGACGAAGGCTGGTCGCCGGCATCCCCCTCGCGTGGCTCGCCGTCCTGTTCCTCGCGCCCTTCCTCATCGTCCTGAAGATTTCCTTCTCGCAGATGCGGCTTGCCGTGCCGCCCTATGCGCCGCTCTTCGCCTGGCGCCATGGATTGCCGGTCCCGGAGCTGCACCTGTCGAACTACTCGTTCCTGCTCAGCGATCCGCTGTACGCGAGCGCGTTCCTGTACTCGCTCAAGGTCGCCGCCGTCTCGACGCTCGTGTGCCTGCTGCTCGGCTACCCGATGGCCTACGCCATCGCGCGCTCCACGCCGTCGCGCCGCACCGCGCTTCTCATGCTGGTCATGCTGCCGTTCTGGACCTCCTTTCTGCTGCGCGTCTACGCCTGGATCGGCCTCTTGCAGAACGACGGCATCATCAACAACGTGCTGCTCTACCTGGGGCTCATTCACCGGCCGCTCGTCATGCTACAGACCGACTTCTCCGTCTACATCGGAATCGTCTACTCCTATCTGCCGTTCATGGTGCTGCCGCTCTATGCGACGCTGGAGAAGCTCGACGAGTCGCTCATCGAGGCGGCGGCCGATCTCGGCTGCCCGCGCTGGCGCACGTTCTGGCTGGTGACGCTGCCGCTGTCGTCGTCCGGCGTGCTCGCGGGGGTGCTCTTGTGCTTCATCCCGATCGTCGGCGAGTTCGTCATTCCCGATCTGCTCGGCGGCTCGCGATCGCCGATGATCGGGCAGACGATCTGGATGGAATTTTTCGGCAACAAGGACTGGCCGGCCGCTTCCGCGATCGCCGTGGTGCTCGTCTGCCTCCTGGTCACGCCGATCGTCGTCTATCAGAACCAGGCGATGCCGGCCGCGGAGCGGGATTGACCATGCGCAAGCTGTCCGCCTTCAATCTCCTCGCCATCGTCCTCGGCCTCGCCTTCCTTTATCTGCCGATCGTCGTCCTGGTGATCTATTCGTTCAACGCCTCGCGACTGGTCACGGTGTGGGGCGGCTGGTCGACGCGCTGGTACGCCGCGCTCATCGACGACGCGCCGCTCGTCGAATCGGCCCTCATCAGCATCCGTCTGGCGCTTGTTTCGGCGAGCGCGGCCACGATATTGGGGACGCTCGCGGCGCTGGCGCTGGCGCGTTTCGGCCGCTTCCGGGGCCGGCTCCCGTTCGCCGCGATGATCTATGCTCCGCTGGTCATGCCGGAGGTGGTCACCGGCCTGTCGTTGCTGCTCTTGTTCGTGGCCATCTCCGTCGATCGCGGCTTTTGGACCGTCGCCATCGCACACACCACCATGGCGATGTGTTTCGTCACCGTGATCGTGCAGTCGCGGCTTGTCGACTTCGACATGAGCCTCGAGGAGGCGGCGATGGATCTTGGCGCTTCGCCGCTGCGCACGTTCCTGGAGGTGACCTTGCCGCTCATTCTGCCGGCCATCGCCGCGAGCTGGATGCTCGCCTTCGCGCTCTCGCTCGACGATCTCGTCATCGCGAGCTTCACCACCGGACCGGGCGCGACCACGCTGCCGATCCGCATCTATTCTGAGGTTCGCCTCGGGGTGAAGCCGGAGATGAACGCCGTGTGCAGCGTCATGGTCGGCGTCGTCGGCGTCGCCGTCATCGGCGCTTCCCTCCTCGCCAAGCTCACCGGGGCACGAGGCGCGTCGGCACGTTGGCGAGGAGATGGCCCGCCTATTCGAGCAATTGGACCTTGAGATCGTGACCGTGACGTCGGCCTCGGCTCGGCGAGTCGCGCAAGCCTACGAGCGCTGGGGCAAGGGCAGGCATTCGGCCGCTCTGAACTTCGGCGATTGCTTCGCGTACGCGATTGCCAAGGAGCATTCGTGTCGGCTGCTTTTTATCGGCGAAGATTTTTCCAAGACCGCCATCGAGAGCGTCCTGTAAATGACGGCTCGATCATCCATCGGCCGCGGGGCGGCACGCCGCGTTTCCCCCCAAAGCGATCGGGAGCTATTCGGAACTCTTCGGCGCTGGCGGCGGCGGGTTAGAGGATATGGCCGGAGCCGCCAACAGCTTGTCGATCACCGAACGCACGACAGGGCCGGCATTGCGGTCCTTGACGGCTTCAAGCAGAGGAGCGGCCGCGCCCGAGCGGCGGATCAGGCTTTGCACATCCGGCAGCACGATCGGGTCATCCCACTGACCCTGCACCGTGAACGGCAGCGCGAAGTTGCCGGCGTGGGCGCTCGAAACAAGCGTAGCGACCCCCTTGAGGTCGAGATCGCGCGTGGGCACGGAGGCTTGGCCGCCGGCGGCGATGTGCACCGCCGGACCGTCGATGCGCAAGTCGTCGACGGAGACCACGCCCTGCGCGATCTTGAGGCTGAGCGCCAAGTGCTTGAAGGGTGTGCGTCCGGCGCGGTAGTCGCCGTTGCCGGATAGCGGCCGTCGCTCCAGTCGGCGCAACAATTGCTCGACATTGATGCCGGCCAGCGCGCCGTCGTGGGCGGTGAGGCTCGCCGTGCCGTCGAGCGTGCTGGTCACCGCCAACACCGAACTGCCCGATCCCTCGATATTGAGCGCCAGATTGCCCCGGCCCTCGAGCTTGTGGATCCTGAACACCTGGCCGAAAAAGTTTTGCAGATCGACGTCAGTAAATTGCAGGTGCGAGTCGACCGCGACGCCGCCGTCGACACTGGCGAGCCCGAGCGACCCCGTGGCGGTGCCGCCGAACGCCTGCGATTCTCCAATGGTGACATCGAGCTTGCCGCCACGCATGTTGGCGGCGATCGCCGTGCGGCCCAGCCGCGCGGTCGCGATCTTGACGCTTGCCGCCGAGAGCCGCAGATCGAGGTCGAAGTCGGCGAGCCCGTTCAGCGCAATCGGCAGTTGATCCCAAGTGCTCTCATTGGCCGCCAGCAAGCGAATGCCGCCGACGTAAGGCGTGAGATCGAGAGTGTCGGCGGCGAGCGTTCCCTCGACCGTACGATGGCCGTCGGTCGACAGCGTGAGCACGCCTTCGGCCGTATTGCCGTCGAGCTCGACGTTGACGCCGGTGAGCGAGACCAGGCCGCCGCCGATTTGGCTTTGCGCCCTGAGCGCGAAACGCCCGAAGCCGCCGAACGGCAGCTCGTTGCCGTCGGTCCAGTGCATGGCGTCGCGCAATGAAGGGGATTCGGCGCTCAGCGTGCCTTCGATCTTGAGCGTCGGCTGATAGCTTGCGGCGCCGTCGAAGGCGATTTTCAGCGGCGTGCCGGCAAGCCGCAGTTTGACGCCCGAGTGATTGCCGGTCAGCGCCGCCGGAAAATCGCTCAAGGTGAGGCTCGCCTCGATCGGCTCGTGGTGCCACACGAAATGGCCGTTGGCGCCGAAACTGCGCGAGATCGACGGCCAGGCGAGCTGAAACTCCACGTCGTCGAGCCGGTCGGTGACGTCCTTGCCGGCATAGTGATTATGAATGACAACCGACCCGTCCTGGATGCCGATCTCGGAGAACAAGGCCGTGCGGTCGCGATCGGGCTCGAGCGCGCGCGCGAGCGATTTGATCAGCCCCGACCAGTTCGACCCGCCGCTGGGCAGGAAAGCGACCGTGATCGTCGGCCGCACCAGCGTCACATCCGCGATTTCGATCCGCCCGGCGAGCAGCGGGAAGTAGCGCAGATGCGCCGTCAATTGGTCGGCCACGACCGCCGGCTCGCCGCTGCCGTCGTCGCCGAGCAGGACATCGTGAAAGGTCACTGTGCCGGACGGGAAAAATGAGACCGCAACGCCGCCGCGCAGCGTCGGCTCCAGGCCGGTGACCGCGCGGATCTCATCGTTGACCGCGTCCCGCACCGCCGCGGCGGGAATGAGAAAGGACAGCCCCACCAGTGTGACCAGGGCCGCCGCGACGACGGCAACAACGGCAATCGCCAGGCGCTTCAAGCCAGTAGCCGCGGTCAAGGGAGGCGTTTCCGATGTTTGCTGGGCCAGTCGATATACGAGATGACGGTCTAGCTGCAAACATGCACATGCGCTGTATCTGTGTCGCTTTCGTGGCCGCCGGCGCGACGCCTCCGCCCAAATATTTGCTGCAAAAAGGCAAAATGCGGTCCCGCCGGTTAAATCCGCAGCGCAAGAGGAGCCGCGTCGCCGCAACGCGCCGGCCGCCGCGGCGGCTCCTCAAGGAGGCGAGAGGCGCGCCACCTCGACGATCAACTTCTTGATAATGGCATCCCGAAGGGCGCTTTAGCGGCGCGCATTCCGCGCAATTTCGCCTGGACCGCCGCTCCACTGCATATTGGCGGCGGCATGGATCGCGGCGCGGATGCGCTGATAAGTGCCGCAGCGGCAGATGTTGGTGATCGCCGTGTCGATATCGGCATCCGTCGGGTTTGGCTTCTGTTGCAGCAGCGCCACCGCCGCCATCATCATTCCGCTTTGACAATAGCCGCATTGCGGTACGTCGAGATCGAGCCAGGCTTTCTGCACCGGATGCAGCGTGCCGTTCCGCGCCAGCGCCTCGACGGTCGTGACCTGCCGGGCGCCGAGGGTGCCGACCGGAACCTGGCAGGAGCGCGTGGCGACGCCGTCGATGAGCACGGTGCAGGCGCCGCATTGGGCGATGCCGCAGCCGTATTTCGTGCCGGTGAGCCCGATCGTGTCGCGCAGCACCCAGAGCAAGGGCGTATCCGGCTCGACATCGACGTCGTAGGATTTTCCGTTGACGGAAAGTACCGTCATTCTCGCCCTTCCGTGCGCGTGTATTCGCCGATGTTAGAACATGATCCGGAAAAGTGGAAACCGGCTTTCCCAACGGATCATGCCGGACGTCACAGCCGCCGATAGACGTAGGGCGCGTCTTCCTGCACGGCCGCGAGCGCGGCGACATCCTCGTGGCGCGGCGAGAGATGGCAAACCGGATCGGTCGCGCGAGCGTCGCCGGTGAGCGCGAAGGCTTGGCAGCGGCAGCCGCCGAAGTCGATCTCACGCCGCGGGCAAGTTCGGCACGGCTCCTGCATCCAGGCGGTGCCGCGGAAGGCGTTGAACGCCGGCGAATTCGTCCAGATGTCGGCGAGCGAGTGCTCGCGCACCGACCAGAATTCGAGGCCGGGGATCGATTCGGCGGCGTGGCAGGGCAGCACTTTGCCCGCCGGCGTCACGTTGAGCGAGCGCCTCCCCCAGCCGCCGACGCAGGGCTTGGGCAGCCGGGCGTAATAGTCGGGAACGACGGCGTCGATGACGATCCGGCCGTGATGCCGCGCTCGCAATTCCTCGACCAGGGCGGCCGCACGCGCGACCTGCGCGGCGCTCGGCATCAAAGCGGCGCGGTTCTTCACCGCCCAGCCGTAATATTGCACGTGTGCGATCTCGACGCGGCTGGCGCCGAGCGCAAGCGCGAGCGCCACCATTTCCTCGATGCGGTCGATATTGGCGCGGTGCATCACGGCATTGACGGTCAGCGGAATCTTCAGTCCCACGACTTCGGCGGCCAGCGCCCGCTTGCGGGCGAAGGCGCCCTCATAGCCGGCGATGTGGTCGGCGGCGGCGCGCTCGCTGTCCTGGATCGAGATCTGCACATGGTCGAGGCCGGCTTCGGCGAGTCGCCGCAGGGTGGCGGCCGTGACGCCGACCGCGGACGTGATGAGATTGGTGTAAAGGCCGACGCCATGGGCCGCCGCCGTGATCGCGACGAGATCGCGCCGCGCGGCGGGCTCGCCGCCGGAAAGGTGCACTTGCAGGACGCCGAGCGCCGTGGCTTCGGCGAAGACCTGCGCCCAGGTCTCGGTATCAAGCTCGCTGGCGCGCGGATCGAGCGCGATCGGGTTGGAGCAATAAGGACAGCCCAGCGGACAACGATGCGTCAGCTCGGCCAAAAGACCGAGCGGCTTAGGCAGTGCCGCGGTCGTTGACACGGGACGCTCCCACCGATGAAGCCCGTCAGACCGGACCGCGCCGCCAGGCGCGAGTCCAGAATCCACAACCACGATCGATGCAAGTTGTGCTCGGCTCGGGGTTATGGATTCCGAACAGCCGCTGCGCGGCTTCCGGAATGACGGGCAACTCTATCACAATTCCAAGAGCCTCTTGTCGGCGAGGCCGCGCAGCAGCGCCGTCACGTCGGCGAGGACGCGTTCGCGCGGCGCCGAATAGCTCTTTGCCAGGTCGTCGACGATGGCGGCGAACGTCGCCTCGCCGGTGCAGCGTTTGACGACCTCGGCGGCGATGGCGTCGGCCTTGAACACGCGCTCGGGCGCCAGCAGCAGCCATCCGCCCTGCGCCTCATTATGCACGAGCCGCACGCCGCGCGGCAGGCGCGGGCGCGCGTCCATGGCAATCGCTGCATTAGTCCCGTTCACGGCCGCGTCCTAATCGGGGGGCGCAAACGCGCCGGGCGGCAGGTGCTTCGGCGCGACGTAAGCGTGATAGAGCGCGTCGAGCATCGCCCACAGCACATCGCATTTGAACTCGAGCGCGGCAAGCACGCCCTGCTGCGTCTCCCGCGTGCGCGCGTTCTGCTTGACGTAGTCGAGGGCAAAGCGCGCATCGCGCTCGGCCTGCGGCGGGCGCTGCGAGAAATAGGCGAGCGTCTCCGCGGTGACGAAATCGTAGCTCCTCAGCATGCCCTCGATGCGCTCGCTGATGATCTGCGGCGAGAACAGTTCGGTGAGCGAGGAGGCGATCGCCTCGACGAGCGGCTTCTCGCGCACGAAATGCACGTAGGCATCGACGGCAAAGCGCGTCGCCGGCAACAATCCGCGCAGCGAGACGACATAGTCGCGGTCGAGGCCGAGCCCGTCGGTGAGCTTCAGCCAACGCGCGATGCCGCCTTCGCCGGCGTGCGCGCCGTCGTGGTCGACGAGGCGGCCGCGCCATTCGCGGCGCGTCGCCGAATCCTCGCAACGGGCGATCAAGCTCGCGTCCTTGACCGGGATCATCGCCTGATAATAGTAGCGGTTGAGCGCCCACGCCTGCACTTGGCCCTTGGTGCATCCGCCGCCGTGCAGCAGCCTGTGGAACGGATGCAGCCGGTGATAGCGTCGAGCGCCGATGTCGCGCAGGCGGGCTTCGAGCTCGTCCGCGCTCATCGGCGTCACAGCACGATCTCCATGCCGTCCTCCGCGATCTCGAAGCCCAATGCTTCGACCTTGCGCCGTTCAGCCGAGCCTTCGATCAGGATCGGATTGGTGTTGTTGATATGGGTCAAGATGCGCCGGCCGGGAAGGCCGGCGAGCGCGGCGAGCGTTCCACCCTCGCCGGTGAGCGGCATATGGCCCATGCGCCGGCCGGTTTTGCCGCCGGTGCCGGTCAAGATCATTTCATCGTCGGTGAAAAGGGTGCCGTCGAACAACACCACGTCGGCGCGAGCGAGACGTTGACGCAAGGCCGCGGTGACGCCGGCCGCGCTCGGTACATAGGCGAGCCGCCGGCCGCCGCACGCAATCTCGACGCCCACATTGGCCCCGCTCTCGGCTGCGAGTGCCGGGTCGTCGCCTTCGAGATAGAGCGCCACCTTGCCCGGAACGGCGAACAGTTCCGCGTTGAGACCGCCCGGCAGAGGGAACGGCTTGTCGCGCGCGACAGCGCTGCGCGTCACCACATCGGTGGCGAGCACGCGAAACATCGGATTGGCGCCAAGCACCGCGAGCGTCTCGGCGGTGGCGAACACGGTGAAACCCTGGCGCTCGCGCAGCGTGAGCAGCCCCGCGACCTGGTCGACCTCGGCGCCGGTCAGAATGACGGCCGCGATCGGGCTGCCGCGGGGCTCGGCGCGCGGCTGCAACGCCGGTGTTGCCTGCACCTGCGCGCGAAGGTCGGACGAAGCGTTGAGCAAAACCCAGCGCGCACCGTCAGCCGAAACGGCAAGGCTCGCCTGCGTGCGCGGTTTAACCCGCCTGTCGGCAGCCCACGCCAGCCGGCACACCGGACAGCGACAATTCCATTGCGGAAAACCGCCACCTCCCGCAGCACCGATCACGATGGCGGTCAGGCGCCCCATTCAGGGGGATCGCGGAGGACTTAGGTCGCGGATTAGAACTCGGCCGGCAGGTAGCCGTTGATTTCGAGGCCGATGCAGATCTCGACGAGGGTCGGGGTGGTCCACGCCATGGTCGTTTTCCTTCACAACTATCCGAGGCTTTGGTGAGGCCGCCTCCGCGGGCGGCCCTCGCGTGCCCGAATGTCAACCAGATATCGATAAGGTAAATCGGAAAGGCAGCGCCGACAAGGGGGGTCTTATCTCGCTGTCACGGCGTTTTTCAAGCGGTTTGCCCGGTTCTGCGGCCTTTGCGGACGGCGGCAGCCTCGGGGCAGATTGCCACGCTCCCTTTTCACAGCCATGGAAGCAGGGCATGGTGTCTGCGACACTGTCGCGTCATGCCCGAAACCGGGCGGCCCGCCAGGGTGCATGAATCGATTAAAGTCGTACTGGGAGGAAACCATGGTTCATCGTGTTACACGGCGCGGTCTGACCGGCGGGGTCGGCGCCGCCTGTCTTGCCGCCGCACTTGTGGCGGCGCCCGCTCCCGCTTCCGCGCAAAGCAATGAACCGATCAAGATCGGATTCGGCATGTCGCTCACCGGCCCTTTGGCGCCCAATGGCAAGCAAGCGCTGCTGGGAATGCAGATTTGGCAGGACGAGATCAACGCCAAGGGCGGGCTGCTCGGCCGCAAGGTCCAGCTCGTTCACTACGATGATCAGTCCAATCCGGCGACGGTGCCGGGCATCTACACGAAGCTTCTCGACGTCGACAAGGTTGACCTCGTGGTCGGCGGCTACGCCACCAACATGAACGCGCCGGCCATTCCGGTCATCATACAAAAGGGAAAGACCTATATCAGTCTGTTCGCGCTCGACGTGAACAGCGAGTTCCATTACCCGAAATACTTCGCGATGTTGCCGGTTGGTCAGCACCCGCGGCAGGCGTTTACCGAGGGGTTTTTCCAGATTGCGGCTGAGCAGAAGCCGAAGCCAAAAACCCTCGCGCTAGCGGCGGAAGACGCCGAGTTCGCGCGCAATGCCTGCGAAGGCGCCCGCGACAACGCGAAAACCTTCGGCTTCCAGATCGTTTATGACAAGACTTATCCGCCGCACACGACCGACTTCTCACCAATCGTGCGCGCGTTGCAGGCTGCCAACGCCGATCTCGTGATCGTGTGCTCCTATCCGTTGAGCTCGGTCGGCATTCTGCAAGCGGCCGACGAGTTGAACTTCACGCCGAAGATGTTCGGCGGCGCCATGGTCGGATTGCAGGCGACCGTGTTCAAGGACAGGCTCAAGTCCAAGCTCAACGGCATCGTGAACTATGAGACCTGGGTGCCGTCGCCGAAGTTGATGGCGCCGGCGGCGGCTTTCTTCAAGACGTACCAGGAGCGCGCCAAGGGCCAGGGCGTCGACCCGCTCGGCTACTATCTCGGCGGCTGGGGCTATGCCTACCTCCAGGTGCTGGCACAGGCCGTCGAAGGTACCAAGAGCCTCAACGACGACAAGCTCGCCGCGTACATGCACAGCCATGAATTCAAGACCATCATGGCCGATTTCAGCTATGGCAAGAACGGCGAATGGACGAAGCCGGGCATGCTGCAGGTGCAGTATCACGGCGTTACCGACGCCGCGAACCTGGATACGTGGCGCGGCATGAGCTACCAGACCGTGGTCGCCCCCGCCGATCAGGCGACGGGTAAGGTCGTCTATCCCTACGCGACGGCGAAGAAGTAGGGCCCCGCGAACGTGCTGCTCGGAATCCATGGCCTCCCCGGCCATGGATTCCGGCTCGTGTCGCCGCCGCCGCGCGGCCGCAACGACGTGATGGGTTTGGCGATGGCATCATGAGCGGCACGCTCCTGCTGCTTCCCACCTCGCTCGTCGGTTCTTACCCGCAACCGGAATGGCTGATCGACCGCGCCAAGCTGTCGAAACAGGTGCCGCGCGTGCGCGCCGACGAGCTTTGGTTGGTCGCGCCGGAAAAGCTCGAAGCGGCGCAGGATGACGCCACGATTCTGGCGATCCGCGATCAGGAACGCGCCGGGCTCGACATCATCACCGACGGCGAACAGCGGCGCGAAAGCTATTCCAACCGCTTCGCCACCGCGCTCGACGGCATCGACGTCGAAAATCCCGGCACGGCGATCAGCCGCAGCGGCAAGCCCATTTCGGTGCCGCGCGTCGTCGGCCCGATCCGGCGCGCCCGCCCGGTCGGATTGCGCGATCTCGAAGTGCTGCGGGCCAACACCGCGCGCACGGTCAAGGCGACCGTGCCCGGCCCCTTCACCATGAGCAAACAGGCCGAGGACGATTTTTACGGCGATGCCGAGGCCATGGCGATGGACTATGCCGCCGCCGTCAATGCCGAGATCAAGGATCTGTTCGCCGTCGGCGCCGACATCGTGCAGCTCGACGAGCCGTGGATGCAACAGCACCCGGACGACGCCCGCCGCTACGGTCTCAGAGTCCTCGATCGCGCGCTGCAAGGCGTGACCGGCACGGCCGCGGTGCATCTGTGCTTCGGTTACGCCGCCTTGGTGCGCGACAAGCCGTCCGGCTATTCGTTCCTGCCGGAGCTCGACGGCAGCAAGGTGCGGCAAATATCGATCGAGGCGGCACAGCCCGGGCTCGACCTCGACATCCTCCGCGCGCTGCCGTCGAAGACCATCATCCTCGGCGTGATCGACCTCGACGATATGAATGTCGAGACGCCGCAGATCGTCGCCGGGCGCATTCGTGGCGCGCTGCGCCGCGTGCCGGCGGAACGGCTGGTGGTGGCGCCGGATTGCGGCATGAAGTATCTGCCGCGGCCGGTCGCGTTCGCGAAGATGCGGGCGATGGCCGAGGGCGCGGCGCTGGTGCGGCGCGACATCGAAGGTCGATGACCTTCGGGCGCAAACCTCATATCCGCGGCAGGCCCGCCTCCGTGCCGGGATTGTAAAGCCGCAGCGCGCGCAAGCCCCGCGCGATTGCTCCGCGCCAGCGGGACGGAATAAAGCCGGCGCGCGGCGCGAGTCCGGCGCGGCGCGTCTTCGCGGCCGGCAAGGAGGTATCGTAGGCGACGCGGCGGACGGCGACGGTCCGGCGCGCCAGATCGAGCACCATATAGCTCGCGCGCCGGTCCGTGGCGCGCGGCTCGCCGACCGTGCCCGGATTGATCAGGTAGTAGGCGTCCTCCCGCAGCCGCACGTCCTCCTGCGGCCGCGACGCGGCGCGACCGCCGCAAAGTTCATAGACCCCCGCCCGATGCGTGTGCCCGAACGCGCAAATCCGCGCCCCCGACGGCTCGGCCATGAGCGCCTTGAAGCTCAGCATCCGGCGCTCGTCATTGTCGAGCCTTACGCTCTCGCAGCCGACCTCGGGGTGCAGCGCTCCGTGCACGGCAATGAGCCGGCCGTCGACGTTGGCTTTGAGCGGCAGACCGCCGAGGAAGGCGATCTCGTCCGGGCTCAAGCGCGGCCGCGTCCAGGCAACCGCGCGGGCGGCGGTGGTGCTGAAAGTCTCGGTCGTGATCTGTCCGCAGACGGCGCGATCGTGGTTGCCGGCGACGCACAGGCAATGGGCGCGGCGGATAAGCGCGATGCAATCGCCGGGGTCGGTGTTATAGCCGACGATGTCGCCGAGACAGATGATGCGATCGACCGATTGCGCGGCAATGTCCGCAAGCGTCGCCTGCAACGCTTCCACATTGGCGTGGATGTCGGAGATGAGCGCGAGCTTCACGAGCCGATCCAAGTCCGCCGCCGGCCGGAGTCCGCCGGTGCTTGGCGGACGTACCGCACGATCAGGCGGTTGAGAGCCGCGCGCAAGAGCGGCATCGGGTCATCCCACGACAGCGCCGATTTCTGCTCGCAGCGGAGAGCCCACGACACCCAGGTGGTCAGCGGGATACCGGCCGCGCGCGCGGCCGGGAAATCCGCCCAAAGACGGCACCAGCGGATACCCGCTTGCGCCCGCGCCGCGGCCGGCCGCGGCAGTCCCACGAGATCGGCATAAACGAGCGCCGGAATATTGACGCCGGCGGCGGCTCCCGCATGGTGCCAGAGGTTGAAGCGGGGGTTTATCTCCAACAGGTGCAGCCCGCCCTGCGGATCGCGCTTGAAATCGAGCTTGGCGACGCCGGTCAGCCCCAGGCGCTCGATGATGGCGCGGCCTTGCCGTTGCACGTCGGCGGCGTCGGTGATCTCCAGTGCGCTGGTGTGGCCGTAGGACGACGGAAAGGTGCGGATCTTTCGGCCCGTGAACTCGCCGGCAATGCCGCCGCGCCGATCGACGTAGCAATGATAGCTTTCGATCGCCGCTTCCGCGCCGGGAACAAGTTCTTGCGCGAGGAGATCGATGTCGAGGGCGATGAGTTGCGGCCACAGCGCGCGCAATGCATCCGCATCCTTGGCTTCCAGCGCCTTGCGCAATCCCAGCGCGTCGTTCCAGCGCTCCAGCCGGGTCAGCGGCTTGACGATGACGGGAAAACGCAGCCCAAGATCGGCGGGATCGACGGCGGCGGGATTGAATCGGCGCGCCGGCGGCACCGGCAGGCGGTGACGCTGCGCCAAAGCCTGAAACCGCGCCTTGTCGAGAAGGTCCTCCACGAGCGGCGCATCGGCGACAACGAAGCGGAAAGCCCGCTCCAGACGCTCGTGGAACCGGGAGACAATGACGAGTTGCGCGTCCTCCTCATAGAACAGAACGGGGCGCTCGGCCTGTGCTGCACCGAAGCTCACCAGGGTTTCGACGAGGTCATCGACATTCTTGGCGAAATCGTCCCAGACCAGGCGGGATCGCGCGTAGCGCGAATAGAGCGCGGGAGCGCCGGGCCGCGCCACCATGGCGCAGGGAATGCCGGCCGACGCCACCGGTCGCAGCAAATCCATGTCGCCCATGACGCAGGCGAGCGCCGGTCGCGATGACGACGCGCGCGCGGCGATCGCTCCGCGGCGGCGGGGCCGGGCGCGCCACGCCAGCGACAATGAGCCGATTGCCGAGCGGGCATCGCAGACCAAACGCCACGCCCACGGCGTCTGCTTGATGGACCGTTTGACCCGCCGTCGCGCGTTCGAGTACCGGCGCGCCGGCTCCCCGCGCCAGGTCGCCGCCGTGGTGTAATCGTACAGCTCCAGATGCGTATCGGACCATTCCAGCTTGTACGATTCGTCGCCGATCGTGAAATCGAAGCGTTTCAGGCCCAGATCGATCGCGCGCGCGAGAAGTTCTCGAAGGTGAAGTGCGCCCGGTCCGTAATGCGACATCTCGCCGTCGTCATAGCTTGCGAGCAGGTGGTAATAGCAATCGCCGAATATGAGTCCGAGATTCGCCGCCGCGCAGCTCGTCCCGATCTCCACGCGGCTGATGTGAACGAGATGACGCGTCTTTGGATTCGACGCCAGGTCGAGATAGAATTCCCGCCGTCCCGGCCGGGCAAAGATGTCGGCAATTCCCTTGCGGGCGAGGGCGCGGCTTTTTTGCTCCATCAATGTTTCGAGCGTGCGCCGGGCGTCGTCCGGGGCCGTGGCGTTGATAAAGCGGATCTCGCCGTATGCCGACATATGCCGGCGCTTGGTGCGGTCGCGCCGGCGGGTCGCCGAGGAGCGCCTGGCGGCATAGAATTTCTCCCAGTCGTCGCCCAGCCGGGTGAGATGCGCGCCGCTGGGGTTGGGCATCACGTCGAGACAAGTGAAGGGATTGATCTGCGCGCCGATGGTTTTCGGCATCTTCTCCAGCTCGATCCAATCGTGGCGCAGCAGCGGATCGCTTTGCAGGCGATCGAGCAGCTCGCGCCAGAGCGCGAGGAAACGATCGCGGCCCACGCGCCGCGAAAAGTCGGGCGCGATCAGCGGCGCGTTGTAGTCGCACAGGTCCTCGGCGAGCCAGCACAAGAGCTTCGCCGAACGCTTCGGCGCGACGCAGAGCGGCAGCAGGATGGCGGTTGCGCCGTCGCCGAAGCGGCCGACGGCGATGGCCGGGCGCACCCCTTCGCGGCGTCCGATGTGTCGATGCCAGGTGGCGATCCAGTCGAAGCTCTGGAACGCCGTGCAATCGGCGACCTGCTCGAAGCGGCGCCATTCGGCTTCGACCGCGTCCAAGTCACCATAGATGGAGAGGCTCAGGTTCGACGCGTCTTCGCCGCGGCGCCCGGCGCGATGCGCAAGAGCGGCGCAGTCGGCATCCGCCGGCGCCGCCGTCTCGCCGAACGCCGTCAATGGTGCCGCACGCGTCACAGCATTCACTGAAATGGATCGAGGCCCACTTCAAGGTGATAGTCGAGAATGCCTAAGGGTGCATGGCCGAGGCGTGGCCATATGGCGTTAAGGTAAAGCGGGCTTAAACCGGTGCGTTACGTGTGGCTGAATTTCGTTTCCGCAGCGTATGATCCTGTCCGCTGCACGGAGCCGGGGAGCCGTGTTTGCACGAATTGAATTAACCGCCAAATATTGAGCGCGCTTGGTACAGCTGGGTGGACTCGAACCACCGACCTCCTGATCCACAGTCAGGCGCTCTAACCAACTGAGCTACAGCTGCACGCTCTGCACGCTCCGCGCGTTCGGGCAAGCGCGCGCGGAGCCTATGAGCGACGCTTCAGTTTGGCAAGCCGACGCAACCCGGCACGCACGCAAAAGCCCGGGTTACGACCCGGGCTTTCCCTTCACGCCGACGCGGTGCGGATACGATCGCGGAACGATGGGGTCAGGCGACCTTGTTGAACGCCTTGCTCATGCCGCTCTTGATCGGCTCGGCCGCGTCGGTCGCGACCTTCTGCGCCAGCGCGCCGAGTTCTTTGCCTTGCTGCGTCAACGCCTCGAACTGCTTGCGCGCGTGTGCGCTCGAGAGTTCGACGACTTCCGACAGCGTCTTTGCCGTGATCAGCTCGCCGGCGAAATCGAACGCCGCATTGGTGTTCGCGCGCGCCGCCTCGATCACCTTGAGGCCGTAGTCGGAGGCGCCCTTGGTGGCCGTCGAATAGGTGGTCTCGATAACGTCGGTCGCCTCTTCGGCGGCGGCCTTCATCTTCTCGTAGGTGTCCTTGGCCTGAGCGACCCCGCGCTCCGCGAATTCGCGGAAGGCGGCCGGCATTTCAACCTTCGGTATGTCAAACTTTGGCATTTCGAATTTCGGCATTTCGAATGCGCTCGCCGGCTTGTTCGTCTTCACTTTGGAGGCAGTTGGGGCTTCCGCCATGTTACATGTCCTTGCTCTTGTGCTCCTGGGCTGTTTGCACGGGAATTGTTGATCGGCCTCGCCGCCCGTCGCGCAAGACCTACCTTTTCATTGACCCCGCAGCCGAACGCAGCACATTTTCGAGCCCGGGCCTTCCATCACGCATATAGAAATTATAGCAGCGTTTTTGGTGCAATGCAACAGAAATATTGCACTGCACAAAATTAGACAAGACATTGAAATAATTTAATTTTTTCTTGGACGGCGCCTTTGCGGCGGTATTAAGATTTCGGCTTGGCAACATCCACGACCATTTTGGCAGCACTTTGTCCAAGCTCCTGCGCCTGGGCCGAGAGCGTCTGCATCTGCCGACTGAGATACTCGGATTGGAGCCGCATGACTTCTGCGGGGTCCTTGGCGCGCATGAGCTTTTGGGCGAATTCGAACGTCGCCTCCATGTTCTTTTCGGCATAGGCCATTGATTTGTCCGCGATCTCGCTGGCGCCGTGGCGCGCCGCTTGCGCGTTGCTTTGGAATTGGCCGATTGCTTGGCTTGCCGCCCGAAAAATGCCGTCGAAGGCGGTCCTCGCCTGCTGCACGCTTTGCTCGACGAACGCGCGGATGTCGTCGGGCATTGCAAATTGCTCAAACGGTTCCTTGGCCATCGTTAACTCCTCGTAGGCCTGGCGGTCGCGATCCTAGCGTAATTCATCGTCGGCATGCCAAGCTTATCGCGCGCCCGGGCTGTGGCGCCGGCAGGATTAAGGTTATCCCGCCTTGCCGGCCCGGAGTAGGGGTCGCGGCATGGACGGAGCGCGCCGCTGGCACTATTAAGAATTCGTTAGGCAACGAGTTCTGCCGCATGCCGATGGTGGAGTCAGAGTTGGCCCCGTTGCGCGACCCGCGCCTGGCGGCCCAGCTCGCCGAGCACGCGACGAGCGCATTGCCGGCTTGGCTGTGGAGCGCGGACGGCTCGCGGATTCTATGGGCGAACGCGGTCGGCGCCGCGATCTTCGGCGCCGCGAATATCGGCGAATGCGTGACATTCCGGTTCGACGCCAAGGGGGCGGTCGCCTCCCAGATCATCCGCCTCGCCGCCAGCCTGCCATCGGCGGGAGAGGTGCGGCTCGAGCGGCTGAGCGCCTTCGGCGCCGGCTTCGGCCGCGCGCTCACTTGTGCCTGCTCGCGCATCACTCTTGCCGATGATGCGCCGGCAATTCTCGTCATCGCCGCCGAGACGGCCGGCCCGCCATTGACCCTCAAGGAGCGCGTCCGTCGGCTGTTCCCGGATCGCGAGCGGACATTCGCGGTCTTCGCACCTGACGGCGCGCTTCTCGACGCGACCGCGGCGGCATTGGCGCGCTTTTCCGGCGCCGCCACGCTGTCGGCGCTCGGCATCGCGGCGATCGCAACGGAAGCACTCAAGACCGGCAGCGCCAACGGAGTTGCGCGCGACGGTCCGGTCACCGTCGAGCGCTTCGGCAGCGAGGCGGCGACGGTTCTGGCGGTCACGTTCGCCGCACCGCCGCGCGCGGCTCAAGCCGAGGAGAGCTTTTCCGAGGGAAGCGAGCCCGCGCCGGGTGTCGCCCTATCGCCCACGCCGCAACCCGCGCACCCTCCCGCGCCCGAGGAGCCGGCGGCGGAACGGCGCCACCCATTGCGCTTTGTCTGGCAAATGGATGCCGACGGCCGCTTCATCGTCGGCTCGGACGAATTCATCGAACTCATGGGACCGCGAACTAGGTCCGCGTTCGGCCGATTGTGGAGCGAGGTCGCCGCCGAGCTGAATTTCGATCCGGAAAACCAGGTCGCGCGCGCGGTCGCAACGCACGAAACCTGGAGCGGCATCGTCGTTTCCTGGCCGATGGACGACGGCAATGAGCGGCTGCCGATCGAACTGTCGGGGCTGCCGGTGTTTGATCGCGACCGTCATTTTCGCGGCTATCGCGGGTTCGGCGTCTGTCGCGACATCGCCGGCATCAACCGATTGACGCGTGCGCGGCAAAAGCGCCCGATCGGGTTCTTGGCCCCGCCGGAATCGCCGCCCACGGATGACGCCGCGGCCGGTGCATCGCAATCCCCGGTGCCCGGCGCTGCCGCGGCGGCGGATACTGCGCCGCGCACCGAGCAGCCCGCATCCGGCGTCACGCCCGCCGCCGCCAACGTCGTGCCGTTTCGTCCGGGGATGCCGTCCGAACCGAAGGCCCCGAGCCTCAGTCCGGTGGAACACCGCGCGTTCCGCGAACTGGCGCAGGAACTGACCGCGCGCCTGCAGGGAGGTCGCGACGCTCCCGTTTCCGAGAGCGGCGGCGGTGGTTTGCCAGCCGAAGAACAGGCCATTCCCGCCGCCTCCGTCATGCCGGTTGCGGGCGCCGCCGACGCGGTCGCGCCGCCCGTCACGCGTGCAGACGCCGAGGACGCGCAGCAGCACGCGACGCTGGTCGTCGAGCCGGTGTTGCTCGAACGCATTCCGGTCGGCGTGCTGATCTACCGGCACGACTCGCTCCTTTACGCCAATCGCCATTTCCTCGAATGGAGCGGCTATGAGAGTCTCGACGCGCTGGCGGCGGCGGGCGGTTTGAGCACGCTCTTCGCCGAGCCCGGCGCCGCTGCGCTCGCCGAGAGCGAGGGGGCGCAAAAGCTCGCGATCATGACCCGTGGCGGCGACCGCTTCCCGGTCGAGGGCCGCCTGTTCACCGTTCCGTGGCGCGGGGCTTCCGCGCTTGCGCTCGTCCTGAAGAGCGGCGAAGCCGAGGAGCGCCAGCGGGCGAGCGCGCTCGCGCTCGGCTTCGCCGAGCAGGAGATCGGCAGGCTCAAGGCGATGCTCGATGCCGCGGCCGACGGCGTCGTCGCGCTCGACCGTGACGGCCGGATCGTCGCCGCGACGGGCGGCGCCGAAGCGCTGTTCGGGCGGACGGCGGACGAGCTCAACGGCCGTTCGCTCGGCGAACTCTTCGCCCCCGAGAGCGAGCGCGCCGCGCGTGATTATTTCGATCGCTTTGCGCTCGCGCCCACCGTGCGTGCCGAGGCGCTCGAAGTGACGGCGCGCGGACGTGACGGCTCCGCCAATCCGCTGCTGATGACGCTCGCGCACATCAACGGCGACCGCTTCTGTGCCGTCTTCCGCGACGCCGCGCCGTGGAAGAAGGTCGAGGAGGACATGCGCGCCGCCAAGCGCGAAACGCACCAGGCCGTGGCGGCGAAGGCGGACTTCCTCGCCAGGGTGGGCCACGAGGTTCGCACGCCGCTCAATGCCATCACCGGCTTCGCCGAGGTGATCATGGCGGAGCGCTTCGGCCCGATCAGCAACGAGCGCTACCGCGACTATCTCAAGGACATCCACGCCGCCGGAACGCACCTCGCCTCGCTGCTGAACGACCTGCTCGATCTGTCCAAGATCGAGAACGGCCAGCTCGATCTCACCTTCGCCAACGTCAACCTCAACGAAGTCACGCAGCAATGCGTCGGCATCATGCAGCCGCAGGCGAGCCGCGCGCGCATCATCATCCGCACCGCGCTGACGCCGGGGCTGCCCCAGGTCGTCGCCGATGAGCGCTCGTTGCGCCAGATCGTGCTCAATCTCATTTCCAACTCGATCCGGTTCACCGGCCCCGGCGGCCAGGTGATCGTATCGACCGCGTTCGCCGATTCTGGCGACGCCGTGCTGCGCGTGCGCGACACCGGCGTCGGCATGAGCGACAAGGACGTCGAGGCGGCGCTCGAACCGTTCCGCCAAACGGCGACGTCGGCAAGCTGGGGCTCGGGCGGGACCGGACTCGGCCTGCCGCTGACCAAGGCGCTCGCCGAAGCAAACCGCGCGCATTTCAGCATCACCAGCGCGCCCAACGCCGGCACCTTGGTCGAGGTTGCCTTCCCGCCGACGCGGGTGGTCGCTTAAGCCGCCGTCATTGCTTCGGCACGGCGCACCTGCAGCGCTCCGTGCCCCGCAGGCCGTGGCGACGCGTATTGCACCGTCATCCACAGCCGCTTTTCCGGCGAATCGGCGCCCGGCATAGAGTGAGCGCGTCCGGCCCGCCGGGCCGTATCCTCGCGCGCTTGCCCGCAATGCGCTTTCACGCCGACCTGCATGTCCATTCGAAATATTCGCGCGCGACGAGCCGCGATCTCGACCTCGAACATTTGGCCGCGTGGGCGGCGCGCAAGGGCATCGGCGTGGTCGCGACCGGCGATTTCACCCATCCGGCCTGGCGCGCCGAGCTCAAGGATAAGCTCATACCGGCGGAGCCCGGCCTGTTCCGGCTGCGCGCCGATATCGAGCAGGCGATCGCGCGGGAATTGCCCGCAGCGTGTCGCACTCCGGTGCGCTTCATGCTCGAGGTCGAGATTTCGACGATCTACAAGAAGGGCGAAAAAACCCGCAAAGTCCATCACCTGATCTACGCGCCCGATTTTGCCGTCGCGGATCGCATCTCCGAACGCCTCGCCCGCATCGGCAACATCGCCTCCGACGGGCGGCCGATCCTCGGCCTCGACTCGCGCGATCTCCTGGAGATCACGCTTGCGGCAAGTCCCGATGCGTTTTTCATTCCGGCGCATATCTGGACGCCCTGGTTCGCCGCGCTCGGTTCGCAATCGGGCTTCGATTCCATCGCCGCATGCTACGGCGACCTCGCCGCTCACATTTTCGCCGTCGAGACCGGGCTCTCCTCCGATCCGCCGATGAATTGGCGGCTGTCGATGCTCGACCGCTATCGGCTCGTTTCCAATTCCGACGCCCATTCGCCGGGAAAGCTCGGCCGCGAGGCGACCACGTTCGATTGCGCGGTCGATTACTTCGCCATGCGCAGGGCGCTGGAGACGGGCGAAGGTTATGTCGGCACCGTCGAGTTTTTCCCCGAGGAAGGGAAATACCATCTCGACGGCCACCGCAAATGCGGGGTGAAGCTTTCTCCGCGCGAGACCCTCGCCCAGGGCGGGCGCTGCCCGGTCTGTGGTGGGCCGATGACCATCGGCGTCCTGCACCGCGTCGAAGCGTTGGCCGATCGCGACGAGGACGAAGCCCGTCCGCCGGCGACCGCCGGCGAGGTGTCGAATCTCGTGCCGATGCCGGAAGTGCTCGGCGAGATCGCCGCGGTCGGACCGGCGAGCCGGACCGTCGCGCGCGGCTACGACCGGCTCCTGTCCGCGCTCGGCTCCGAGCTCGCCATTCTGCAGTCGCTGCCGCTCGAGGATATCGCGCGCGCGGGCTCATCGCTGCTTGCCGAAGGGATCGCGCGGCTGCGCGCCGGCAAGGTGATCCGTGAGGCCGGATATGACGGCGAATACGGCGTGATCCGGCTTTTTGCCGACGACGAGCTGCGGCAAGAAACGGCGGGCGGAATGTTGTTCGCGGCGCCGTCCGCAACTCCCCCACCCGTTGCCGGGAGGAGTTGGGAGCGGGGGTCTCAAGGACCGGCGCCGGCGCCCGCGGTCTCTCATGACCTCACGACCCCCCTCCCCAACCCTCCCGCACAAGGGGGGAGGGAGCGTGCCTCCGCTAACAACTCCCATGCCTTCGCCGGTTCCAGCGTCCTCGCGGCCCTCGATGACGACCAACGCGCGGCGGCGGCGATCGTCGAGGGGCCGCTCATCATCGTCGCCGGACCCGGCTCGGGAAAGACGCGCACGCTCGTGCACCGCATCATTCACCTCGTGAGCGAATGCGGCGTCGCCGGCGAGCATTGCCTCGCCATCACCTTCACGCGTCGGGCCGCGGCCGAAATGCGCGAGCGCCTGCGTCACAGGCTCGGCGCGGATGCCGACAAGATTCCGATCCACACCTTCCACTCGCTCGGCCTCGCGCTGCTGCGCGAGTATCCCGGCGCGGCGGGGCTCGATCGCGGCTTCCGCGTCGCCGGCGCGGAGGAGCGCGCGGCAGCGCTCGCGGCGGCGCTCGATCTGCCCCGGCCGCGCGCGGACAATCTCATCCGCGCCATCTCCAGGGCCGAGCGGATGGAGGCGTCGCCGGGCGACGAAGTGGCCGCGGCACGCGCCGCCTACCGGAACATGCTCGCCGTCAACAACTGGGTCGATTTCGACGATCTGGTTGGCTTGTCCGAGCGCTTGCTCGCGGATAACGCCGAAATGGCCGCGCTCTATCGCGACCGCTTCCGTCTCATCTCGGTCGATGAGTTCCAGGATGTCGACCGCCGGCAATATCGGCTCGTGACCGCGCTGGCGCCGCCGCCCGGCGGCAATCTGTGCGTCATCGGCGATCCGCACCAGGCGATCTACGGCTTCCGCGGCGCCGACGCCGCCTGCTTCGACCGCTTCCGCAGCGACTATCCGCGCGCCGCCGAGATCGTGCTGAGGCGCAACTACCGTTCGAGCGGCACGATCGTCGCCGCCTCGTCGCAGATCATTGCCGCGCAGCCGGGCGGCTCGATCGCTGAAATGGTGCGCGACATGCACGAGCGCATCACCATCCATGCGGCGCCGAGCGAACGCGCGGAGGCCGAGTTCATCGTCGCCACGATCGAGCAGGCGATCGGCGGCCACAGCTTTTTCTCGATCGACAGCGGCCGCGCCGGCGGACAGGAGGCGGCGCTTTCATTCGCCGATTTCGCGGTGCTCTACCGCACCGAGGCGCAGGCCGCCGCGCTCACCGAGGCATTGGCCCGTTCGGGCATTCCGTTCCGCAAGCACTCGCATGCCCCGTTTGCGCAGGAGCCGGCCGTTCGCGCGCTGATCGACGCGCTCGCCGCCGGCGATGCGTCTGGCGACGACCTCTCCGCCCGCTTGCGGAGGCAGGCGGCGGTGCTCGTCGCCGACGCGCCCGCCGAGAGGGCGGCGGTCGAATTCGCGCTGCAACGGCTGTTGCCGCTGGCGCAAAGCTGCGGCGGCGATGAGAAGAGCTTCCTCGATGCCGTCGCTCTGGCGAGCGACGCCGATTTCTGGGACGCGCGCGCCGAGGGCGTGACGCTGACGACGCTGCACGCGGCCAAGGGCCTCGAATTCGGCTGCGTGTTCATCGTCGGCCTCGAGGACGGCGTGCTGCCGCTCCATTGGGGCAAAGCCGCGGACCTGGCGCCGGAGGATTTGGCCGAGGAACGCCGGCTATTCTATGTCGGCATGACGCGGGCGAAGGACCGCCTGGTGCTGAGCCGGGCGCTCAAGCGGCTATGGCGCGGCCGCGTGCGCGACCAGGCGCCTTCGCCTTTCCTCGCCGATATCGAGAGCGAGCTCATCAAGCAACAGCAAGCGGAGCTGCGGCGCAAACGCGACGACCGCCAACTGAAATTGCTGTGACGCCGCACGCCAAAGCTTCCGTTCACGCGACGCGGATGACGATTTTGCCGAAATGGGCGCCGGCGGCCATGTGCTTGAAGGCCGCCTTCACCTCGTCGAAGCCGAACACGC
>JASHPW010000136.1 GCA_030037895.1 Xanthobacteraceae bacterium | reverse complement strand
ACCGGCAGCCGGCTCGCCAACGCGCTGACGCAACTCGACGGCGAGGCGGCGACCGGCGCCGAGCGCACGGCGTTCGAGTTCACCGACCAGTTCCTGACGCTGATGCTCGATCCGTTCGTCAACGGCGCGAGCGGCTACGGCGTTGGCTTTGCGGCGCCGGGCGGCGGCGCCCTCGGCTTCGCGCCGGCGGAGCAGGGACCGGCGCCGCCATTTAACATCGTGCCGTCCGAGCAGGGACCGGCGCCGCCGTCCAGCGGCGCGCCGCCCGCGCAGGATCCGCCGCCGCCGGCGCCGCCGGCGACCTTCGCACAGCGCTGGAGCAGTTGGTACGCGGGCTTCGGCGGTTACGACACGACCAACGGCAACGGCGCGGCCGGCTCGCACAATGTGACCGCGGGCGATTTCGGCGCCGCCGCCGGCATGGATTATCACGTGACGCCCAACTCCGCGGTCGGCTTCGCCCTCGCCGGCGGCGGCACAAACTGGGGACTGGCGCAGAGCCTGGGCAGCGGGCGCAGCGACGCGTTCCAGGCCGGCATCTACAGCACCGCGCGCGCCGGCGGGGCTTATTTTGCCTCCGCCTTGGCCTTCGCCAATCACTGGATGTCAACCGACCGCTTCGCTTTCGCCGGCGACCATCTGACGGCAAATTTCGACGCCATGGATTTCGGCGGCCGCCTCGAAGCCGGCTGGCGGTTCGGCACGCCGTGGCTGGGCGTGGCCCCTTACGCCGCCGGCCAGGCGCAGGCTTATTATCAGCCGGGCTATACCGAAAGCGATCTCTCCGCCGGCGGCTTCGCGCTGTCCTACAATTCGGCGATGCCGACCGACGTGCGCAGCGAGCTCGGCGCGCGCTTCGATGCCTTCGCGCCGCTCGGCGACGGGATGGCGGTGGCCTTGCGCGCGCGGGCGGCGTGGGCGCACGACTGGGTGAGCGATCCGTCGCTGCTGGCGACGTTTGCGGCGCTGCAGGGCGCGAGCTTCTCGGTCAACGGCGCGCCGCTGCCGCCGAACTCGGCGCTGGCCTCGATTGGCACCGAGCTTTACCTCACGCCGCGTCTGTCGCTGCTCGTCAAGTTCGACGGCGAGTTCGCCCCCGGCTCGCAGATCTACGCCGGCTCCGGCACGCTCCGCTATACTTGGTGAGCTTCTGCAGTTGCGGTCGGCGGGTTGCGCCTTCGGCTGCAGCGGGATGATTTTGTCTTTGATCGTCCCGCTTTAAGCTTTTGTATTGTCGCGCGTCCGGACGGAAAACCGGTTCCCACCCCGGATCAGTCCGGGGCAAGCTCTTTCCGGATCATGCCCTAACAACCTGCCCTACGCGAACTCCACAATGACGGCATCGACGGCGAGGCTGTCGCCCGGCTTGACGCAAACCGTCTTGATGATGCCGTCACGCTCGGCGCGTAAGACATTCTCCATCTTCATCGCTTCGACCACGGCCAGTGTCTCGCCGGCCTTGACCTCCTGGCCCGCGGCGACGGCGATCGAAACGACGAGGCCCGGCATCGGACAGCGCACGAACTTGCCGCTGTCGGAGAGAGTCTTGACCGGCATCAGCCGCGCATAGCGCGCCTCGCGTTCGGTATAGACGAAGGCCTTCACTTCTATGCCGCGATAGGCAAGCTCGAAGCCGTTGAGGATCATCCGCACATGCACGGCAACGGCAACGCCGTCGAGCGCGCCCGCCCACACCGGCATGCCGGGAACCCAGTTCGAGGACAGGACGTGGCTGTTGCCGTCCTCGAACAGCACGGTGACGGCCTCGCCTTGGCGCGCGACGTCGGCGCGGATTTCGTCGGTGCCGAGCCGGATGACGCGCCGGCGCTCGCGGGTCGGCGCGCTGTTCAACTGCCTGGAGATGCGGCGTTTGCGCTCGCCCAGCACGTGGTCGATCGCGGCGGCGACCGCGGCGATCACGCGCGCCATGGCGCCGGTCGGGCGCACACGCTCGAACCCGCGCGGGAATTCCTCGGCGATGAAGGCGGTCGAGAGCTTGCCGGCGCGCCAGCGCGGGTGCTGCATGATCGCGGCGAGAAACGGGATGTTGTGGCGGATGCCCTCGATGGTGAAGGCGTCGAGCGCGTCGGCCTGCGCCTCGGTCGCCGCCATGCGGCTGTGCGCATGGGTGACGAGCTTGGCGATCATCGGATCGTAGTAGAGCGAGATTTCGCCGCCCTCGACCACGCCGGTGTCGTTGCGCACCGTCACGCCCTCATGCTCGCCCTCGGCCGGCGGGCGATAGCGCACCAGCCGCCCGATCGAGGGCGCAAAGGCGCGGTAGGGATCCTCGGCATAGATGCGGCTCTCGACCGCCCAGCCGTCGAGTCTCACGTCGGCCTGCTTGAGCGCGAGCGGCTCGCCGGCGGCGATAAGGATCATCTGCTCGACGAGGTCGATGCCGGTCACCAGCTCCGTCACCGGATGCTCGACCTGCAGCCGCGTGTTCATCTCCAGAAAATAAAAGCTGCGGTCCTGGCCGGCGACGAATTCGACCGTGCCGGCGCTGTCGTAACCGACCGCCTTGGCGAGCGCGACCGCCTGCGCGCCCATTCTGGCGCGCGTCTCGGCGTCAAGAAGCGGGCTCGGCGCTTCCTCGATGACTTTCTGATTGCGGCGCTGGATCGAGCATTCGCGCTCGCCGAGATGGATGACGTGGCCGTGCTTGTCGCCCAGGACCTGGATCTCGACATGGCGCGGATCGGCGATGAATTTCTCGATGAACACGCGGTCGTCGCCGAAGCTCGACTTCGCCTCGGAACGGGCGCGCGCAAGGCCGTCGGCGAGCTCGGCTGGGCCATGGGCGATGCGCATGCCCTTGCCGCCGCCGCCCGCCGTGGCCTTGATCATGACCGGATAGCCGATTTCGTCCGCGATCCTCGCCGCGGCCCGGTCGTCCTCGACCACGCCGAGGTGGCCGGGCACGGTCGCGACCTTGGCGGCGGCCGCCATGCGCTTGCTTTCGATCTTGTCGCCCATGGCGGCGATCGCCTTCGGGTTCGGGCCGATGAACACGATGCCGGCCGCGGCAAGGGCGCGCGCGAACGCCTCCCGCTCGGAGAGGAAGCCGTAACCCGGATGCACCGCCTCGGCGCCGCTCGCTCTGCAGGCGGCGACGATGGCGTCGATGACGAGGTAACTCTGCGCGGCCGGCGGCGGACCGATCCGCACCGCGCTATCGGCCATGTCGACGTGGAGGGCGTCGCGGTCGGCGTCGGAATAGACCGCGACGGTCTCGATGCCCATGCGGCGCGCGGTCTTGATGATCCGGCAAGCGATCTCGCCGCGATTGGCAATCAGGATTCGCTTGAACATCCCGGTTATGAATCCCGCGAGCCGGCCGCTCCGCTTTGCGGCGTCGGCGCCACGAAGTCAACAATCCGCTGGACAAAACATGCTTTAACGCCGCAGCAGCAATATGAGGACGAGGGCAAGCGCCAGGAGCGCGGCCACGCCCTGCCAGAACCGGAGCGGGGCCCGCTCGTAGAGCGTCTGCGGCCGGCGGACCGGCGGCGGGCCGCGCGCCGGTCCGGTCTCCATCTCCACGGCGAATTCGTTCATGTCGCGGAAACGCTCGCCGGGATCGATGGCGACGGCGCGCGCGAGCACGCCCTGGAGCCAGGCCGGCAGGTCCGGCCGCAGGGTGGACAGCGGCGTCGGCCGGTCGCGGCGCGGCCGGCTGGTGGCGTCGGGATTGCCGTAGGGGAACTCGCCGGTGAAGGCGCGGAACATGGTGACGCCAAGGGCATAAATATCGGTCGCCTCGTTGCCCGGCTCGCCGGCGAACATTTCCGGCGCCATATAGGCCGCGGTGCCCGGAACGTCTTCAGGCGGAAAATCCTCCAGCCCGGGCACGCGCACCACGCCGAGATCGATCAGCTTGAGCGATCCGTCGCTTTCGAGAATGACGTTATCCGGCTTGATGTCGCGATGGATGATGCCGGCGCGGTGGAGCGCCGCGGCGCCGCGGGCCAACTTGATCGCGATATTGCGGCCTTCCTCCAGGCCGATCAGCGGACGACGCGCGAGCCGCGTCGCCAAAAGCTCGCCGGGATAAAGCGGCATGACCGTGTACAGGCAGGTCTGCCGCCCCGGCGGCAGCGCGATGGTGCGGCCGACCCATGGGCTGTGCACGCGCGCGCCCACCCACGCCTCGCGGACGAACGCCGCGCGATAGGTGGCCACGGCCGCGACCTGGGGCTTGGGAAACTTCAACACCACCTCGCCGCCCTCGACCTCGTCTATCGCGCCGAACAAGCGGGTATATCGGCCGTCGGACACCAGCACCTTGAGCAGAAAGCCATCGACCGTCTGGCCGTCGATCGGCACCGGGATGAGCGGCAGTTGCATGACGGCGGCGCCGATATCGGCCGATTCCGCGGTCGGCAGATCGACGATATCGACCACCAAGGCCGTGCAATTGTCGGTGCTTCCCGATTCGAGCGCGGCGGCAACGAGCGCGCGGGCGGAATCCTCGGACGCGGAGCGCTCGCGCAGGATCTCGGCGATGGTCTCGGCGGAAAGGAAGGCATGCACGCCATCGCTGCACAGAAGGAAGCGGTCATGCAGCGCCACCGGCTGCGTGGCGTAATCGAGCCGCACCTCCGTCTCCACGCCCAGCGCCCGGTTGAGGATATTCGAGCGACCGCCCGCACTCTCGCGGACATGATCGATCGTCAGGCAAGTGAGGCGGTCGCCGCCCAATCGATAAGCGCGCGTGTCGCCGACATGCAGCACGTGCGCGAGGCGCCCGCGCAGCACCAGCGCGGTGAAGGTGCATCCCATCCCCATGAGCTTCGCGTCGCGCTGACCTTGGGAATGGATCCAGCCATTGAGCGCATTGAGGACGTTCGCCGCCGCGCGCCGCACTTCCATGGTCTCGGGAAGGTCGCAAAATCCATCGAGAAACCCGCGCACCGCGGTCTCGGCGGCGACGCGCCCGCCCTTGGCGCCGCCGATCCCATCGGCGACCGCCGCCACAATGTCCCGGCGCGGCTGCGGCAGCTCCATGCCGAAAACCGCGCCGGCGAAATCCTCATTGCTTTTGCGTGGTCCGATCTCCGAGGCAAATCCCACGCTGGCCTTGATGCCGGAGAGCCGCTCAGCCATCGGCGCCGCCCTGATTTCCGGCGCGCCGGCCGATGCGGCGTATCGTCGGGCGATGGCGGCGCGGACCTATCGCCTCTTGTCCGTCTCCCGCTGGCGGGAGAGGGAAACGAGAGGACCCAGCTTCAATTCTCCAGCTTGCAACGGTCATAGAGAAAATTGCCGCCGGTGGCCGACGCGAGGATGACCGTAAGATTTCCGGATCTGCGATCAAGCGTGTAATTCCAGCCGTCGGTCGCGTCACGCCACGAAATCTCGGTATCGCTCATGCGCGCCGGATTGGAATCGACGGTGCTGCGATCGTAGTCGATCCTGATCTGCCAGCTCGCCCCGCTGACCGGATTCACGCAAGTGATCGCAGTCTCGCCGTGGCGCGCTTGCGCATGAACGAAGCCAACGGTCATATCGACCGCCGCCACGACGATTCCCACCGCCAATGGCCGAGTCGGGACCTTGAATCGCATCAATCTGCCTGCCTGCTTTATAAGCAAATTGCGGATTTTCTAATCATCCCGGCGCAACTGCGCCGCGGACTTCATGAAAAAAGCATCTGCGTTTGGGTGGCATAGTTTTTGCGATCTTTCAATTGGTCGCTCGTGTGCCGATCGCTGCACAGAGGACGTTTGGGGGAAGCTCATGCCACTCGTACCATCACCGCAATGGCTGGATACCGGCGATAACGCTTGGCAGTTGGCGGCGGCAACTTTCGTCGGCCTGCAAAGCATACCGGGGCTGACCGTTCTCTATGGCGGCATCGTCAAGAAGAAGTGGGCGATCAACTCCGCCTTCATGTCGATGTACGCCTTCGCTTCGGTGCTCGTCGTCTGGGTCCTGTTCGACTACAATATGGCGTTCGGGCCACAATTATGGCCCTTCCTCGGCAAGCCGGCCTTGGCGACCTCGGCGCTCTTCACCACCGGGCAAGCGACAATTCCGGCCGCGGCAGCGGGCATGCCGCCCCTCGCCTTTCCAATGGCGACGCTCATATTCTTCCAGTTCGTGTTCGCCGCGATCACCGTCATTATCCTCGGCGGCTCTCTGCTCGGTCGCATGAACTTCACGGCGTGGATGATCTTCTGCCCGGTGTGGATGACGATCGTCTATACGGTGGGAGCGTTCAGCCTGTGGGGCGGCGGCTGGCTCGCCAGCATGGGGGTGGCGGACTTTTCCGGCGGCTACGTCATCCATCTCGCCGCCGGAACGTCCGGATTCGTCGCCGCGGCGGTGATCGGCCCGCGGCTTCAGGCCGACCGCGACCAATTCCCGCCCAATAGTTTGTTGGTCACGCTGGTCGGCGCCGGAATCCTCTGGCTGGGTTGGAACGGCTTCAACGGCGGCGACCCCTATTTCGCCAACGCCGACGCCGGCGCCGCGGTGCTCAACACCAACGTCGCCACCGCGGTGGCGCTTCTGGTGTGGACGCTGATGGACAAGCTCGCCTACGGCAAGCCGTCCGTGCTCGGCGCGGTCAACGGCATGATCGCCGGCCTTGTGGCGATCACTCCCGGCGCCGGTTACGTGGACACGATCGGCGCCATCATTATCGGCATTTGCGCCGGGATCATTCCCTGGCTGAGCATGAACAAACTGCAAAAGACCAGGCTCATCAGCAAAGTCGACGACACGCTGAGCGTGGCCTCGACCCACGGCGTAGCGGGTCTGATGGGCGGCTTGCTGGTCGGCATATTGGCCAATCCGGGCATGCTGCAATATATCGGCACCGACAAGGAGGCGCCCGGCGTGAGCGTGACCGGCTGGCTCTACGGCAACGCCGGCCAGCTGCTGCTGCAGGTGGAAGGCGCGGCGTTCATCATCGTGTTCAACGCGATCGCCACCTTCATCATCCTCAAGGTGATCGGGCTCATCGTGCCGTTGCGCATGGATGAGGCAACGCTGAAGGTGGGCGACGACGCCGTTCACGGCG
>JASHPW010000014.1 GCA_030037895.1 Xanthobacteraceae bacterium | reverse complement strand
GCGCCATGCTGATCGGCAACGGCCCGACCGACCTGCATCGCGTCTCCATGGTCGGCAACGACCTTAAGCTCGACGACGGCATCGGCACTTGCGGCAAGAACGGTCAGGGCGTGCCGGTGGGCGTCGGTCAACCGACGCTGCGCATCGACCGCATCACCGTCGGCGGGACGGGATGACCGCGCGCGGTGGCGTTACCGCACCACCCCGGAAATGCAACAGGGCCGGTGCCGCGGCGGCTTGATCGATTCCTTGAGGTAGCAACGGGCACTCGCCGTGCCGTAGCCCGGCCGGCGGTAGGTCCAGGCGCGGCAATGCGATTCCGCGCGACAGGCCTCGGCGCAGGCCCGGCCGCGCGGATCGGCCGCGGTTTCGAAGGACCGATAATCGCCGCCGACGCGATCGATTGAGTATTCGAGTTCGCCGAGCCGCGGCTCGATCACGCCGGCGCCGCGCACGCCCGACACGCAGCAGCTCGCCTTGACGCGCGGCACCACCGCGCGCTTGAGCCGGCACATGGCCGGACTGCCGGAGGCCGACGGATAGGAAAAGCTCCACGACCGGCAGAGTTTATCGCGCTCGCAGCGCATCGCGCAAACCGCCGGGTCGCCGTTCGCGACCACCGCACTCGCGTAATCGCCGCCCGGCCGATCGTAGCCCGATTGCGCCAAGGCCGGCACGGCGCCGAGCCAGGTCGCGGCGGACACCAAGACGGCAAAGGCCACGATGAGTGCCCGCTCCATGCGTCCGCCCTCGGTTCCTGGCGAATGCCTCGTGCGCCCCACGCACAGAAAAACGCTGTTGCCGGCGAAATGCCACAAGAATCTTAGCCGATCGGCCGCTTTCTGCGGAGTGATACCAATGGCATTGAACGGCAATCCATGCCTGTCATCATCCGCCTGCGCGGATGATGACACCAACACGAGGCGCGATCGCCACGGCTCGCATGGTCCGGATCGCGGTCTGGTGTGGCGCCGGTCGCATGGCGCAGCCCCTCGCGCGCGAGCGACAGGCTCTCTCAACCGCGGAAGTGTTTCGATAACCGGAGACCTTGCGCCTGGTAGTTCGAGCCGATGCCGCTGCCGTAAAGCCGGTCGGGACGCGCCAGCATCTTCTGGTAGACGAGCCGGCCGACGACCTGCCCGTGTTCGAGGATGAACGGCACTTCACGCGAACGCACTTCCAGCACCGCGCGCGAGCCGCGACCGCCGGCGCCGGCGTAACCGAAGCCGGGATCGAAGAAGCCGGCGTAATGCACGCGGAATTCGCCGACCAGTGGATCGAACGGCACCATCTCGGCGGCATAATCGGGCGGCACCTGCACGGCCTCGGTCGAGGCCAGGATATAAAACTCGCCCGGATCGAGGATCAGGCTTTGGTCGGCGCGCGCCGCGATCGGTTCCCAAAAATCGGCCGCGTCGTAGGCGGCACGGCGCTCGACCTCGATGACCGCGGTGTGGCGCTTGGCGCGATAGCCGACGACGCCCTCGCTCCTTTGCTTCTGCTTCCCCGCGCGCCGCCGCGAGGTGCCGCCGCCGGAAAGATCGACGCTCACCGCGACCCCGTCCCCCATCACCGCTTCGGCACGATCGACGAGCCGTTCGCGGGCATGCAGTTCACGCAACGCCTCGCCGTCGAGCACCGCGTCGCCGCGGTGAAGGCGCATCTGCGACAGCCGCGAGCCTTCGCGCACCAGCACGGGAAAAGTCTTCGGACTGATCTCGGCATAGAGCGGACCATGATAGCCGGGCGCGACGCGATCGAAGCCGCGCGTCTCGTCGGCGATCACGCGGGTGAAGACATCGAGGCGGCCAGTGGAGCTTTTGGGATTGGTGGCCGCGGCGACATCCGCAGGCAGCGCCAGACTCTCGAGCAGCGGCACGATATAGACGCAGCCGGTCTCCAAGACGGCGCCGCCACCGAGCGCGAATTCGTGCAGCTTCAGTGCGGCGATGCGGTGGGCGACGGCGGTGCCGGGGCCGGGCAGGAAGCTCGCGCGCACGCGATAGGCGACGGCGCCGAGGCGCAGATCGAGGCTTGCCGGCTGAATTTGGCCGGGAGCCAAGGGCAAAGCGGCGCGAATCCCGCCCTCCCGCGCCAGCGCCGCGATCATGCGGTCGGGCAGGATTCCTTTGTCGGAGGGCGCAAACGTAAGAGACACGAGATCAGCCGTATCTTCCTCCCCCCGCTTGCTGGGATTAAGGCAAGCGACGCGAGCCCGTACTGTTTTCACCCGCCCCACTTGCGCGGGAGGGTTTGATCTAACCCGATGACCGGCTTGACGGAAAGACGGCGGCGGCGTATGAGCGGTTTTATCCCGTGGTCATTTGAGCCGGCCGGCTTGCAGCCACGTAAAACAAATTGCTAAAAGGCCGAGGACGTGTGAGCCCGGCCCGAGGATCATCCTCCCGGCCGGGTTTTTGTTTGGCCAGGGAGGCCACATGTCCGCGTCCGCGCCTGATCGTTACCGTCCCGAGACCCGCCTCGTTCATTCCGGCATCCTGCGTTCGCAATTCGGCGAGACCTCGGAGTCGCTGTTTCTGACCCAGGGCTACGTCTACGAAAGCTCGCTCCAAGCCGAGCGCCGCTTCAAGAACGAAGATCCAGGGTTTCAATACTCACGCTTCTCCAATCCGACGGTGGCGATGTTCGAAGACCGCATGGCGGCGTTCGAAGGCGCCGAAGCCGCGCGCGCGACCGCGACCGGCATGGCCGCGGTCACGCTGGCGCTGGTCGGCCAGCTCAAGGCCGGCGACCACGTGGTCGCCGCGAAGGCGCTGTTCGGCTCCTGCCGCTACATCGTCGAAACCTATCTGCCGCGCTACGGCGTTTCTTCGACGTTGGTCGACGGTACCGATCTCCAGCAATGGCGCGACGCGGTGCGGCCGAACACCAAGACCTTCTTCCTGGAGACGCCGACCAATCCGACGCTCGAGGTGATCGACATCGCCGCGGTCGCGCAGATCGCGCACCAAGCCGGCGCGACGCTCGTCGTCGACAACGTCTTCGCCACGCCGATCTTTCAGAGCCCGCTCGCGCTCGGCGCCGATTGCGTCGTCTATTCGGCGACCAAGCACATCGACGGCCAGGGCCGTTGCCTCGGCGGCATCATCCTCGCGTCGGAGGATTTCATTCAGAAGCACGTTCACGTGCTGCTGCGGCAGACCGGCCCGTCGCTGTCGCCGTTCAACGCCTGGGTGCTGCTCAAGGGACTGGAGACGCTGCCGGTGCGCGTGCGCCGGCAAAGCGACAGCGCGGCGACGCTGGCGGTGACGCTGGCCGAGCATCCCAAGGTGGCGCGGCTCATTTATCCGGGCCGGCCCGATCATCCGCAGGCCGCCGTCGCGCAGAAGCAGATGCGCGGCGGCTCGACGCTCGTCGCCTTCGACATCAAGGGCGGCAAGAGCGCCGCGTTCCGCTTCCAGGACGCGCTCAAGCTCATCCGCATCAGCAACAATCTCGGCGATGCCAAAAGCCTCGTCACTCATCCGGCGACGACGACGCACCAGCGGCTCACCCCGGCGCAGCGCGCCGAACTCGGCATCGGCGACGGGCTGGTGCGCGTTTCCGTCGGCCTCGAACATCCCGACGATATCGTCGAGGACATGCTCGCCGCGCTCGAGGCGGTGTGAGCCGTCATTCCAGGACGGCCGGTTCACGGCTTGCGGAATGACGATGAACGGCGGAGATGTTCAGCGCGCGGAATGGGCCGCGGCGGATGCGATCGGGCGGGTCGCCGCCTCGGCGATCGCGGCGGCGAGAAGCTTGGCCACGCAGGCATAGCTCCAATCGTTCATGTGCAGCTCGTCCGGCGCGACGAAAGCGTCAAAGGGGATATGCTGGACGTTGCGCCAGTTGCGCATCAGCGCGAAGCGGCGGAACAGATCGACGCTCTCCCGCTTGGCGGCAAGCGCGATCTGATCCTCCATACCATCCGTCTCCGGCTTGGCGAGCACGCGCGGCGCAAACTGCATGTCGATCAGCACGACGTCGGCGCCCGCCGTTTTGAGTTGCGCGATGCCTTCGTGCAGCAGGACGGAATGGGGCGTGAGCGGATGGTCGCGCAGCACGGTATTGGTGCCGACCTGCCAGAGCACGAGATCGGGATGGGCGGCGATGACGCCGCTCGGGAACCGCGCCACCATCGCCTCGGTATCGTCGCCGTCGACGCCGCGGTTGAGCACCGTGATGCGGTGACCGGGAAAACGCCGTTTGAGCTCGACGGCGAGCCGGCTCGGATAACTCGCCGCCGGCGAGCTTGCGCCCGCGCCGAACGTCGAGGAGGAGCCGACGGCGACGATGGTGAGCGGCTCGCCGCTCGCCAGGCGCCGCGCGATGTGGCCGAGCGGATAATTCAGGCGCGCGACGTCGGCCGGCGCGCGGCAAGAGAACGGCGCGGCCTGCTGCGGCGTGGCGGCGGGCGGAAATGCGGTCGGGTTTGCCGGATTGCCGGGTGCCGGCCGCGCCGCCGGCGCAGCGACGGACGGAGGCGGCGCAGCCGGCACCTCCGCGTGCGCCGCGGCAAGCATCGCCAGCGCCGCGGTCGCCGCCGCAGCTCCCGCCAGCCGATGGATCGTCGTTCTATCGATCGATGACATCAGCGCGTCGTTTGCATCTTCCCGGCGTCGAGATGAGCGGTATTGATGATCTGCGACGCCAGGGCCCGGCCGATGCAGGCGTGAACGCGCCGCGCCATAGCATAGCCCCTGGTCGCGGCATAAAGGTTGAACACGCCTTCATCGTCCCAATAACGCATGATCGCCAGCCGGTCGAACAAAACGACGCCGCGTTGCTCGGCCACCCAGCGCATGACATCCTCATAGGCGGAGATACCGAGCATGGATTCGGTGCGCGGGCTGTATTGCATGTTCATCATGACGATGTCGGCGCCGGCGGCCGCGATGGCGTCAATGCCGCCCTCGAGGCTCGCGCGGAAATCATCCGGTTCGACGCCGCGCAAGGCGTCGACCGTGCCGGCCTGCCAGACCACCAGCGCCGGCTTGTCGTCGGTCAGGATCTTGTCCAAGTCGGCGGCCATATCCGCGGTCGTCCGCCGCAACTGGACACGCGCGGTAACCTTGATGTCGTTGCCCGGCAGTCGCCCCCTGAGCGCCTCTTCCAGTCGCGCGGGATAGGCAAAGCGCGCGCCGTCGGGGCCGGCGAGCGCCGAAGATCCCGTACCGACCACGCTGATATCCAACCGATGGCGGTCCTTGATTTCGTTCATGACGCGGGTGAGGTCGCCCTCGCCGGCGATGAGCGATCCCGGCACGTCGCACTCGTCCGCTGGCGCCGCCGCGGCGGCGCCGCTCATCAGCGCGAGCGCGAGCACGGCAACAAGGAGCGTCATGCCTCCCCTCCCGCGAGGTCGGAATCGGGCGGTTTGACACGCGAGCCGGGACCTCGCCCTTCCATGACCTTATACCACGACAACAGGTTCGCCGTCGCAATCATGATCGCAATGCCTAACAGGCTGATCGCCGTCTGCAGCAGCGGGCCGCCCGCGGATTCCGCGATAATGAATTGTCCGGCAAAGGCCAGGAACACGCCGAGGCAGAAGATTTCCAGCGAATGCTGGCCGCAACGGATGGCGGGCTGCAGGATCGGCGATCTCAGTCCGGGCCAATCGCGCCGCACGAAGCGGACCGTCACCGCCGCCAGCGCGAGAAAATGCGCGAACCGCAGCACGTCGAGATTGGTCTTGTCGATGGGATACATCCATTCCCCCAGCCAATTCGGGACGAACCGTTCGAGCGGCTTGTAATACCAGGTCAACGTTATCGCGAAGGCGAAGAGGAGGTAGGCGACGGCGAGCGCCAGCACGATGCGCGAGCGCAGCACGCCGGCGAGCCGCCGCGCGCCGCCGAGCGCGCACCAGGCGCCGAACACGAACAGCAATTGCCACGCGAACGGATTGAAGAACCATACCCCGTTGGGATAGGCGGGCAGGTTCAAATCCAATTTCCAGGCCAGCGCATAGACCACCGCCGAGCCGGCGAGCGCGACGGACGGCAGCCGCAGCAGCAGATAAAGCATCGGCGGAAACAGCAGCAGGAGAACGATGTAAAGCGGCAACACGTCCATGTTGACCGGCTTGAACTTCAAGAGCAGGGCCTGGAAGATCGTGATGTCGGGCTGCTTGAGAAAATCGAGGATGCGCATTTCCTCGGCGTAGAGCGGATTATCGAAGGTCGCCGCGACGTAGGCGATCTCGGCCATGAAGATCGTGAACAGAAAGATGTGCGCCACATAGATCTGCCAGGCGCGCCGGAGGATGTGCGCGCTCGAGATCACAAAGCCGCGTTCGCGCATCGCGCGGCCGTAGACGAAGGCCCCGGTATAGCCAGAAATGAAGATGAAGATTTCGGTTGCGTCGCTGAATCCGTAATTGCGGATGGTAAACCAGTTCACGACGTTCTCGGGAATGTGGTCGAGAAAAATGAGCCACAGCGCAATGCCGCGGAACAGATCAAGGCGCAGATCGCGTTCCGGCGCGGGAAGCGGCGACCTTGTCGCGATCGGCCTTGCCGGTCGAATATTCGCAGTCATTTGCCGCTCGTCGTTGCGCCGCCCAGCGCACACTCGGATCGCGCTCGCCGCCCCTCAATCCCGGGCGCGGCCCGCAAGCGTGAAAACCAGTTTCCGCGCGATCATACTCCGCCAAAAGGCCCCCAAGTGTGGCTTGAGAAAGATCGCCGGCGCGATTATTGCAACGGACGGTTGGCGCCATGCGCGACGCGTGGAATCATAAGAGGTTGTCGGTTGCGCCGGCCGCGGGCGCAAGTCCGGCAGCAGAGCCAGGAATCACCCATGTATCGTGCCGTCACCCGCAACATCGAGGTCGTGGTGACCCCGCGCTTCATCGCCGATCGGTCCTCGCCGGAAAACAATTATTTCTTCTGGGCCTATACGATCGCCATCACCAACCACGGTCCCGAAACGGTGCAACTCAGGACCCGCCACTGGCGCATCACCGACGCCGGCGGCCGCCGCCAGGAGGTGCGCGGCGCCGGCGTCGTCGGCGAGGAGCCGGTGCTCAAGTCCGGTGAATCGTTCGAATATACCAGCGGGGTGCCGCTGCAGACGCCGTCGGGTTTCATGGTCGGCACCTACGGCATGGTCAGCGCCGGCGGCGAGCGTTTCGACATCGACATCCCCGCCTTCTCGCTCGACTGCGGCGACGGCAGGCGAACGATCAACTGAAAGTCACGCCTCGATCGAAGCGGCTATGCCGAGCGCGCTCAACAGCGGCCCGAGATCTTTCTCATAGCGGCGCCAGCGGCCGACCGCGCTTTTGTAAATCGGCCGGCGTACCTGGGTCGCGCTCGCGGTGCGCACCGGCCGCACGGTCTCATGGAAGGACAGGCAGCGCTCGTCCCACGGCAAGCCGCAATGGTTGATGATGCGGCGCGCTTGCCCTTCGAGGTCGGCGACCACGTCTTCATAGCGCACGTCGAGAATGCGTCCTCGCGGCAGCACCCGC
The DNA here is from genome assembly GCA_030037895.1 of Xanthobacteraceae bacterium. Taxonomy (GTDB): domain Bacteria; phylum Pseudomonadota; class Alphaproteobacteria; order Rhizobiales; family Xanthobacteraceae; genus BOG-931. Next base: position 7,516 of record JASHPW010000014.1, on the reverse strand, counting down.
CGCCAATGCGCCATGAGGCGTTCGTAGCGCTTGTAATAACGCCCAAGCTCGCCGAGGTCGTAGGTGTGGTTTTGTTCGGCGGAAAACAGTTTTGAGAAGCAGGAAAGGCAGGTGTCGACCGGATCACGGACGGTGTGGATGATCGTCGCGTTCGGCAGCGCCAGGTGAATGAGGCCGGCGAAATAATAATTCGACGGCATCTTGTCGGTCACGTATTTCGTGCTTGTCGGCCCGTCCTTGACCGCCAGCTCGCGCACCAGCGCGATGTAACGCTCGCCGACCCCTCGCAGCGCCGCGAAATCCGCGGAGGGAACGAATTCGGGATAGAGGATGGTGTTGCCGTCCGGCCCGCACACGGTGAGAACGACGTCATTGAGCGTCGACAGTTCGCCGGCGCCGTGCACCAGCGGATGGCTGACGATGATCTGCTCCACCAGCGTCGTCCCGGAACGGGGCATGCCGAGCACGAAGATCGGCATCGCCGAAGGATCGCCGCCGCCGGATTTCGCCGTGATCAATTTGCGGGTGAAGGTCGCCTCGATGCGGTCGAACAAGGCGAAGGCGGACTTCTCGTCGTAAGCGATCGTGGCGCGCTTGGCGGCGTTGCCGGCGCCGAGGTGCTTGAACGAGCGGCGGTAGTCTTTGAGGTCGGCGTAGGCCTTGCCGAGCGCAAAATCGAGTTGCATGCGGTCGGTCTTCGACAATCCGTCGGTCTTCGCCGCGAGTGCCTCCATGGCGGCGAGATGCGGATCGCCGGGCGCGAATTTCTTCGAATCGGCGAGGTTGACGTAGACGCCGGTGACGCTCGGATCGAGCCGAAGCGCCTCCAGATAGGCGTCCTGCGCCTCCTGCAATCGGCCGAGCTCTTTGAGCACGTTGCCCATATTGTTGTAGGCGTCGGCGAGGTCCGGCTTGAGCGCCAGCGCGCGCCGGCAGTGCTCGAGCGCCGCGACAAGATCGCCGCGCTCGAAGGCGACGCGGCTCATCAGGTTGACAGCGTCGTGGTTGTTGGGATTGAGCGCCAGCGCGCGCTCGCCGGCGGCCGCCGCCTCGTCGGTCTTTTTCTGGTCGAGAAGGACGGTGGCGTGGTGAACGTGGAATTTATCGCTGCGCGAATCGATGACCAGCGCCCGACGCAAAAGGTCGGCGGCTTCGTCGAGCCGGTCGAGGTCCTTGACCGCCAGCGCCAGATTGTCGAGCGTGTCGGGATTGTTGGGGCCGAGCTTGAGCGCCTTGCGATAGACGGTCTCGGCCTCTTCCGCGCGCTTCAACTCGCGAAGGCAGGTGCCGAGATTGTTCCAGCCGTCGAGGAAATTCGGCTGCAATTCGAGCGCGCGGCGATAGCACGGCTCCGCTTCGGCAAAGCGCTTGAGGCGTTGCAGCGCGTTGCCGCGGTTGCTGTGCGCCTGGGCGAAATTGTCCTCCAGCGCGATCGCGCGGTCATAATGGACCAGCGCCTCCTCGAACTTGCCTTGGTCAAACAACGCGATGCCGACATTGTTCCATGCGCCCGCGGCGTTGGCATCGAGGGCGATGGCGCGGCGGCCGGCGGCAAGCGCCTCGTCGATGCGGCCGGCGAGCCGGCACATCTCGCCGAGATTGGCGTGATAGAGCGCCACGTCCGGCTTGATGGCGGCGGCGCGGCGCACGTGCTCGATCGCTTCGGCGAGCTTGCCGGATTGATGCGCGACGAGGCCGAGCGTGTGCTCGGCTTCGGCGTTGTCCGGCTGGGCGGCCACGGCGCGCCGGGCGAGCTCGTCGGCATCGGCCAGGTAGCCGCGACGGCGTTTCTGTTCGGCGAGAATAAGCGCTTGGCCGGGCTCGACGGCCTGCGCTTGCGCCGGCGCAGCCGCGGCGGCAAACGCGGCTTCCGCGGCCATGATCGCCGCCGCCTGCGCGGCGCGACGCTCGCCTGCGGCCTTGAACGGCGTCAGCTTCGCCACGTCGCCTTGCGCGACCGCGCGAAGCTCGGCGGCGACGCGCGCGATCACGTCGGACCAATCCTCGCCCTGCTTTTGCCGGAACAGGCGCATAGTCGGATACCAGGGATTGTCCTCGCGGTTGAGCATCCAGCGCCAGTCGGTCACCCACGGCAGCAGCACCCAGACCGGCTTGCCGAGCGCTCCCGCGAGATGCGCCGCCGAGGTGTCGACCGTGATGACCAGATCGAGCGCGCTCACCGCGGCCGCGGATTCGATGAAATCCACGAAGGCGGGCGACAGATCGTCGATCGTCTGCTTGCCGGATTTCAGCTTTTTCAGATCGGCGGCCCGCGGTCCGACCTGCAGGCTTGCAAACGACGTTCCGCGCACGGCGAACAGCGGCGCCAGCGATTTCAGATCGATTGAGCGGCGGTAATCGTTGACGTGCTCGGGATTGCCCGCCCACACCACGCCGACCTTGACGCCCGCCATCGTCGCGAGCCGCGACGTCCAGCGCCGCGTTGCTTCCGCGGGCGCGCGCAGATAAGGCACCGCGGAGGGAATGGTTTCGAGCCGCGTCTTGAGCAGGCGCGGCAGGCTCAAGAGCACGGCGTCGCATTGATAGGGCGCCGGATCGTTGCGGTCGCCCAAAATGGCGATGCCGGGCAGGTTCTCGCGCAACAGCGTGACGAGCTCCTGATGCACGCGCAGCGTCACGCTGCCGGCGCGCGCGGCGAGCGGCGGAATGTAGCGCACGAACTGCAGCGTATCGCCGAAACCTTGCTCGGCCTGGACGTAGATGTGCTTGCCGGCGAGGCTTTCGCCCTGCCAGGGCTTTTCCGGGAAACGCGGGCCCTTGCGCTCGGTCGAGCGCAGCCGCCATTCGTATTCGTCCCAGCCCTCGGCGAGATCGCCGCGCATCAGCAACAGAATGCCGAGCCCGGCATGGGCGTTGGCATGATGCGGCGCGAGCGCGATGGCGCGACGCAGTGCGGCGATGCCGTCGTCGAAACTGCCGCTGTGATGCAGCGTGGTGCCGAGATTGGCCCAGGCATCGGCATGGTCCGGCTTGAGCTCGATGGCGCGGCGATAGGCGGCGATGGCCTCGTCGAACCGGCGCAAGGCGTGCAACGCATTGCCGAGATTGGCGTGCGCTTCGGCGAAGCTCGGATTTGCCGCGATCGCCTTGCGCTGGGCTTGGGCGGCTTCGTCGTAATCCTTCAATTCGTAGAGCGCGACGCCGAGATTGCTCAGCGCCAGCGGCATTGCCGGCTCGATCTCGAGCGCGCGGCGCGCCTCCTGGACCGCAAGCTTGGGGCGGCCGGCCAGCCGATGCATCTCGCCGAGATTGGCGTGATAGAGCGCAACGTGCGGCGCCAGTTTCGTCGCCCGCTGGACGTGCTCGATCGCCTCGCCGAGCTTGCCGCTCTGGTGGGCGATGATGCCGATGAGATGCTCGGCTTCGGGCAGGTCCGGCCGTCCCTGGAGTATTTGGCGGCAGACCGCCTCGGCTTCCACGAGCCGCCCCTCGCCGCGGCAGCGGTCGGCATATATCAACGCCTCATCGAGCGGCATAAAGGTGGCGTTACTCTGCCCCGCAATCTGGTTCATGGCTGTTTCGATACCATGGGGCCGCACGGGCGGCCAAGGTTGCGTGGTCCGGCACAAAGCGCGATCTCGGCCACCTCTTCCCGCGCAGAGGAGAGAATGAAGCGTGACGCGGGGAGAGGGAGCGCCAAGCCCGACCGCCGAATGGAAATTCGGCCCGTAGTCGCCGCCTGTTGCCATTTAGCCACAGCGGGCGGAAATCGCGGCGTCCGGTATGGCCAACACCCGTTCGCAATTGTCGGTCGCGGCAAACCCCCGGTAGGATTGGTTGTAAAAGTATGGGCCGTGGAAGCGGGAATGCCGCGGGGGCGTCGGTCTAACATGACTCGAAGCGGGCGACGGGGAAGGCCGGGGCGTCGCGCGGATGCGCGCGGGGTGGAGAGATTGCGCGTCGCGCCGGCGCAAGGCGGCCGCCGGCTGCGCCTTCTCCTCGCCTCGAGTTCGGTGGCGGCGCTGCTGATCGGCGGCGGCGCGCCGGCCGCTTATGCCGCGGGGTGCGCTGTCACGCAGAACGGCGGAGCGATCGCCGCGGTCACCAATGCGGCCGCCATCAACTGTATCAACATCGAGAATGGCGCCGTCGTCAACGGCAGCGTCACCAACACCTCGACCGGCGTGGTTACCGGGACCGGCAATGCCGCGCCGACCCGCACCGGCATCACCGTCAACAACGCGACGGTCGGCGGCGGCATCATCAACGCCGGCAGCATCACCTCGGGAATGTCGGGGAACGGCATCTCTGTCACCAACAACGCGGCCATTTCCGGCGGCATCACCAGCAGCGGCACGATCTCGGCGGGCGACGTTGGCATTGCCGTCGATAATGTCGCAAATTTCGCCGGCGGCGTCAGCAACTCCGGCACGATCTCGGCGGGCGCCGGCATTGTCGTCCTTACCTTCAACGGGATCGGCATCGCGAATTTCGCCGGCGGCATCACCAATTCCGGCACGATCTCGGCGGGCGTCGACGGCATTCTCGTCCTTGACGTCACGAATTTCACCGGCGGCATCAGCAACTCCGGCACCATCTCGGTGGGCGTCACCGGTGCCGGCATTTGGGTCGCTGGCCTCACGAATTTCGCCGGCGGCATCGGCAACAGCGGCACGATCGCGGCGGGCGCGTCCGGCGCCGGCATTGTCGTCATTAGCGTCGCGACTTTCGCCGGCGGCATCAGCAATTCCGGCACGATCTCGGTAGGCGGTGTCGGCGACGGCATTAACGTCGGTTTCGTCACGACTTTCGCCGGCGGCATCGGCAACAGCGGCACGATCTCGGCGGGCAACTTCGGCATTGGCGTCGGTACCGTCTCGACCTTCGCCGGCGGCATCAGCAACTCGGGCACGATCTCGGCGGGCGTGGTCGGCATTGGCGTTACCAACGTCGCGCAATTTGGCAGCGGCAGCGCCGGGGGCGGTATTAGCAACTCAGGCACCGTCTCGGCGGGCTTCGACGGCATTCTCGTCGGTGGCGTCTCGACCTTCGCCGGCGGCATTGGTAACTCGGGCACGATCTCGGCGGGCAAATACGGCATTCAAGTTACCAACATCGCGCAATTCGGCAGCAGCAGCGCCGGGGGCGGCATTACCAACTCCGGCACGATCTCGGCGGGCTTCGCCGGCATTCTCGTCGGCGGCACTACGGTTAACAGCGTCGGCGTCTCGACCTTTGCCGGCGGCATTACCAACAGCGGCACGATCTCGGCGGGTGACGGCATTGTCGTCTTCGACGTCTCGAATTTCGCCGGCGGCATTACCAACAGCGGCACGATCTCGGTGGACGGGATTGGCATTGGAGTCGGTGACGTCTCGATCTTCGCCGGCGGCATCAGTAATTCCGGCACGATCTCGGTAGGCGGTGTCGGCAACGGCATTTTCGTCATTAATGTCGCGAATTTTGCCGGCGGCATCGGCAACAGCGGCACGATCTCGGCGGGCATCCTCGGCATTCTCGTCGAGGCTGTCTCGACCTTTGCCGGTGGCATTGGCAACAGCGGCACGATCTCGGCGGGTGAATTCGGCATTGAAGTCGATGCCGTCTCGACCTTCGCCGGCGGCATTACCAACAGCGGCACGATCTCGGCGGGCGCGGTCGGCATTGGAGTCGGTGACGTCCCGACCTTCGCCGGCGGCATTACCAACAGCGGCACGATCTCGGCGGGCGCGGTCGGCATTCTCGTCTTCGACGTCTCGACCTTCGCCGGCGGCATCGGCAACAGCGGCACGATCTTCGCGAAGACTGGGGCCGGCATTGGAGTCGCTGGTGTCTCGACCTTTGCCGGCGGCATCACCAATACCGGCACGATCAGCGGGTTGGAAGGGATCGTGGTCGAAAACTCCAGCGCGGTTAGCGTGTTCGATTCCGGGACGATCGTCGGCACGGGCGGCACCGCGGTGGATCTCTCCCACAACGCCGCCGGCAACACCTTCACCCTCGGGCCGGGCTACAGCATCACCGGCAACGTGCTCGGCCAAGGCAGCGACACCTTCCAACTCGGCGGCACCGGCTCGGGCAGCTTTAATCTCGCCGCCATCAGCCCCACGGCGCAGTACGAGGGCTTCACCACCTTCAACGTGGTGAGCGGGGTGTGGACCGCGACCGGGACCTTCGGGCAAAGCGAGGCTTGGAACGTCAACAGCGGCACGCTCGCCGGCACCGGCACCTTCGCCTCGGTCAACGTCAATTCCGGCGGCACGTTGGAGCCTGGAACCATCGGCCAGCCGGGCACGGTGATGACCATCAACGGCAATCTCGCCTTCCAACCGGGCGCGACCTATCTCATCAACATCAATGGGACCACGGCCTCGCGGGCGAACGTCAGCGGCACGGTGACGCTCAACGGCGCGGTTGAAGGCTACCTGGCGCCGGGGAGCTACAACACCAAGACCACCTATGACATCCTCGATCCGTCGAGCATCAGCGGCACGTTCACCGGCTTCAGCAGCATCAACGATCCCGGCTTTGGCGGCAGGCTCACCTACACGTCGACCGACGTGCTGTTGAACCTGACGTCGCAATTGGGCGCGGGCACGAGCCTCAACGACAACCAGGAGAACGTGGCCACGGGCCTCAACACCTACTTCAACAACGGCGGCACGCTGCCGGCGAGCTTCACGAACCTTTACGGCCTCACCGGCAGCCGGCTCGCCAACGCACTGACGCAATTGTCGGGCGAGGCGGCGGCGGACGCGGTGTTCGGCGACTTCCAGTTGATGGACGAGTTCTTGAACCTGATGCTCGACCCGTTCGTCTATGGCCGCGGCGGCGGCATCGGCGGCGGCGGGCCGGCGCTCGGCTTTGCGCCCGAGGAAGCCGACAACCTGCCGCCCGAGGTGGCGCTCGCCTATGCCGAGGTGTTCAAGGCGCCGCCGCCGGCTTCGTTCGCGCAACGCTGGACCGCCTGGGGCGCGAGCTTTGGCGGCAGCGGCACCACGGCCGGCGATCCGACGGTGGGCTCGCACAATGTCACCACCTCGACCTTCGGCTTTGCCGGCGGCATGGACTACCACTTCAGCCCGGACACGGTCGCGGGCTTTGCGCTCGGCGGCGGCGGCACCAATTGGGGCCTGGCCGAGGGGCTCGGCGACGGCCGCAGCGACGCCTTGCAGCTTGGTGTTTACGGCATCACCCATAATGGTCCGGCCTACCTCGCCGGCGCGCTCGCCTTCACCAACAACTGGTTCGTCACCAACCGCAGCGCGCTCGGCGACCTGCTGACGGCGAATTTCGCCGGACAGGGCTATGGCGGCCGAGTGGAAGGCGGCTACCGCTTCGCCGTCCTCCCGACGCTCGGGGTTGCGCCCTATGCGGCGGTGCAGGCGCAGAGCTTCCAGACGCCGGGCTACAGCGAGAGCGACGTGGGCGGCGGCGGCTTCGGGCTCTCCTATGCGGCGATGAGCGCAACGGACGTGCGCAGCGAACTCGGCGCCCGCCTCGATGCGCCGACGCTGGTCGACGGCATGCCGCTGATCCTGCGCGGGCGCCTGGC
>JASHPW010000135.1 GCA_030037895.1 Xanthobacteraceae bacterium | reverse complement strand
GGCGAGCGTCGACAGCGCCGGCACGATCTCGAGCGCTCCCGAACGCACGATGATGATGGCGATCAGCGTCGCCGCGAGCGAAAACAGCGCGATGCGCCGCGCCCAGACGGCGAGCCGCGACGTGGGCTGTTCAGCGATGCGACGCCGCACCATCGTCATACGCTCTCATGCTCGGCGTCCCGCCGCCGCGCCGGCGGATAAGTGCTTCAACAAGATAGGCAACGAATCTCCACTCTGGAAAGGTTGAGCTGGATTGGTGGCCGGGGTAGAATGGTCGCATGATAGCGGTATACGGGTTGAAGAGATGGGTTTGAATATCAAAAACGATGAAACGCACCGGCTTGCAGAAGAGCTGGCGCGGCTGACCGGAGAGAGTATGACGGCGGCCGTTACAGAGGCAGTACGTGAGCGGCTCGAACGGGTTCGACGGGAACAAGGCGAGAGTCTTGCGGATCGTCTGTTGGCAATTGGCAAGGACTGCGCCCCACGGCTGAAGGAACCGTTCCGGTCGGCCGATCACGCAAAGCTCCTGTACGACGAGCGGGGATTGCCGCGATGATCATCGACACGTCCGCGATAATCGCCATCTTACGCGACGAACCGGACGCGATCATCTATGCCCGCGCGATCGAAGCCGCGACCAGCCGCCGCGTGTCCGCCGTCAACTTCGTCGAAGCGGCGGTAGTGATCGATGGCAGCCGTGATCCGGTGGCAAGCCGGCGTTTCGACCAACTGTTCGCGGCGGCTGAGATCACCGTCGAACCGGTCAGCCGCAACCAGGCGCAGATCGCCCGCGAAGCCTACCGGGATTTTGGCAAGGGCAGCGGGCATCCCGCACGATTGAATCTCGGCGACTGCTTTGCCTATGCGTTGGCCAAGGTCAGCAAGGAACCGCTGCTTTATAAGGGCGACGATTTCGCGCGGACCGATCTCACGTCGGCTGTTCCCTAGAGTGGGATGACTTATCTTCAAGTCGTCATCCGCTCTCACGCCGCGACGGCGGTCGCCTGCCGGCGCGACGCGGCTTTGACCGGCCGCGCTTGACCCCCGCCATCGCCTCGAGGACGGCGCACGTGGCGGCGGTATCCTCGAGCGCGTAGCCCATCGACATGGCGGCGGCATAGACCGGCAGCGTCGCCGAGAACAGCGGCGTCGGCGCCCCGATCGCCTGCGCGAAGCGGCCGATGATGTCCATGTCCTTCTGCCAAGTCGAGACTTTCATCGTCGGCTCGTCGTAGCGGCCCTTGACCATCATCGGCGCGCGCAGCTCGAACACGCGCGAATTGCCGGCGCCGATCCTGATCTGGTCGTAGACGAGCTGCGGCGGCAGCCCGGCTTTCATGCCCAGCACCAAAGCTTCCGCGCTCGCCACGTTGTGGATGGCGACGAGGAGGTTGGCGATGTATTTCATGCGGCTGCCGTTGCCGAAGGCGCCGAGATCGTGCACCGCGCGGCTGAAGCCGGCGAACAGCGGACGCAGCCGCTTGATCTCGGCGGCGCCGCCCGAGGCGTAGATCACCAAGTCCTTGACCTTGGCCTGGATGCCGGTGCCGCTCACCGGACAATCGAGCAGGACGTGGCCGGCCTTGCGCAACGCCGCCGCGGCCGCGGCCTTGTCATCGAGCGCGAAGGTCGAGGCCTCGATCACCACGCGGCGCGGCACGCCGGCCTTGACGATGGCGGCCACGGTCGAGGCGAGCGCCGCGGGCTTGGGCAGGCTCAAGATGATGGTCGGCGCCCGGCGGGCGAGGTCGCCGGCATCTGCGGCGATTTCGACGCCGGCCCGCGCCAGCGCCCGCCGCCGCGCCGGCGCGATGTCGTAGCCGATCACGCGCCAACCCGCGGCGCGGAGATTGCGCGCGAATGCGCCGCCCATGATGCCGAGACCGACGACGCCGACGGCATCTTTCCTTTTCACCGCCATCTGTTTCCCGCGAGGATGAACATCCGCCGCCAGGGTAGCGACTCTCAGGAATGCTCGAAAGCCCGGTTCGGAGGACTACCACCAGGCGTGGAAATGATGCAGCGGACCGCGGCCGGAGCCGACGGCGAGCCGATCCGCCGCGGCGATGGCGGCGGTCACATAGTCCTTGGCTTCACGCGCCGCCGCTTCCAGAGCGAGCCCCTTGGCAAGTCCTGCGGCGAGCGCCGAGGCGAACGTGCAGCCGGTGCCGTGCGTGGCGCGGGTCGCAACCCGCGGCGCCGCGAGCCGCAGGCAGCCTTGGGCGGCGACCAAAAGGTCGACGCTTTCCGGCCCGGTGCCGTGTCCGCCCTTGATCAGCACCGCGCCGGGGCCGAGCGCAAGGAGCTTTTCCGCCTGCGCGCGCATCTCGTCCTCGTCGCGTGCCGGCGGCCGGTCGAGGAGCGCCGCGGCTTCTGCCAAATTGGGGGTGACGACGCGCACCCGCCGGATCAAGTCCCGCAGCCGGCCGAGCGCGTTCCGGCGCAGCAATGGTTCGCCGGAGCTTGCGGCCATCACCGGATCGAGCACGACGTTGCGCGGGCGGTAGCGCTCGAGCGCCGCGGCGGCGACGTCGATCGCCGGCGCGTTCGCCAGCACGCCGATCTTCACCGCGCCGACCTCGAGATCGGAAAACACCGCATCGATCTGCGCGGCGATGAAATTCGCCGGCACGTCATGAACGGCGAACACGCCCGTGGTGTTCTGCGCCGTAAGCGCGGTGACGACGCAGGCGCCGTAGACGCCGAGCGCGGAAAAGGTCTTCAGGTCGGCCTCAATGCCGGCGCCGCCGCTCGAATCCGAGCCGGCGATGGTCACGGCGACGGGCACGCCCATCACGAGCCTCGCTTCGCCAGTATCGCATCGACGACTTCGCGCAAGCGGCGCGCCGCGGCGGCCGGATCGGGCGCAAGCGACAACGCCGAGATGACGGCGACGCCGTCCGCCCCGGCGCCGATGACCGCGGCGGCGTTGTCGGCGTCGATGCCGGCGATGCCGCAGAGCGGCAGGTCGGGCGCGCGGCCGTGCAGCACATCGACGATGCGCGCCAGCCCCTCTGGCCCGATCGGCGCACTCGCCTGCTCTTTGGACGTCGTCGCATAGACGCCGCCGATGCCGGCATAGTCGATGAGCTCGAGCGGCGCCGCCGCGGCCGCCTCGACCGTCTTGATCGACAGGCCGATGACCGCGTCCGGCCCGATGAGCCGCCGCGCATCGGCGACCGCCATGTCGTCCGGCCCGATGTGTACGCCGTCGGCGCCGGCGGCGAGCGCCACGTCGACGCGGTCGTTGACCACGAACGGCACGGACAACGGCGCCAGCGCGCTCTTGATCGCCCGCGCCAGCGCCACCATGGCCCGCGTTTCGCCGCGCTTGTCGCGCAATTGCACCAGCGTCGCCCCGCCCTCGGCGACATGGCGCGCGAGATCGACGAGATCGCGCCCGCCGGCGCGCCCGGGGTCGACGATGGCGACGAGGCGCAGGTCGAGCGGTCTCACGGCAGCATCCTCATGCGCAGGCGGTGTCGCAATCTCCACTCTCCTTATTGTAATTCTGCCGCTTCGTCATTGCGCGCCGCTTGGTATAAGCTTCTCCCAGCGACGGTTCGGAGGCGTCCCATGGTCCCCTTCTTCGTGCAGATCAAGTGCCGGCTCGGCAAATCCTACGAGGTGGCCAACAGGCTCGCCGACGCCGAGATCGCCTCGGAAATCTATTCGACGGCCGGCGACTTCGACCTGTTGGTGAAATTCTATGTCGAGCCGACGACCGACATCGGCCACTTCATCGCCGAGAAGGTGCAGACCATCCCCGACGTACAGGACACGCGCACCATCGTCACATTCAAGGCGTTCGGCGCGACGTGAATCGCGCTCCCCCATTGTTTGCAGCGCCGCCGTCATTTCTTCGGCGGCGGCTTCGGGCCCTGGCGCGGCGGCAAAGAGGCGATGTAGGCCGCGATCGCGGCGCGGTCGGCGGCGCTGAGCAAAGTGGTGTTGCGGATGACCTCGGCCATGGCGCCGCCGGCAAAATCGCCGGCCGGATTCATGCCGTCGTCGAGGAAGCTTGCGATGTCCTTCTCCGACCAGGCGATATTATCCTTGGACCAATGCCGCAGCCCGGTCGGCGTGATATTCGGCACCCAGCCCTTGCCGTCCGGGGTGGGGCCGCCGGCGAAGCGCTCGCTCTCGATGACGGCGCCGAGCACATTGCGCGGGCTGTGGCATTCGGCGCAGTGTCCCGGCCCGTTCACCAGATAAGCGCCGCGATTCCATTGCGGCGATCGCGACGGATCGGGCGCGAACGGCCCGCCGTGCAGGAACAAGAGCTTCCAGACTCCGACCAGGCGGCGGATATTGAAGGGAAACTTCAGGTCGTGCCGGCGCACGCGGCCCGCGACCGGCGGCAGGGTTTTCAGATAGGCGAAGAGATCGCGGACGTCGTCGAGTTCCATGTGCTGATAGGAGGCGTAGGGAAACGCCGGAAAAAGATTGCGTCCGTTCGGCGCCGTCCCCTTCCAGAGCGCGGTGACGAAATTCGCCTCGCTCCAGGCGCCGATGCCGTCCTTGGGGTCGGGGGAGATATTGGGCACGTAGAAGGTGCCGAACGGCGAGGGCAAAGCGAGCCCGCCGCCGAGCCGCGTGCGGTCGACTTTGTCGGGGTCCTTGTTGGGAACGGCGTGGCAGGACGCGCAGCCGCCGATGTTGAACATCGTGCGGCCGTTCCCGACATTGGGCGCATAGGACGGCAGCGCCGAGGCGGGAACCGTCGCCGGATTCGTCAGTATCCAGACGGCCGCAACGGCGGCGCCGACGACGACGGCCGCCGCAACGGGCATGAGCTTGCGCATTGCCCGTTATCCCGCCGCGCGACGCGGGGACGACGCAGCAGGTTCAGCTCTTCTTGATGCGATACTTCTCGTGGCAACCGCCGCAATCGTTCTTGCCGATATTGCCGAAGGCCGCCTTGAAGGAATCCAGGTCCTTGACGCTGGCGGCGGCCGCCTTGGCGTCGGTGCCGAGCTTCTCGAGCCTGGCTTTGAAGTCGTCCAGGTTCTGCCAGATTTTCGGACTGGCGGTGAAAGGATCGTCCGCCGTCGCCGTGTCGGTCGAATTCTCCGGGAACAAAGCCGGCGCCTTTGTCGCGGTGTCTTCGAATGTCGCGAAAATCTTATGGGCCTTGGCGAGGTCGAACGGCGTCTCGCCCTTGATCATGGCGGCGCCGATCTTGGCTTGGCCGCCATTGGCCTTCATCAGCGCCTTGCGCTCCTTGATCGGGTCCTGCTGGGCAACGGCAATGCTCACGCCAAGCGCAATCGCCGCGACGACGCACAATGTACGGAACATGTGATGGTCTCCCTTTCTCGATCGCTTAGGAATACCGCCAATGGGCGAGCTTGGAAAGCGTCCAAACTGCCCAAACCTCATTGCCGTCATACCGAATATGCCGAATCCGGTTGATCGCTTCGCCGTCATTGCGGATCGCCGCGGCGGGCACGCCGGGAATGGCGCCGCCCTACTCCGCCGGCTGCGCCGGCGCCTCTCCCCTCTTGCCGCGCCGCGGCCCGAGTTGGGCAAAATAGCGAGCGATGACATAGAACACCGGCGTGAACACCAGGCCGAACGCGGTCACGCCGATCATGCCGGAGAACACCGCCGTGCCGAGCGTCCGGCGCAGTTCCGCGCCGGCGCCGATCGCCCAAACGAGCGGCGTGACGCCGAGGATGAACGCGAACGACGTCATCAGGATCGGGCGCAGCCGCAGCCGCGTCGCCTCGACCGCCGCCTGCCAGCGGTCGCAGCCCTGATCCTCGAGCCGGCGGGCGAATTCGACGATCAGGATGGCGTTCTTGGCGGCGAGGCCGATGAGCACCACGAAGCCGACTTGCGTCAGGATGTTGTTGTCCTGGCCGCGCAGGATGACGCCGGTGATGGCGGCGACGAGGCACATCGGCACGATCAGGATCACGGCGAACGGCAAGGTGAGGCTCTCGTACTGCGCGGCCAGGACCAGAAACACGAACACCACCGCCAGCACGAAGGCGAACATCGCCGTATTGCCGGCCCTGATCTGCTCGAAGGCGAGCGTCGTCCACTCGGTGTCGAAGCCTTCCGGCAGGGTCTCGGCCGCGAGCTTCTCCATGATGTCGATCGCCTGGCCTTGCGAATAGCCGGGCGCGGCGTTGCCGTCGATCTCGGCGGCCGGGTAGAGATTGTAGCGCGGCACGCGGTAGGGGCCGGCAATGTCGCGCACCGTGGTGAAGGAGCCGAGCGGGACGGTGTCGCCGTTGACGTTGCGCACGCGGATCTTGAGCACGTCGCCAACATTGCGCCGATCCTCGTCGCGCGCCTGCGCGGTGACGCGGAAGGTGCGTCCCAGCAGGTTGAAGTCGTTGACGTAGGACGAGCCGATATAGATCTGCAGCGCGTTGAACACGTCCTGCACGTTGATGCCGAGGAGCTGCGCCTTGGTGCGGTCGATATCGAGATAGACCTGCGGCGTCGAGGTTTCGAACAACGTGAACACGTCGGCAATGCCGGGCGTGCGCGCGGCGCGGGCGGTCAACGCCTCCGCGGCTTCGCGCAGCGCCGTCGAACCGCGCCCGCCGCGGTCCTCGACGATCATGCGGAAGCCCAGCGCGTTGCCGATGCCCCGAACCGGAGGCGGCAGCAGCGCGACGATGAACGCCTCCTGAATCTTCGCGAACCGACGGTTAAGCTCCGCCTGGATGGCCGGCGCCGATTGGCGCGGATCGCGCGCGCGCCGGGCGAAGGAATCGAGCGCGAGGAAGATCGCGCCGGCATTGGGCGCATTGGTGAAGGTCGCGCCGGAGAAACCGACAACGTTCACGCCGTGGGCGACGCCGGGCACGCCGAGCGCGATATCGAGCGCGCGCTGCTGCACCGCGTCGGTGCGCACCAGCGAGGCGCCGGGCGGAAGTTGCACCACGACGATGATGTAGCCGCGATCGACCTGCGGGATGAAGCCGCGCGGCGTCTTGCGGAATTGATTGAGGCCGAGACCGATCACGACGAGATAGATCACGACCATGATCGCCGCGCGCCGCACGGTGCGCCCGGCGAGCCAGGTGATGCCGGAGGCGACGCCGTTGAACGCCCGGTTGAAGGCGGCGAAGAAACCGCGGATCGGCCGTTCCCACCAGCGGTCGCGGCGCGTCGCCGTGTGCGCCTTGAGCAGCAGCGCACACATCGCCGGCGACAACGTGAGCGAGACGATGAGCGAAATCACCGTGGCGCCGGCGATGGTCAGCGCGAACTGCCGATAGAACTGCCCGGATATGCCGGTGATGAACACGGAAGGGACGAACACGGCACAGAGCACGAGCGCGATGGCGACGAGCGCCGAGCCGACCTCGTCCATGCTCTTGATCGCGGCCTCGCGCGGCGGCAGGCCGGAGGCGATGTTGCGTTCGACATTCTCGACCACGACGATGGCGTCGTCGACCACGATGCCGATCGCCAGCACCAGCCCGAACAAGGAGAGATTGTTGAGCGAGAAGCCGAACGCCGCCATGAACAGGAACGTGCCGACCAGCGACACCGGTATGGCGACAAGAGGGATGATCGCCGCGCGCCAGGTCTGCAGGAAGAGGATCACCACCAGAACGACGAGCACGATCGCCTCGAAGATCGTCTCGAACACGGCGTTGACCGACTCCTGAATGAATTCGGTCGGATTGTAGACGATGGCGTATTTGACGCCGGGCGGGAAGCGCTTCGACAACTCGGCCATCAGGCGCTTGACGCCGTTCGCGGTCGCCAACGCGTTCGAGCCCGGCCGCTGGAAGATGGCGAGCGCCACCGCCGGATCGTGATCGAGGTAGGAGTTCGACGTGTAATCGAGCGCGGCAAGCTCGACCGTGCCGACATCCTTGAGCCGCACCACGGCGCCGGGCGTCTCCTTGACCACGATCGAAGCGAACTCGCCGGGATCGGTCAGCCGGCCGAGAGTCTGCACCGAGATCTGGAAAGCGCCCGGATGCGCGAGCGGCGGCTGATCGAGCATGCCGGAGGCGACCTGGATGTTCTGCCCCTGCAGCGCGTTGGTGACGTCGGTCGCGGTCAGCCCGAGCGACTGCAGGCGGTCGGCATCGAGCCACACGCGCATGGAATAGTCGCGGCTGCCAAATACGGTGATCGAGCCGACACCGTCGACGCGGGCGACCGCGTCGGTCAATTGGACCGTGGCGTAGTTGGAGATGAACAGCGAATCGCGCGACTTGTCGGGTGAGTAGAGATGCACGACCATCATCAAATCGGGCGAGGCCTTCGCCACCGTCACCCCGATATTGCGCACGTCGGCCGGCAGCCGCGGTTCGGCGACGGCGACGCGGTTCTGCACCTGCACCTGGGCGATGTCGAGGTTGGTGCCGAGGTCGAAGCTGACCGCGATCGTGAAGCGGCCGTCGGCCGTCGAATTCGACGCCATATAGATCATGTTCTCAACGCCGTTGATCTGCTCCTCCATGGGCGTGACCACGGTTGCGGCCACGACTTCGGCGCTGGCGCCGGGATATTGGCCGGTGACGGTGACGGTCGGCGGCGCGATCTCGGGAAACTGATCGACCGCCAGGCGCGAGAACGACACGCCGCCGAGGATCAGGAAAACGATGGAAACGACGGCGGCAAAGATCGGCCGGTCGATGAAGAAGTGCGAAATGCGCATTGCGGTCTCAACCGGCCTTGGCCTCGTCCGCCCCTTGGGACGGCGACGCCGCGGGAGCGGTTTGCGGCCCGATCGTGACCTTCTGTCCGGCGCGGGCGCGCATCAGCCCCTTGAGGATCACGCGGTCGCCAGCGGCGAGGCCGGCCTTGATCACGCGCAAGCCGCCGTCAAGCTCGCCGAGAACGACGTATTTCTGCCGGGCAACGCCGCCGTCATCGACGACGAGCACGAATTTGCGCGCCTGCTCGGTGCCGATGGCCGCGTCGGGAATGAGCAGCGCGGTGTAGGGCGGCGACCCCGGCACGCGGATGCGGCCGAACATGCCGGGCGTGAATATGCCGTCGGGATTGGCGAACACGGCGCGGCCGCGGATCGTGCCCGAGGAGCGATCGATGACGTTGTCGACGAAATCGATCTTGCCGGTGTGCCGGAAGTCGGACTCGTCGATCAGTTTGAGCGCGACCGGTATGCCGTCTTCGCCCGCTCCGGTCCGGCTCGTCCCGGCGAAACGCTGGTAGCGCAGGTAGGACGCCTCGTCGAAGGTGAATTCGAAGCGGATCGGATCGACCGAGACGATGGTGGCGAGCAGCGTCGTATTGCCGGCGGTGCCGCCTGTCACCAGATTACCGACGGAGACGCGGCGGTCGCCGATGCGGCCGTCGATCGGCGCGCGCAACTCGGAATACTCGTTGAGGTCGAGTTCGGCCGACCGCACCATCGCCTCCTGCGCGGCGACGGAGGCTTCGGCCACGCGTTTCGCCTGCAGCCGCTGGTCGTAGGTCTGCTCGGTGATGGTCTTATCGCGCACCAATTCCGCGCCGCGCGCGAGATCGGCCTCGGTGAAGGCGAGGTTGGCGCGCGCCTGCGCCAGATTGGCGCGCGCCTGATCGAGCGCGATCTGAAACGGCCGGCGGTCGATGGTGAACAGGGGATCGTCCTTCTTCACCATCTGGCCGTCGGTGAAATGAATCTCCGACAGGTAGCCGGAAACGCGCGAGCGGATCTCGACCGAGTCGACGGCGACGAAGCGGCCGACATATTCGTCCTGATCGACCACGGTGCGCTGCACCGGGCTCGTGACCGTCACCGACGGCGGCGCCGGCGCCGCGGATTGCTGCTGGCCCTGGCCGCACCCGGTCAGCGCCGCCGCGATCGAAAGAACGGCGGCGAGGCGCGCCGTCTCGGCGATGGCCATGAAGTCTCCCTCGAGAACGTCCGGCGTCCGCACCATATGTCGCCGCCGCTGTCAATCGGCGCTCGCGCTCGCGCCGGTGCCGCGGGGGATGCAAGCGCGCCCGTTGATCATCGCGACGGCGGCGCGCCGGGCGCGCCCGGCATTCCGGGCGCACGCATGCCGTTCTGCAGGTCGAGGATATTCATCTTCATGCCGTTCGGCATGATCAGGTCGCCGGGCCTCTGGTCTGCCGCGCAGGGGCCGAGCCATTTGGCCGTTATGGTGACGGTCCGCGCCGCGGCCGGACCTTCGCCCTCGCCGCTGACCGTCATCGTGTAACCGCTGTCGAAACTGCCGGTGACCACCGCGTGGCTCGTCCTGGTCTCGCCGGCGACCGTGCACACCGAATCGAAGGTGATCGTGTCGCCGGACGTCCGCACGTCGCGCCTGGAACAGTTGCGCTGGGCGGCCGGGCCGGCGCCCGCCGGCATCGCCTGGTCGGTCCGGGCGTCGATACATTGCCGCATGGAGACGCCGTGCCCGGCTACGGTCGTCGTCATCTCCCACAACCCGGCCTTGCGAGCCGGCAATTCGGCCGCGGCGGCCGGCACTGCGAACATCAGAACAAAAGGCAAAGCCGCCCCAAAGTGCTTCATAGCCCCCTCCCGTTGCATCAAAGCGAATTTTGCGGCTAAGCCGCGGACCATATCTTATCCTCCGGGTTGCTCGAAAGCCCGAAAAGAATCCGAGCGGATTCGCCGCTCCTGGATTAGACTTGTAGATGAGACTTGTAGATGAGACTTGTGGATGAGACCTGGACCAGCGGGTCCGGTCGGCAACGGTCACGGCGCCGCCGCCCGCCGCCGCGGGAAAAACGCGCCGACAGCCTCCGCCGATCCATTATTCTGTAATGTTTGCGGGGGCACCGATCCGATGGGAGAGGCGTTCGAGTTCGGGCTTTACACGTTCGGCGAGCTGACGCCGGACGCGCCGACCGGCAAAGCGGTCGGCGCCGGGCAACGTCTGGCGGAGATCCTCGCCGCGGCGAAGCTCGCCGACGCCGCCGGCCTCGATATTTTCGCGGTCGGCGAACATCATCGGCTGGACATGGCCGTCTCCGCCACGGCGGTGGTCTTGGCGGCCATAGCGGCAAGGACGCAACGCATTCGGCTCGCGAGCGCGGTCACCATCCTGAGCACGGCCGATCCGGTCAGGGTGTTCGAGGATTTTTCGACCGTGGACCTCATCTCCGGCGGACGCACCGAACTCATCGTCGGACGCGGCCTCTTCACCGAATCCTTCCCGCTGTTCGGCTACGATCTCGCCGACTACGACGACCTGTTCGCGGAGAAGCTCGATCTGCTCCTGAAGCTCAACGCCGCCGAACGCGTCACCTGGCAGGGCCGGTTTCGTCCGGCGCTGCGCGACGCCGCGATTCCGCCGCGCCCGGCGCAAAGCCGCCTGCCGATCTGGGTCGGGACCGGCGGCACGCGGAAGAGCGTCGCGCGGGCCGGCGCGCTCGGTTTGCCGCTGGCGCTCGCCAACATCAGCATGCCGCCAGCGCAGCTTGCGCCGCTGGCCGATCTCTACCGGCAGACGGCCATGGCGGCCGGTCATGATGCATCGGAGTTGAAGCTCAGCGTCGCCAGCCATCTGCACGTCGGGGACGATTCGCAAGATGCCCTGAACGGGTTCTACCCGCACTATGTCGGCTATTTTCGCAACCATACCCCGGCGCAATATCAGGCGCGCGAGATCACGCGGGCGGATTACGAGGAGCTGGCCGGGCCGCACGGCCCTCTCCTCGTCGGCAGTCCGCAACAGATCATCGACAAGATACTGTATGAGCGCCGGCTGTTCGGGCACGGGCGCTTCCTGGCGCAGATCGACATCGGCGGCCTGCCGTTCGCGCACGTTGCGCGGACGATCGAGCTATTGTCCACCAAGGTCGCGCCCGCCATCCGCAACGAGATCAAGCGCAGCGAGGTCAAGCAAAGTGCGCCGCATGAACTCAACAACCGGCAACGCGCATGAGCGCGGCGAAAATCCCCGCCGCCGCTGCGGCGGCGCCATGATCGTCGGCCCGGCAGCATCATCCGAGCAGGCGCTTGCCGTCGCGTGAGGAAAATCCGGACGCCGTCGTCATCGGCGCCGGTCACAACGGCCTGACTTGCGCGGCCTATCTCGGCATGGCTGGGCTCAATGTCCGCGTGCTGGAGCGGCGCAACGTTGTCGGCGGCGCCGCCGTGACGGAAGAGTTTTTCCCCGGCTTCCGCAATTCGGTCGCCGCCTATACGGTCAGCCTGCTGCAACCGAAAATCATCCGCGACCTCGATCTCGGCCGCCACGGCCTGCGCATCGTGGAGCGCCGCGTGCAGAATTTTCTGCCCTTGCCGGACCGCCGCCACCTGCTGCACGGGGAGGGGCGAACCGAGCGCGAGATCGCAAAGTTCAACGCCAAGGATGCGCAACGCTTTGGCGCTTACTGCGCCGAGATCGGGCGGCTCGCCCGCTTCATGCGCAATCTCATGCTCGAAGCGCCGCCGAATTGGTCCGGGCATCCCGGGCGCAAGCTCATCGAGCTTGTCAAATTCGCCGAACTGGGCGCGCGTGTCTGGCGGCTCGATCAAAAAACCCGCCGCGCGCTCTTCGATTTGTTCGCCATATCGGCCGGGGATTATCTCGACCGTTGGTTCGAATCCGAACCGATCAAGGCGGTGCTCGGCTTCGACTCGATCGTGGGACATCTGGCGAGCCCGTACACGCCCGGCACCGCCTATGTCCTGCTGCATCACGCCCTCGGAGAGGTGAACGGCAAAAACGGCGTATGGGGCCACGCCATCGGCGGCATGGGCGCGATCACGCAGGCCATGGCGCGGGCGGCGGGCGAGCATGGAGTGAGGATCGATACCGGTGCGGCGGTGCGCGAGATCATCGTCGAGCGCGGCCGGGCCGCCGGCGTCGTGCTCGAAGACGGGACGCCGATCAAGGCAAAGGCGGTCGTCGCCAACGTCAATCCCAAGTTCCTGTTCGAGAACCTCGTGCCCAAGGACGCCGTGGCGGCGGCGACTAAGGCGCGCATGCGCGGCTGGACATGCGGCTCGGGCACGTTCCGGATGAATGTCGCGCTGGCGGGGCTGCCGAGTTTTGCGGCGTTGCCCGGCGAGAATATCGGCGATCACCACACTGCGGGCATCATCATCGGCCCGTCGCTCGCCTACATGGATCGCGCCTACCACGATTGCCGCGACAAAGGCTGGAGCGACAAGCCGGTCATCGAGCTGGTCATTCCCTCGACGCTCGACGACAGTCTCGCCCCGGCCGGCGCGCATGTCGCCAGCCTGTTCTGTCAGCATGTCGCGCCCAAGCTTGCGGACGGCTCCTCCTGGGATGTGCATCGCGAGCGGGTCGCGGACCTGATGATCGAGACGATCGAGGACTATGCGCCGGGCTTTCGCGCCAGCATCATCGGCCGGCAAATTTTCTCGCCGCTCGACCTCGAACGCACCTTCGGGCTGCCGGACGGCGACATCTACCACGGCGCCATGATCTGGGATCAATTGTTCTCGGCGCGGCCGCTGCGCGGCCACGCCGACTATCGCATGCCGCTCGCCGGACTCTATTTGTGCGGCGCCGGCGCACATCCCGGCGGCGGCGTCACCGGCGCGCCCGGCCACAACGCCGCCAAAGCCGTGATCGCGGATCTGGCCTCTATCAAATCACGGCGCCGGTTCGCGCCCGGCCGGCGGATCGCCTAATAGAACACCCCGTAAGCCACGTCGACGACCTGGCCGGTGCCCACATTGACCAGGAGCAGATCCGGTCCATACCGCACCCACTGGAAACCCGGCTGCGGCGGCGGCAGGCCGAGCGCGCCCCATCCGCCATAGAAATAGGCCGGCGCCAAGAACAGCGGCGGCAGCAGTGCGCCGACGGCCCAACGCCGGTAGGCGTAGCCGGGCGGATAAACAAAAGGCGCGAGATGAACCCGATTAAATCCACGACCGTGGTAGGTGAACCGGGCGCCGGCCGGGCCGCCGGGATGCGGGCCGCGCATCGCTCCCGGCGGCGCTCCATGCGGCCCACCGGGCAGTCCGTGGGGCTGAACGAAAGGCCTGGCGCCGCCCGGCTTTCCGGCGCCGGGCCCGCCCTTTGGATGATGCTCGTTTTCACCCTGCGCCGCGGCCACGCTTGGCACAGCAAACGCGACCATCGCAGCAATGGCAAGCATACGTAACACGGACACGGTGGCGACCTCCTCTTTGTCCATTCGCGACAACGTCTCCAGTTCCCATGCTACGCCGTCACGGCCGGATTGGCCAGTCGTCACTCGACGCGCGCGATGCCGGTGGCGATCGGAACCGTCGATTCGGAAACGAGCCCGACATAATCCCACGCCGATCATGCTCGCGCGCAGAAGAACTCCCTCAGCTCAGGTCCGCATCCGGCCCGGCGGCCGGCGCCGATGTGCCTTCGAACGCCTCGATCCTCGCCGCCGGCGCAGTCTGCGCGCGCTCGCGCATCAGCGAAAGCCAGCGCCGCCCGAACAGCGTGACGACGATCCCTGCATAGAGCGCGCCGCCGAACACCGCCAGTACCAGAAGTTCCAACTCGCTGCGGAACCTGGACAGCGACGATAGCAGCGACGTGACGATGGGCGCCGCGATGATCAGGAATATAAAGAACGAAAATCCGGCAACGGCGAGCTTGATCAGCGACGATCTCAGCGTCGCATCCGACGCGATAAGCCCGGCCCGCGCCGCGAACCAGAGCACGAGAATGAAATTGATCCATGCGCCGATCGAGGTCGCGAGCGCGAGCCCGACCTGCGCCAACGGCCCCATGAGCACGACCTTGAAGACGATATTGACCGCGGTCCCGGTCAACGCCGCCTTGACCGGCGTCGCGGTGTCGCCGCGCGCGAGGAACGGGGCGACAACGCTGCGAATGAGAACGAAGGGAACGAGGCCGACCGTGTAGGCGACGAGCGTCATCGCCGCCGCATGCGCATCCGCGCCGGTAAAACGGCCGCGCATGAACAGGCCGCGCATGATCAGATCGGGAATGACCAAGAAGGCGACCACGCAGGGGATCGCCAAAAGCAGCGCGAATTCGATCGCCCGGTTCTGCGCCGAGCGGGCGCCGGCCTCGTCGCCGCCGGCGACCCTGCTCGTCATTTCCGGTACCAGCACGGTGCCGACCGCAATGCCGATCACGCCGATCGGCAACTGGTCGATCCGGTCGGCGTAATAGAGCGCGGAGAGCGCGCCCGCCGACAGGAAGGTCGCGATGATGGTATCGGCGAACAGCGCGAGTTGCGTGCCGGCCGAGCCGATCGTCGCCGGCACCAGCGCCTTGAAGAAGCGGCGCACGTCGTCGTCCCAGCGCAGCGCACGCAGCGCGGTCATGAAGCCGGTACGCCACGTATCGCCGCCGACCAACACGGCCTGGAGCACGCCCGATATGACCACGCCCCAGGCCGCGGCGTAGCCGGCGCCGGGGAAGAACGCGGCGAGCGCCAGCGCGCCCATCATCGACAGGTTGAGCAGGATCGGCGCCGCGGCCGCCGCCGCGAAGCGATGCAGCGCGTTGAGAATGCCGCCCCACAGCGTCACCAGCGTGATCAGCAAAAGATAGGGGAAGGTGATCCGCGTCAGGTTGACGGCAAGGGCGAATTGCTGCGGCTCGTGGGAGAAACCGGGGGCGAGCAAGGCGATAACCTGCGGCGTGAACACGAGCGCCAGCGCCAGCAGCACGAGCTGGGTCGCGATGAGCAGCGTGAAAATGCGGTCGCCAAAGAGTTTCGCCGCCGCCGGCCCGCCCTGGGCGCGCACGCGCGCGTAAGCCGGAATGAAGGCGGCGTTGAACGCGCCTTCGGCAAAGATGGCGCGGAAATGGTTCGGTAGCCGAAAGGCGACGAAGAAGGCGTCGGCGGCCGGCCCGGCGCCGAGTATCGCCGCGAGCATGACGTCGCGGAAAAAGCCGGTCAGGCGGGAAACGAGCGTATAGCCGCCGACGGTGAGAATGCGCTCGATCATGGCCGCCCTTCATCCTCCCCGCTCGGCTGCGCTCCGTCGGGGAGGAACAAGCCCTAGCTCGCCAGCGCGCGGCGAACCGCCGCGATGATACGATCCTGGAGCGGCCGGTCGAGATAGGCATGCATCGGCAGGCTCAACACTTCCTCGGCGAGCCGCTCGCTCACCGGAGCGCCGCCGTCGGCCACGGGAAAATCGCGATAGGCGTCCTGGCGGTGTAAGGGTTTGGCGTAATAGATCGCCGTAGGAATACCCTGAACCTTGAGCGCGGCGGCGAGCGCATCACGCCGCCCGGACGCCAGTCGGATGGTGTATTGCGCCCAAACCGACGTCGATTGCTGAGGAACGCGCGGCACCGTCGCGATATCGGCGAGGCCGGCCGCATAGCACGCCGCCGCGCGTTCGCGCGCGTCAATCTCCTCGGAAAAAATTTTCAGCTTTTCCAGCAGGATCGCCGCCTGGATGGTATCGAGCCGGCCGGTCATGCCGACGTGCGCGGCATCGTACTTGTCGGCGCCCGCGCCGTGCACGCGCAGGCTCCTCACCCGCTCCGCAACGCCGTCGTCGTCGGTGAGGACGGCGCCGCCGTCGCCGTAGCAGCCGAGCGGCTTTGCCGGAAAAAAGCTGGTCGCCGTTGCGTCGGCGAGCCGGCCCAGCCGGCGTCCCTTGTAGGTCGCGCCGAAGGCCTGCGCCGCATCGTCGAGCACGCGCAGGCCGTGCGCGGCGGCGACGGCGGCGACGGCGTCGTGGTCGGCCGGCAACCCGAACAAATCGACGGGAATGACGGCCCGCGGCTTAAGCCCGAGCCGTGTCGCGGTCGCGACCGCGCGCTCGCAGCTTAGCGGGTCGAGATTGAACGTTTCGGCCGCAACATCGGCCATGACCGGCGTCGCGCCGCAAACCGCCACCGCTTCGGCCGTCGCGCAGAAGGTGAAAGCGGGACAAATCACGGCGTCGCCCGGGCCGATCCCCCAGGCCATGAGCACGAGGCGCAGCGCATCGGTTCCACTCGAGCAGGCGATCGCGTGCCGCGCGTCGCAGAACGCCGCAAGCTCGGCTTCGAGCGCGCGCACTTCCGGCCCCTGGATGAACTGGCAATGCGCCAGCACCCGGGCAATCGCGTCGTCGATGGCGCGGCCGAGGCGGCGGCGTTGGGCGGCGACGTCAATGAATGGGATCGCCCTCTCGTCAGGGCGGGCGTGCTGATTCACGAGACGGCCTCGCTCGATCCCGGCGGTGGAAAGCCAGTTCAGCCGGCGACCCGCCGCGGCGCCTTGCGTTGCGGCGCCTCCGACTCCGCCGCGCGCGCGGCGAGGCAGCGGATCGCGATCTCGAGGCTGGCGACCCCCTCCTCGCCGGTCACCGCCGGCCTTTGGCCGCTGCGCACCGCATTGACGAAGGCGACAAGCTCGGCGCGCAACGGCTCCGCATAGCCGACCGACAGATGCCGCATCGAATAGCTGCCGTCCGCCTGGAAGCCGAAACATTCGGTGACTTGCAGCGTCAACAAGTCGGCCATGAGATATTTGTCGCGCGTCGCCACGTGGATGGTGCGCGCCTTGAACGGGGTGAGCCAATTGGTGTTGATGTGGGCGAGCACCCCGGAGGCGGTCCGGAACTGCAACAGCGCGATGTCCTCGCGCTCGGCGACCGCGCTCGACAATTGCGGTTGGATTTCGACGATCTCCGAATCGGTGAACCAGCGGATGAGATCAATGTCGTGCACCGCAAGATCGATGACCACCCCGACGTTCGACATGCGCGGCGGGAACGGGCCGACGCGGGTAATGGCGATCGAGAGGATGTCCTCCTCGCTGATCGCCCGCTTGATCGATTCGACCGCCGGATTGAAGCGTTCGACATGGCCGACCATGAGCGTGACCCCGGCGCGGCGCGCGGCGGCGACGATGGCGCTGCCCTCCTCGACGTTCGAGGCGATCGGCTTCTCGACCAGGAGAGCGACGCCGCGGGCGATGCATTCGAGCCCGAGATCGTGATGCAGGTGCGTCGGCGCCGCGATGGTGACCGCATCGACTCCGCTGCGCAGGAGACCATCGAGGTCGCGGAAGTCGGCGCAGCCGAGCGTGCGGGCAACAAATTCCCTTTGCTTGCGATCGGGATCGACGATGCCGACCAAATGGATGCCGGCCATCTCGGCTAAAACGCGCGCATGGTTGCTGCCCATGACGCCGACGCCGACCACCCCGACTTTCAGAGGACCGTCCGCACCAACCCCGAAAGCCTCACCCATGACCCATAGGGCTCCCCTCGACTGCGCGCCCGCCCCCTCCCCTAGCACGGCTGAAGCCGAGTGGCGACCGGACTTCTACGAAAATGTCTACACGTTTTGATTCCAACGCTTACGCCCACGGTTGCCGACGGCCGGCCAAAGGGCGGGGGCCGGCCCGCACTCGTCCGCCCCGTTATGTATTTCTTATAATAAAATCAATATCTTGCTGAAAAGCAAGGGCGCCCTCCACCGCCCGATTGCGCCGCTGAGTGAAGCCAGGCTCAGGCGGCGGATTTGGCGCGCGCTGATTGGGGTTCCTGCGGCGGGGGCGAGCTTGCCGGCGAGGCCGCCCATGGCACCCGCGGGCGCCCCGCCGAAGCCCGCGGCGAGCCGCTTTACGGCGCTCCCCACTTCTGCGATCTCCGAAGCTCCACGGAGAGCCGAGGGCGGCGGGATGACGCGGCGATACGACAAGATCGATCTGCCGGTGTCGCAAAGCCGGCGCTATCTCGAACCCGGTCCGATCGTGCTGGTGACCTCCGCCCTCGGCGAGGCCCGCAACATCATGACGCTCGGCTGGCACACGGTGATGGAATTCACGCCGTCGCTGGTCGGCTGCGTGATTGCGGCGGGCAATCACAGTTTCGGCCTCGTCCGCCGCAGCGGCGAATGCGTGATCAACCTGCCGACCGCGGCGCTCCTCGACCAAGTGGTCGGCGTCGGCAACTCCTCCGGCGCCGAGATCGACAAGTTCGCGGCCTTTGCGCTGACGCCGGAGAAGGCGCAGCGCGTGCGCGCGCCGCTGATCCGCGAATGCCACGCCAACTTCGAATGCAAGCTCTCCGACGGCACGCTCATCGACAAATATAACTTCTTCATATTCGAGATCGTGAAGGCGCATGTTGCGCCGTCGCCGCGACATCCCAAGACGCTGCATTATACCGGCGACGGCGTGTTCATGGTGGCGGGAAAGATCGTCAGCCGCCGCGCCAAGTTCAGACCCGAGCTGCTGTCGGAATACGGGTCAACTTGACCGGAATCCGCGCGCATCAGCGGTGATAATCGTCCGCAAAGCGCTCGATGTCGTCTTCGCCGAGATAGCTGCCGGTCTGCACCTCGATCAACTCGAGGGCGATCTTGCCGGGATTTTCCAGACGATGCAAAGCGCCGCTGGGAATATAGGTCGATTCATTTTCATGCAGAATTTTGATCTCGTCGCCGACCGTGACGCGCGCCGTGCCGCGCACGACGACCCAATGCTCGGCGCGATGATGATGCATCTGCAGCGAGAGGCGCCCACCCGGCTTGACGATGATGCGCTTGACCTGGAAACGATCGCCCTGATCGACCGCTTGATAGGAACCCCACGGGCGATGGGCCTTCAAGTGCTCTTCGGTGACACGCGGCAGTTTTTCCTTGAGGGTCTGCACCAGGCGCCGCAAGCCGTCGCCGTCTTCGCGACGGGCCACAAGAACGGCGTCGTCGCTGGCCACCACGACCAAATCCTCCACGCCGAACAGGGCGACGACTTGCTTGTTGCTCGCGACGTATGAGCCGGACGCATCGACCAGTACCGCCGGGCCCTGCGTCGCGTTATCGGCCGCGTCGTGCGGCGAGAGCTCCCACACCGACTGCCACGAGCCGACGTCCGACCAGCCATCGCCGTAGGGAATCACCGCGGCGCGCGTCGTCCGCTCCATGACCGCATGATCGACGGATTTTGCCGCGGCCCGGGCGAACGCCTCGGGCTCGAGCGTCACGAAACCAATATCGCTGCCGGCCGCTGCGACGGCGGCGACGACCGCGGTCGCGCTTTCCGGCTCAAAGATGCGGTATTCGTCGAGAAACAGGTCGGCCTCGAACGTGAAGTTCCCCGAGTTCCACAGGAAACCCTGGGCAATGTAACGTTCCGCGGTCTTGGCATCGGGCTTCTCGACAAACTTGTCGACGGCAAAGACTCCGGGGTCGATCTGCCGGCCGGGATTGATATAGCCGTACTCCGTTGCGGCGCGCGTCGGACGTACTCCGAAGGTGACAATTTGCCTTTTCCGCGCCGTTGCGGACGCAACGCGGCAGGCGCCGGCGAAGGCAATCGGGTCGGCGATGAAGTGATCGGCGGCGAGCGCGACGATCACGCAATCGCCGCCGCGTTTGAGCGCGAACGCCGCGCCGGCGGCGATGGCGGGGCCGGAATCGCGACGCAGGGGCTCGAGCAGGATATCGGCCTCCATTCCGATGGCCGCGAGTTGTTCGGCCACGAGAAACCGGTAGCGGTTATTGGTCACTATGATCGGCCGGCCGAACACCGCCGGATCGGCGACCCGTCGCATCGTCTCCTGAAACGTCGACAGCGGGCCAAGTAGGGACAGAAATTGCTTGGGCCAGCCCTCCCGCGAGGCTGGCCACAGCCGGGTGCCGGCGCCGCCGCACATGATCAAAGGAACGATCGGTCGATCCAATTTACGCCCGCGATAGCTCGCGCCCGCCCGCGCCCGTCAGAATAGCGGTCATCACGCGCCCTTGCGCGAAGAATCGTTTTCGGCCCGCGCCGTTTCCACGACGGGAACAGCCATCAGATGGCGAAGGGCCAATGCGTCAAGTCCGGCGGAGATTACTCCGCTTGCGGTATCTAAAAGGTGAACCACGCGCGGCGCGGCTTTCAGCGCTCCGGCCCCGACAGGCCGATGTCGCGCTCGGCGCGGAAAACGTTGGCGTAAAGGCTGGCGATCCATTGCCGCCCGCTCGATGTCACATTGAGATACCGGATGGCCGCCTGCAGGTGCGGGGAAACGCTCTTGAAGTAAAATTGCGGATATAAATCCGTGAGGTCGGCGGGCGATGCATAGCCGAGCTGCCTGTTGATGCCGACTTCCTCGAATTCATGATAGAGCGCATTGGCCTTGCGCAGATAATGCGGATCGCCAAGCTGCCCGATGAGATCGGCGGCCCGCACCAGAGATCCTTCCTCAAAGTCCTGATCGTCCAGCCCGGAAGCCGATGGAAAGCGCGTGAATTCGATCGCGCGGGCAATTCTGGCGGCGTCGAGAAGCTCCATCCTCGCCAACTGATCCATGGTGAAGAGCTTTGAGCGATCCACGTGATGAGGCGTCAGCGCCGCGTCGGATGCGCCGCGCGCAAGTTTGGCTTTGCCGCCCTTGGCGTCGATAACGTATCCGTCCCCGCTGTCGCCCTTGAGAATGCCGCGCACGTAGCCGATGTCATGCAACAGGCAGGCGACGATGACATGCGCGTAATCGCTGGCGGACGTGGGCGTGAGCAGCGACCGTCCCTTCATGATGTCGTAGCCGACCAGCGTCACCAGCATCGTATGTTCGACATTGTGGTAGAGCGCATCGCTGTTGCCGATGCATTCAAGGGAAAGCCGGGCCACCGACGGAATGAGCTCCGTCAGACCCGCGTCGGTCGATCCAAATCGGCTGTTCATTTGCGCGGAGAGGTAAGAGCCCAACGCCTCCGCGGCCAATTCGGGAACGGTAATCATGCGGCGACTCCGCTCGGCGCCATCTTCACCGCGGCAGACCCTGTGTCGGCAGAAACGATATTCATCGCTGCTTTGCCGGTTCGCTCGCCTTGGCCGCCGCGGCCGCCGTGGCGGCGGCTTCCGCGGCGGCTTTTACGGTCAATTGGTAGGCGGGCGGAAGATTATGTCTGCCGCTCGGTTCGATTTCCATTCCGTGCAGCAATGCGTTCCAGAGTTCGCGGACTTGGGCGTGGCGGCGCTCGACCGCCGCGGCGACGGCGGCGCGGGCCGGAACAAGCTCGGGGCCCTTGAGGAAAAGAATTTGCGGATGCAGCAATCGTCCGCTCTCGAATTCGATGCGCCGCATCGCTTGGGCAAAGGCGTTGTCATGCGGCGCAAATTCGGGCAACAGCGCCGCCGGCCTGACCACCGCGTGCAGGGCGTGGCCGAACGCCGCCAGATCGATCAAATAACCCTGCGACGCATCGGCCGCCCCTTCCGCGGGCCGCGGCAACCAGGCGACCTCCCACTGCCAGATCAGGAACATCAGCGCCGGGTCGGGCACCCAGGACGTGGCGCGCATGATCAACGAGAGAATCTCCACCTCCCGGCAATACTGTGAATGCAGCTCCACCTGCCAACCGTGCTGCAGACCGCCCGACAAGGCGATGGCGAGCTGGCGCGCCTGCGCGCCGTGCGCCGACATGAGAAAAGCCGAGAGCCGGGTCTGCTGTCGCGCCGGAACGCGACCGTCGCGATCGAGCGGCCCAAGGAACGGGCTCATGACGCCGTCGCCTTTTGGCCGAGCGCATCTGCTCCGAGCGCAGCCGGGGGCGCTTCCTTGCGCACCGGAATGGCCCGCAAATGGTCGAAGCCGGCGGGAAAAGGAGTGAGGTCGCCGCCAATTGCTTCCGGCCCGACCCAAACCGTCTGCTTGCCGTGCCAGCGGCCGGTCAGCACGTCATCGGCGAAACGCGCCAACAGGTAGGCCGTGTATTCCGGCTTCTCCAGCGTGAACGCGTGGTAGGCGCGTGGAATAATGACCATGGCGCTATTCGGAATATGCGCGCGCAGCGAATCCTGCAGCTTGCGCGGGGTGAGAAAATCGAACTCGCCGGTCAAGATCATCGTCGGGGTGCGGATCAACGGCAATTGCGGGGTCAACGGCTCGAAATCGAGGAACGATTCCATCAGGTTTGCCAGTGCGTAGACGTCATTGATCAGCCATCCCCGATGCGTGGCAAGCTCGATCAGGTAACTCTTCTCCTCCAGCCATTCGCTGGAGAAATTCATCGGAAACAACAAGTCCTGGAGATAAGTCGTCCCGCCCAGCGTCAGTCCGGTCCGCATGGCGACGCCGAGCCGATACAATTGCGACGGGATCTCGGCGAAGCTGCTCATTGGCACCAGTCCGGCGATGCGGTCGCCATGGGTGATGGCATAGCGCAGCCCGATCACCCCGCCGAAGCTGATCCCGGAGACAAAGATCGGCCGCTCGCCCAGCGCGGCGATCAGGTCGCCGAGCACCGCGACCTGGTCGTCCTGGTGGATGAAGAGCGAGGGTTTGTCGGACTGCCCCTGCCCGAGCATGTCGAAGCTCACCACGTGGAAGCCCCGCGCGATCAGCGCGTCGCGAAAGGGAATCCAAAGCCTGACATATTGCGTGAGCCCGTTGACCAACACGTATGTCGGACCGCCGTCCGGGCCGGCCGTCTCATAGTGGATGCGCCGCGATTTGCACTCAAGCCAGGCCATCTGCCGTTCTCTTCGAGAATCCGCTGCCAACCCCACACTAACCCGAATTCGGCCGCTGGCTATAGAGCCTTGAGCGAGCGTGTCAATTCACGCCGTCGAAGTTGCTACAGCGCCTCGATGAACGCCACCATCTGCGCGCGCTGGTCGGGATTGGGCAAGAGACCGCGCATGGCGCCGAGATTGTCGGTCATGTGCGCCGCATCGGCGGTGCCGGGGATGACCGCGGTCACGCGCGGATCGGCGAGCAGGTATTTGAGGAAGAACTGCGCCCAGCTCCCGGCAAATCCGCGCGCCCAGTCGGGAATGTCCTTGCCGTGCACGGCGCGGAACAGCCGCGCGCGGCCGAACGGCAGCGCGGTGAGCACGCCGGCCTTGACCTCGGCCGCCAGCGGCAAAATACGCTTCTCGGCCTCGCGGTCGTCGAGCGAATAGTCGATCTGCACGAAATCCGGTTTCTCCCGCGCCAGCACCGCTTCGACCGCGGCAAAGTCCGCGTGCCGGGTCGAGGTGATGCCGATATAGCGGGTGACGCCCTGCGCTTTCCACTCCTTGAATTGCGCCAGCGACTGCCGCGGATCGCGTACGTTGTGGAATTGCAGCAGATCGAGCTTTTCCGTCTTCAAGCGGGCCAGCGAGCGCTTGAGTTCGGCGGCGTCGGACGACTCGAGCTTCGTGGCGATGAAGATTTTCTCGCGCAGGTGCGCCGGCGCGATCGCCTCGCCGAGCACGACCTCGGCGTCGCCATAGACCGACGCGGTATCGATCAGCCGTCCGCCGTTGGCGATCAGCGCCTGCAGCACCGCGGTGGCCTTCTGCCGGGTCGCCGCGTCGGCGTCGTCGAACACCTGGGCGGTGCCGAGGCCGACAACCGGCAGGCGCTCGCCGCTAGTCGGAATGGCGCGGGTGATGAGCGCGGTCGATTGCGCGAAAGCGGGCGGCGCCACCAGCGCCGCGCCGGCCGCGCCGCTCGCGGCGCTTGCGAATTCGCGCCGCGTCATGCGGATGGTCATGCATATTCTCCTTGCTCTGCTTCTCCTTGCGCCGCGTCT
The DNA here is from genome assembly GCA_030037895.1 of Xanthobacteraceae bacterium. Classification (GTDB taxonomy): domain Bacteria; phylum Pseudomonadota; class Alphaproteobacteria; order Rhizobiales; family Xanthobacteraceae; genus BOG-931. Next base: position 24,434 of record JASHPW010000135.1, on the reverse strand, counting down.
GCGTCCATGAGCGCGGCGCGGCGTTCCTGAGTCCGTCCCAACGCCGCCGACAACAGGAGCCAGCCCGCCGCCATCGGCCAGGCGCAGAGCGCGATCGCGCCGAGCTTCAGTCCGAGCCCTTGCAGGCTGTCGAACACCCAACCATACAATGCGTCGGAGCCGCGATAGATTACCACGTCGATCAAATTCTTGGCCTTGTACTTCTCCTCGCGGCCCATCACCGTGAAGAACACCTGCCGGGCCGGATTGGCGATGGCGAAGTTCATCCAGCGCTGCGTTACCTGCAGCGTCACCACGACGGCGAGCGTCGGCGCCAACGCCAACGCCGCAAAGCCGACGACATAGACCGCCGGCAGCGCGCCGGCGGCGATGCCGGTGCCGAACCGCTTGAGCAATTGGCCGGTGGCGAAGACCTGCGTCGCCAGGCTGAGCAGGCCCACGGCAAGATCGATGCCGGCGAAAATGCGCGTTTGCGCGCCAGCGCCATGCACCGTGGCGGAAACGATGTTGGCCTGCTCGAAATAGACGATGGTGGCGCAGAACGAAAGCAGGCTCACCCATCCGCCGACACCGAGCAGATAGGGCGAGCGGAGAAGCTCGGGCAGCGCCGCGAAGGCGCTGCCGCCGACGCGCTGCGGTTCGGCGCGCGCCGGAGCTTGCGTACCTGCCGGCACCGTCGCCGCGCGTTCGAGCCGGTGGACACAGAATACCGCCAGCTCGAGCAGAACAGCGGCGGCGATCAGCAGGTTCACCGGGCCGAGCGGCACCGACAAGAAGATGGTGATGACCGGACCCAGGAGCCCGCCGGCCGTGCCGCCGGCACCAATAAAGCCGAACAGCCGTTTGCCCTGCTCGGCGGTGAACAGGTCGGCCATGAACGACCAGAACACCGCCACCGCGAACAGGCTGAACACGCTGACCCAGACGAAGAACACGCGGGCGACGATCACCGCGCCGACGTGTAGCGTGAGGAACAGCCAGAACAAAGCCAGGTTGGCGACGAAGAAGTGATAGACGATGGGGATGAACCGGGCGCGCGGCAGCTTCGCCACCAGCGCGCCGTAAAGGGGCTGCGCGACAACGAGGGTCACGAAGGTGGCGGTGAACAGCCAGGGCAGGTTCCTGACGCCGCCGGCGATGCCCATCTGGTCGCGCAGCGGCCGCAGCACGTAATAGCCGGCAAGGAGCGCGAAGAAATAGGCGAAGGACCACAGTGCCGCCGCCCGCTCTTGCGGCGTCGCCGGAACCGCCCATTCGACCCAGCGCCGCAGCGCGGCGAGCGGCGCGCTCATGGCTTCAGCGACAGCTTCTGCCGCAGCTCCGCCGCGGTCGCCTCCTGATGGAAGCCCGGCCCGCCCATCTGGAAGCGGCTCGCCGCCTTGAGCCCGCCGACCAGCACCGGATCGAAACCGGCGTCGCGGATCAGACCCTCGGCGACGCGCACCGCCTCGGCGTCGTCGCCGGCGATCGGGATCGCGAGCTTCGGATCGGGTCGGTGCGCCTCGCGGGCGAAGATGCCGTAGTTGAGCGTATTGAAGCAGCGCACCAGCCGCGTGCCGGGCAGGTATTTCTGCGAGGTCACGCCGATGCCGTTCCGCTCGACCTCGTCGGTGATGGCGCCGTCACGCGCGCGTGTCGCGTTGCAGGCGTCGAGCACGATCTTGCCTTTCAGCGCCGCTCCGTAATCGCGGCCGATCTGCGGCAGCGCGCCGTAGGGAACGGCGATGAACAGCACGTCGCCGAATGTGATCGCCTGGGCGACCGTTCCGGCCCGGGCAAGCGCGCCGAGGTCCGCCACGAGGCTTTTCAGCTCCTCGGGATGGCGCGAGGAGAACAGCACCTTGTGCCCGGCCTTGACCCAAAGCCCGCCGATGGTGCCGCCGATGTGGCCGGAGCCGATGACGCCGATCTTCATCTTGGCGCCGGGCATCGTTTGTGCGCGAGCGCCGGCCGGCCACAGCGCCGCGCCCACGATCAGCGCGCCGCCGGCGCCAAGGAGCGCGCGCCGGGCGGGATCAGCGAGATCATGCTTGGGCATCGAAGCCTTCTCCATTCGCGTATCGACATCGTCGCGACCCCGGCTCCATATGGGAATATACCACTCGGCTTGGGCAGAAGCGCGGCGCATGGTCGGCATGCGCGGCGAGTGGGGCAGGCAAAATCGCCGGGCGTCCGCCCTCGGGGGCGGCCCAATCCCACGTTTTACAACGGGAGCCGGATATCGCGCGGCTCGGAGGAATGGACGTGCACGCGTGGTCCGAGCTGTTTCTTCCGCTTTTTCAATGACGATGTCGTCGACATCCAGCTCCGTCGTGTCATGCGGCTACATGAGGTAGAGGCGGTCCGGCAAATCGTTGGGCGAGCCGTCGGGCGGAGCGTGCGCCGCGAGCACCGCGCCGCAGCGCTCGATCGCGGCGGCGAGGCCTTGGGCGATGCGGCCGTCGCGCATGTGGCCGGTCAAAGCGTCGATCGCGGCTTGCCACTCCGAACCGCGCACCTTCGCGGCGATGCCGTCATCGGCGATGATGCGCGCATAGCGCTCGGCGAGCGACACGAAGATGAGCACGCCGCTGCGGTTTTTGGTGTGGGCGACGCGGCGCACGACGAATTGCTCAAGCGCGGCGCGATGCGCCCGCGCCCGCTTGACCGCGCGCGGAACGAGCGCGAACCGCAGCGGCGCCAAGGAGAACGCGAGCCCGGCGGCGATGAACACGACAAGCTGGATGAGGTAGATCCGCTCTATGCTCCAAGGCGTGAGGTAAATCAGCGGCCAGGGCGCCACCAGCGCCAGCACGCTCGCCCACAGGATCGGGACATAGGCGTAGTCCGATGACGCATGCGCGAGCACGCAGACGATCTGCCCGCAGGTGCGCTTCTCGGCCTCGTGGATGGCGGCCGAGACCGCCTCGTGATCCTCCCGGGTCAATTCCATCACCAGCTCCCCGAGGCTCCGCCGCCGCCTGAGGAGCCACCGCCGCCGGAGAAGCCGCCGCCGAACCCGCCGCCGGAAAACCCTCCGCCGCCGCCCCAACCCCAGGGCGCGCCGGCATAGGGCAGGAAAATCAACCGCCCGCCGCGCCTGACATAGCGACCCGATGCCGTGCCATGCGCGGCGCCGACCAGCATCCGGAAGATGAGGCCGAAGAACAGGAAAACCATGATTGGAAAGAGCGCGCCGAACATCGCCGAAGCATCGTCTTTGCGGACCTCGACCTTCGGTTGCCAATCCGCGGTATCGCCGCTGAGCACGCTGATGATGCCGTCGACGCCGCGCTCGATGCCGCCGGAAAAATCGCCGGCCTTGAAGCGCGGGATGATCGCGCTGGCGATGATGACCGAGGACAGCGCGTCGGTAAGCGTGCCTTCAAGGCCGTAGCCGACCTCGATGCGCACCTTGTGCTCGGCCGGCGCCACCAAGAGCAGCACGCCGTCGTTCTTCTTCGCCTCGCCGAGCTTCCAGAAGCGGAAAAGCTGGTTGGCGTAAGTCTCGACGTCGCTGCCTTGCAACGATTTCACCGTGGCGACGACGAGCTGGATGCCGGACTTGTCTTCGAGATTTTTCGACTTTGTTTCGATGTCGCCGCGGCTCTGCACGCTCATGACGCCGGCCTGATCGACCACGCGGCCGGTCAAGGCGGGGAAATCGAGCGCGAAGGCAAAAGATACGAGCAAGAGAATGAGCGCGAGGCTCACGCCGCCCGTCATTCCGGAGCCGCGGGCGGCGAGGAACCCGGAATCCATAACCCCGGACGGTGAATACGGATTGCGGGCTCGCCGCTGCGCGGCGCCGCGGAATGACGCAGGAGCGTTCACCGCGCCACCGTCAGAACTTCACCTGCGGCGGTTTTTCGGCGCCTTGGTTGGCGGCAAATTCCGTCATCGGCTTTTCGCCGGAGAACAACGTTTTCGCCCAGATCACGGTCGGAAACGTGCGCAGCGCGGTGTTGTAGGCGCGTACCGCGTCAATGTAGTCGCGCCGCGCCACCGCGATACGGTTCTCGGTGCCTTCGAGCTGCGACTGCAGCGCCAGGAAATTGGCGTTGGATTTGAGGTCGGGATAATTTTCCGACACCGCCAGGAGGCGGCCGAGCGCGCCCGTCAACTGGTTCTGCGCGTCCTGGAACGCTTTGAGTTTTTCCGGGTCGGAGAGTTGCGAGACGTCGAGCTTGATCTGCGTCGCCTTGGCGCGCGCCTCGACGACGGCGGTCAGCACGGTCTTTTCCTGCGCGGCATAGCCCTGCACCGTGGCCACCAGATTGGGGATGAGATCGGCGCGGCGCTGATACTGGTTCTGCACGTCCGACCAGCGCGCTTTCGCCTGCTCCTCCAGCGTCGGGATGGTGTTGTAGCCGCAGGCGGAGAGGAGAAGACCGACCGCCACGAGCGCGGCCAGTGCCGGAATACGGCGAGCAATCCCGTTCATCGTGTTCATTTTGCCCTCGATATTTGCACGCCGGCCGCGCCGGGCGTTCAGCCGGCGACCGGCTCGGTCCCCACGATCTCGATGCCGAAGCCGGAAAGGCCGACGTAGGTGATGTGCTGCGAGAAAGTCAAAATCCGTATCGAGCTGACGCCGAGATCGCGGAGGATCTGCGCGCCGAGGCCGATCTCGCGCCATTGCCTGATGCGCGCCTCGCCGGATGCGGTTTCCTCGGCTTTCGGAATGGCGACCACCGGCACCCCGGCGGCGCCGTCGCGCAGCACCACGAGCACGCCCCTCCCCTCCGCCTGGAAGCGCTCGAGCGTGCTGTGGATGGCTTTGGCCCCGCCGAATACGTCCATGATGAGATTGGCGCGATGCAGCCGGGTCAGCACGTTCCTGCCGTCGCCGACCCGGCCGTGGACGAAGGCCATGTGATAGTTCGGATCGAACGGCGTCTGGAAGGCATAGCCGGTCAGCGTACCGATGTCCGACTCCACCGGAAATTCGCTGACCCGCTCGACCAGTTTCTCGCGCACCTGGCGATAGGCGATCAGATCGGCGATCGAGACGCGCGGCAGCTTATGGCGCACGGCGAAGGCGGCGATGTCCGGCCCGCGCATCACCGTGCCGTCGTCGTTCATTAGCTCGGCGAGCACGCCGACCGGCGGCAGGCCGGCGAGCCGGCAGAAATCGACGCAGGCTTCGGTATGGCCCGAGCGCATGAGCACGCCGCCTTCCTTTGCCACCAGCGGAAACACATGGCCGGGGCGCACGAAGTCGGCCGGACCCATATTGCCGTTGGCGAGCGCGCGCACGGTATTGGTGCGCTCCTCCGCGGAGATGCCGGTGGTGAGGCCGTGGCGGACGTCGACCGAGACGGTGAAGGCGGTGCCGAGCGGCGCGTCGTTGCGCGCCACCATCGGATCGAGGTGCAGACGGCGCGCCTCCTCGGGAGCGAGCGGCGCACAGACGATGCCCGAGGTATGACGGATGATGAACGCCATCTTCCCGGGCGTGCACAACGAGGCAGCGACGAACAGATCGCCCTCGTTCTCGCGGTCGTCGTCATCGACGACGATGACGAGATCGCCGCGGACGAAGGCGGTCACGGCGGCCTGGATGCGGTGCTGGGCGTCGTCCATTTGCGTTACATCGCCGGCGGCGGAAACGGCCAATCCGGCGTCGCGCCGACCTGGCCGCGATGACGCAGATAGTGATCGGCGATGACGCACGCCACCATGGCTTCGCCGACCGGCACGGCGCGAATGCCGACGCAAGGGTCGTGGCGGCCGGTGGTCGAGATCTCGGTCTCGCGGCCGTAGCGATCGACGGTCCGGCGCGGAATGAGCATCGAGGAGGTGGGCTTGACCGCAAAGCGCGCGACCACCGGCTGGCCGGTGGAAATGCCGCCGAGGATGCCGCCGGCATTGTTGGAGAGAAAGATCGGCCTGCCGTCATTGCCCATGCGCATCTCGTCGGCGTTCTCCTCGCCGGACAGCTCGGCCGCGGCAAAGCCGGCGCCGATCTCGACGCCTTTGACGGCGTTGATGCTCATCAGCGCGGCGGCAAGATCGGCGTCGAGCTTGCCATAGACCGGCGCGCCGAGGCCGACCGGCACGCCCTCGGCCACGACCTCGATGACCGCGCCGACCGATGAGCCGCGCTTGCGCACGCCGTCGAGATATTCCTCGAACAGCGCGGCCTTCTCGGCGTCCGGACAGAAGAACGGATTGCGCTCGACTTCGGCCCAATCCCAGCGGCCGCGATCGACGCGGTGCGGGCCGATCTGCACCAGCGCGCCGCGCACGCCGAGGCCCGGCACGATCTTGCGCGCGATGGCGCCGGCGGCCACCCGCATCGCCGTCTCGCGCGCCGACTGGCGCCCGCCGCCGCGATAATCGCGCAGGCCATATTTGACGTCGTAGGTGTAATCGGCGTGGCCGGGGCGATATTTGTCCTTGATCGCGGCATAATCCTTGGCGCGCTGATCGACATTGTCGATGACGAGCGCGATCGGCGCGCCGGTGGTCACTTGCGTTCCGGTCGCTTCGTCCAACAACACCCCGGAGAGGATTTTGACCGCGTCCGGCTCCTGGCGCTGCGTGGTGAAGCGCGACCGACCGGGCCGGCGCCGATCGAGATAGGGCTGAATGTCGGCCGCGCTCAGCGCAATGCGCGGCGGGCAGCCGTCGACCACGCAGCCGATCGCCGGCCCGTGGCTTTCGCCGAAGGTGGTGACCCTGAACAAATGCCCGAACGTATTGAACGACATGGCGCACTGGTCAGCGAATGGCACGAACGCGGTGCAAGGCGCGCTGGGCTAGAGCGGGATGACTTAATCTTCGAGTCGTCATCCCGCTCTAGCTTTTTGGTGGAGCATGATCTTTTCGGAAAACCGGTTTCCACTTTTCCGGATCATGCTCTAGTAGCCCGCGGAGTCCATCGGGTCAAAATATTCATGTCGCGTTCATCTCGCTGAACGCCGATTAATGACAAGCTGAATATCTGTTAAGCTATGGAGAAATCAGGGTTATTTCCACTTTTTAGTTGCGGATACGCGCCTCCTATGGCATCGTTGTTTCGGCACGGCGGGCGAAGGCCAAGGGATCAAGACGACGTCCGTCAAGCTTGAACTCAGCCCTGCCATAAGTTCATCACCAAAAGGAAGCAAAGCCATGGCTACCAAGAAGAAAAAGGGAAAGAAGAAGAAGACGAAGTAATTGACGGGCGCGCCTCGGAGTGGGGCCGCGCCGTTCAGCTTTGACGTTCGCGAGGCGCCTGAGCGGTGTTTCGTGACGGCGGCCGGACTTAAGTCCGGCCGCCGCTATTTTTGCAGCATGAACGGCTGAAAGAACTCGCCACTCGCCGTCTGTCGCCGAATTATTCCTTCCCGTCGTTGCCGTTCTTGGCGACGACGATATCCGGCGCGTCCGGGTGCTTCATGCCGACGATGTGATAGCCGGCATCGACGTGATGCACTTCGCCGGTGACCCCGCGCGACATGTCGGAGAGGAGATAGACGCCGGCCTCGCCGACATCCTCGATCGTGACGCTGCGCCGCAACGGCGCGTTGTGCTCGTTCCATCTGAGGATATAGCGGAAGTCGCCGATGCCGGAGGCGGCCAGAGTCTTGATCGGCCCCGACGAGATGGCGTTGACGCGGATGTTCTTCACGCCGAGATCGGCGGCGAGATAGCGCACCGAGGCTTCCAGCGCCGCCTTGGCGACGCCCATCACGTTATAGTGCGGCATCCATTTCTCCGCCCCGTAATAGGTGAGCGTGAGCATGGAGCCGCCGTTCGGCATCATCTTTTCGGCACGCTGCGCGATCGAGGTGAACGAGTAGCAGCTCACCAGCATCGTCTTGGTGAAGTTGTCCTGCGTGGTGTCGACATAGCGGCCGTCGAGCTGGTCGCGGTCGGAGAACGCGATCGCGTGCACGACGAAGTCGATGCCGCCCCAGTTGGAAGGAAGCGCGTCAAAAGCCGCATCGATGGTTTGCGGCGCGGTCACGTCGCAATCGCCGACGACGACGCCGCCCACCTCCTGCGCCAGCGGCTCGACCCGCTTCCTGAGCGCGTCGCCTTGATACGTGAACGCGAGCTCGGCGCCATGGGCGCGGCAGGCTTTGGCAATGCCCCAAGCGAGCGAGCGCTGGTTTGCAACCCCCATGATCAGGCCGCGCTTGCCGCGCATGAGCCCCGAGAGTTCCGGCATTCCATCGACCCCGCTCGACGAATTCCGCCCCGGCCTCCTATGGCATAGGGCTGTGGGGCCCAGCAAGCGCGCGGCTTGAGCGCGCACGCTCGCCGCGGCCGCACATTTTGGTTTCCGCGCTGTTATCTCGGCGAGCTTGCGCGCGCGTGATTCCGGCCTCGCCGCAAGATTCCGCCGTCAACTGATTTGGCCTGCGCTCTTGGTGACGGCGTTCACGCGAAAGCGTTCACATCCCCTTGCGCGGATCATACGGTTTTTCCGTCCGCCACTTCTGCATCAGCGCTTCAAGCTCGGGGTCGCCGTGCTCGGGCAGCATGATGCGGACGGTGGCGAGGAGATCGCCGCGGCCGGCTTTGGCGGGAAAGCCCTTACCCTTGAGACGGAACGTGCGCCCGCTGCTGGTGCCGGGCGGGATCGTGATCTCGACTGGCCGGTCGAGCGTCGGCACGCGCACCTTGGCGCCGAGCGTCGCCTCGTAAAGCGTGACCGGCAGATCGAGCCGCACGTCGGCGCCTTCGAGCGTGAAGATCGGGTGCGGCGCGATCGAGACGGTGATCAACGCGTCGCCGGCCCCGCCGGCCGCCGCCCTGCCCTGGCCGCGCAGCCTGATCTGCTGGCCATTGGCGATCCCGGCCGGAATCTTGACTTCGACGTCCTTGCCCGTCGGCAGATGCACCCGCTGCGTGACGCCGCGCGCCGCGTCCGACAGGGTCACGGTGAGCGCCGCGGTGACGTCCGCTCCGACGCCGAAATCCTCGGCCTCGAATGCCGCGTCGGCGGCGCCGCGGCGCGCGCCGGCGCCGGCACCGCCCATGCCGCCAAAGGCATCCTTGAGGATATCCTCAAAGCTGCCGAATCCGGCGCCCCTGCCGCGCCGCGTGCTGCGGGTAAAGCCCTCCGGGCCGAAGCTGAAGGTCTCGAATTCAGCCTCTGGCCCAAAGCCGCCGGGACCGCCGGGACCGCCGGGGCCGGCAGCACCTGGGCCGGCCCGAAAACCTTCGAAGCCGCGGAACCGCGGCTTGCCTTCGGCGTCGATCTCGCCGCGGTCATACGCCTTGCGCTTGTCCTCCTCACCGAGGATTTCATAGGCGGCATTGAGCTCGGCAAAGCGCGACGCCGCCTTCGGATCGTTCTTGTTGGCGTCAGGATGAAGTTTCTTGGCCTGCCGCCGGAAAGCGCTCTTGATGTCGGCCGCGCTCGCCTTGCGATCGACGCCCAACACCTCATAGGGATCGCGCATTCCCCATTGACTCCGCTTTGGTTTTGGGGCCGGCCCCGCCCGCCCGCGTCGCTTCCAATGTGGGCCTTGAGCGCGCGCGTCGCAATGCAACACCGCACCGGCGCCGCGACAACAGCCCGATCAGCCGCGGTTGAAGGGTTTTAGACTCTTCACCTCCCACTTGCCGCGGTCGGTGCGGCAGGCTTCACCTTGCAGCCAAGCTTCCGATTCTCCGTGCACATAACTGGCAAGGAAATCGCGGCAGGTGAAGCCGCCTTCGCTATAGGAGGCGGCGAGCGGCGTGATGTTACCGCCGGCGCCGGTCTGCGGGTTCTCCCAGGGGACGCTGTTATCCTTGCCGCCGCGCGCCAGCGCGTCCGCGGCAACCGCGCGTGCGAAGGCGAGGTCGACCTCCGTCGGCTCCGCAGCGTCCGCGGCGTGGCCGGCCCGCGCGCTTGGCTGGCCGATGGCGCCGGTCGTGTCCGCGCCCGCATCGCTCTTCGAAATGAGCGAGGCGAGCTGATAGGAGCAGCCGGCGACGGCAAACGCACAGAGCACGGCGGCCAGCGTCGTCAACCGACGCAGCGGCCTGCATAGGCGCGGCGCCGCGGTTCCATTATATAGAGACCAGCGGCGCACATCCTGATCGCACGCGAGCACCTGGGTACTCCGAGAATGTCCGACGCAACCTCGATAGAACACCCGCCATGGTTAACGAGCGGTGACTTCACCGCCGCCGACGAGCCGCTGTCTCTGTTCGCGGCCTGGTTTGCCGAGGCCAAGCGTTCCGAGCCGGTCAATCCGGAGGCCATGGCGCTCGCCACCGTCGATGGCGACGGGCTGCCCAATGCGCGGATGGTGCTGCTGAAGGGGTTCGACGAGCGCGGCTTCGTGTTCTACACGAACCTCGACAGCGTGAAGGGACATGAATTGGCGGCCGCGCCGAAGGCGGCGTTGACGTTTTATTGGAAGTCGCTGCAGCGCCAAGTGCGCCTGCGCGGTAGCGTCGAGCCGGTCGCGGCGGCGGAGGCCGACGCTTATTTCGCCACGCGTCCGCGCCCGGCGCAGATCGGCGCCTGGGCCAGCAAGCAATCGGCGCCGCTCGAAAGCCGCCTGGCGTTCGAAAAAGCGGTGGCGATCTATACCGCGAAGTTCGCGCTCGGCACGGTGCCGCGGCCGCCGCATTGGTCGGGCTATCGCGTCAAGCCGCGGGAGTTCGAGTTCTGGCAGGAGCGGCCGTTCCGGCTGCACGACCGCATCATTTTCACGCGCCCCGACCCGAGCGCACCATGGCGCAAATCGCGGCTCTACCCTTGAGAAAAATGCAAATGCGGACGATGGCCTCTTTTTAATTGGAAAATATCAGGCGTGAACAAAAAACGTTGACTGCCGTTTCGATTGAGTCGGATCATGGCTCAAGGTCGGCAGGATCGGAAAAAGCCAATGCCAACGACCAACCAGCCGCGCCGCACGCTGCTTCTCACCGGGGCGAGCCGCGGCATCGGCCACGCCACCGTAAAGCGGTTTTCCGCCGCCGGCTGGCGCGTCATCACCTGCTCGCGGCATCCGTTTCCGGAAAATTGTCCGTGGGAAGCGGGGCCTGAAGACCATATCCAAGTCGATCTGGCGGACGCGGACAACACCGACGCCGCCATCAGGGAGATCAAGCGGCGCCTCAACGGCGAACTCAATGCGCTGGTCAACAACGCGGCAATCTCGCCGAAGACGGCGAGCGGCGAGCGCCTCGGCTCGATCGACACCTCGCGCAGCGACTGGCATCACGTTTTCCGGGTGAATTTTTTCGCCCCGATCATGCTGGCGCGCGGGCTGCTCGACGAACTCGAGGCGGCCAAGGGCTCCGTCGTCAACGTCACCTCGATCGCCGGCTCGCGCGTGCATCCCTTCGCCGGCGCCGCCTACGCGACCTCGAAGGCGGCGCTCGCCGCGCTGACGCGGGAGATGGCCGCCGATTTCGGGCCGCTCGGCGTCCGCGTCAACGCCATTGCGCCGGGCGAGATCGACACCGCCATGCTCTCCCCCGGCACCGAAAAGATCGTCGAACATATCCCGATGCGCCGCCTCGGCACTCCGGACGAGGTGGCGAAGATCATCTACGTGCTGTGCACGGACACCGCTTCCTACGTCAACGGCGCCGAGATCCACATCAACGGCGGCCAGCACGTGTAGTCATTCCGGAGCCGCGGGCGAAGCACGCGGGGTCGAAATCCATAACCCTTGTCGGGCAGGTCCGGCGTTGTCGTTGTTGAGGTTCCGGGCTCATCGCTGCGCGCGCCGTGGTCGAGCGGCATCGAGAACGTGAAGCGCGTCTCTTCGACCGACGACTCGGCGTGGATTTTTCCGCCGTGCGCACGCGCAATCTCGGAGGCGATATAGAGGCCGAGACCCAACCCCTTCTGATCCGGCCGAACCTCACCGCGGGTGAAGGGATGAAACAAGCGACCCATCACCGCGGCAGGTATGGGGGGACCCTTGTTGCTGACCATCAATTCGAAACGGCCGCCGGTCGCCGCCTTCACGCGCACCGGCGCGTTCTCCGCGCCGTAGGTCAGGGCATTGCCGAGCAGATTGGAAAAAAGCTGGCCGATGCGAACGCGGTCGGCGACCACCGGACGCGTCAGATCAAATTCGACCTCGATGATCCGCCGGGGATGGATGGTCTGCAACTCGGCGATGACCTGCTTGAGAACGGGTTCCAAAGGCGTCATGGCGCGCGTCAGCGTCAATCCGGGACCGAGACGGCCGCGGGCGAAGTCGAGCACATCGTTGATGAGGGCGGACATGCGGGCGACGCTTTTGTCCATCATCGCGACGATGGAGCGCGCCTTCTCATCGAGCGGCGTCCTTTGCAGCAGCGCCGTGCCGGCTCCGACGGAAGCCAGCGGATCGCGCAGGTCGTGGCCGAGAACGGCGATGAACTGCTCGCGCAACTCCGCCGTGGTGCGCGCGTCGAGAAGACTGGCTTTCGCCGTCGCCAGCCGTTGACCGGCATCGAGGTGAAAAGCGATCAACTCGGCGAACAGCTTGAACATCCCGATCACACCCGGATTTTTCAGCTTGGCCGGCTTGGGATCGATCGCGCACAGCGTGCCGAAGAAGCCGCCGTCCTTGAGGAAAATCGGCATCGAAATGTAGCTTTGGAAGCCATACATCTTCGGCGTGGGATGTCGGCAATAGGCGCCATCCTCGGCGACGTGGTCGATGACCACGGCTTCACGGTTTTGCCGGACCTCGCGGCAGATCGTCGTTTCGACCGGAAGTTCGCCGCCGGGTTTGAGCCCGAAGTCGATTTCGTCATTGACCGCGAGGCAGACCCAGCGGTTCTCGGTGACGCGCGCGACGGCGGCAAAGCCCATCCCGGTGACGCGGCATACGACATTCAGGATGGCCGGAACCGCCTCGATGTTGTCGACCGCGTCGATGTCCGCCGCAAAATCGCTATTCATCGCGCGAAATCCATGGACCAGTTTCCTGACTTTACATGAAATTCACAACGGTGGCGATGACTCAACCGTAAGGCGTCGCCGCTCGACCCGTCAAATTTCCGCTAAATCCTATCCGGCCGGTATGATTTGGGCATGAATTGACCGCCGGCGCCGGAACAGCAGCTCATATTCCGACCGTGAGGTAATGTTATGTTTTAGCCATCTGAGACAATATTCATCCCATAGATTCGTTCCTTGAGATATTTCAGAAAAGGCTTTGCAAGAAAGCCGCAACGCATGGCCGGAAGCCAAGGCGGACCGGCGCAATTTGCACCGTCGCCGCTCACCGATACAAAAAGTCGAGCACCGCGGTCTCGGCGAGGACCGCCTGCGGAACGCCGTGGCGGGCGGAGCGCGTGCGCTCATCGGCGCTCTGCGTCGCCTGCAGATAGGCGCCGAGGTGGCGCGCGCGCTCGATGATCCGCGTGCCCTCCGGCAGCCGACGCGCCTCGAAGCGGCGCAGCGCCTCTTCAACGTTCTCGCCGGCGAGCGCCTCGGCGAGCGCCGCCGCGTCGTCGGCCGCCTTGGAGACCCCGGCTGCGACATGGGGCCGCGCCACGAAGGCCGCGTCGCCGATGATGGCGACCCGGCCGAAGGCGAGACGCGGGCTGGCGAGATCGTAGATCGGCTGCAGGATCGGCTCGTCGATCAATCGCACGATGGCGCGGAATTGCGGCGCCAGCAGGCGTTCGGCCGCGGCGCGCATGTCTGCGACGGCATCGCGACGAATGAGCGGCGGCGGGATTGAGATCGAATGCGTGACGCCGTTCTCGTCGGTGAGCAGCCGCCGCAGCTCCTTGGCCTCGTCCGCCGGACGATACCACACCACGTTATAACGGCGCCGGCCGGGTCGCAGATCGTTGTCGGGGCCGGCGATCGGATAGCCGAGAAACTGCTCGCCGGGCGGCAGGCAGAACGCCATGGCGTCGAACAGTTCGCGGTGGATTGCGCCGGGCAGCGCCCGCTCCGGGACGAGCGCGCGCCAGGCCACGTAGCCGGCGTAAAGCGGCGCGACATCGGGCAGGCATTGCCGGCGCACGGTCGAGCGCAGACCGTCGGCGCCGATGAGCACGTCGCCCTCGCTGCTGCTGCCGTCGCTGAAACGGGCGAGCACGCCGCGGCCGTTCTGCTCGAACCTCTCGAGGCCGCGGCCGCGGTGATAGCGTTCGGCCGGGAACGCGTCGCGCAGCGCGCGGTAGACGCGCTCCCAGGCGGTCAGCACTTGAGGGCAGGCGATAGTGGCGGCGACGGCGCCCGAGGCATCGAGCATCTTGCGCGTGGCGACGGCAACGCCGAGAGCGCGCGTCCCGAGCCCGAGCGCGTTCATTCGCGCCATCAGCTCGCGCTGCGCCACGATCCCGGCGCCGCGGCCGGCAAGCTCGCTGTCGACGCGCTCGAAAATATCGACCGCCCAGCCGCGCCGCCCGAGCATCAGGCCGGCCAGCAGCCCGCTCATCGAGCCGCCCACGATCAAAGCGCGGCGTTGCCTTGCCATGCAAAAATCCCGCTATTTCCCCGGGCGGAAAGGTTTTCTATATTGTGCCAATAATCCCCGGAGGAACGCCATGGCTTTGACCATGCTGGACAAGACGAGCGATCGCGCCGACAAATCGGCATGGCCGCGCGCAATCGCCGCGGAATTCGAGCGCGAGCGGGCGAACAACAATGGCTGCGTCGGCACCGCGCTCGTTTCGGAAAGCGAACGCGTGCGGGTGTGGATCATCCGGCTCGCTCCCGGCGAGCGGATCGGCTGCCATCGTCACGTGCTCGATTATTTCTGGACCTCGGTGAGCGGCGGCCGCGGGCGCCAGCACGTGCACGACGGCACCACGGTGGACCACACCTATCGGCCCGGCGAGACCCGGCAGGAGACCTATGGGTCCGGCCAGTACAAGGTCCATGACCTCGAAAACATCGGCGACAAGGAGATGGTCTTCCTGACCGTCGAGTTCCTCGACAGCGCCAACAAGCCGCTCGCGATCCCCGACCAGGTGCGCGCCGCGGCGTAGTGTCATTTCTCCCCGCACGCGAAGAGAGGTAGGGTGAGGGGCCTTGCCGCCAAGCTCGCAATCGCGTTGCGGCTCGCTCACCGCGATTGCGGCGCAAACTTACCTCTCGCCGCAGGCGGGGCGGGGTTTTCAACGAATCTGGGCAAGCCGTAACGCCGCCGGCGCGCGGGGGATAATGCTGGGTTGAGGTGATGATTTTTTCTTTCGATCTTCTGATCAATGCCATCGTCTCCGGCATCCTGATCGGCGGCTTCTACGCGGCGGTGACGGCCGGCGTGTCGCTGTCGTTCGGCATCCTCGACATCGTCAACATCGCCCATCCGGCCTTCATCATTCTCGGCTCCTACATCGCCTATATCGTCAATGCCGATTTCGGATTCGACCCGATCCTGACCAGCATCATCATGGCGCCGGCGTTCTACGTGCTTGGCGCCGGCATCTATCAGATCTATTACGTCTCGTTCGAGAAGCGCGGCCAGGAATCGCTGCGCGGCCTCGCCTTCTTCTTCGGTCTCCTGTTCATCACCGAAGTGACGCTCATTCTCTTTTTCGGCGTCGACTACCGCTACGTCAACGCGCCCTATATCGGTCCCACCTGGCACTTCGGCGCGATCGATATCCCGCTGCGCATCATGGTGCCGTGCGTGGTGTCGCTGCTCTTGATCGCGGTCCTGCAGCTCCTGCTCACCAAGAGCTTCGTCGGCCGCGCGATCATGGCCGTGGCGCAGGATCAACTGGCACTGCAGCTCATGGCAGTCAATCCGGTCCGCATCAAGCGCATCGCTTTCGGCATTTCGATCGCCACGGCCTCGCTCGCCGGCGCTTTCCTGATCATCATCCAGCCGGTCGAGCCCTCGGTCGGACGTGAATATATCGGCCGCGTGTTCGCGATCTGCGTGCTCGGCGGCATGGGCAGCCTGCCCGGGACCCTGGTCGCCGCCATGCTGATCGGCATCGTCGAAAGCCTGACCTCGACGTTCTACGGCCCGTCCTGGGCGCCGGCGGTATCGTTCGGCTTCCTATTGCTGACGCTGGCGGTGCGCCCCGCCGGCCTGTTGGGACGCTAGCCGTGCGCACGCCCATTTTCCTTCTCATCTGCCTCGTCATCGCCGGCGCGGCGTTCGTCGCCGCGGTCGCCTTCAACAACGATTACGTTTTCTTTGCCGGCTACGTGGTGATGCAATACATGGTGCTGTCGACGGCGTGGAACATCCTCGGCGGCTATTGCGGCTACGTGAATTTCGGTACCGCCGGCTTCTTCGGGCTCGGGGCCTATTCGACCGTCGCGTTTCACAGGTTCTATCCGCTTCCGATTCCGATCCTGCTCATCTTCGGCGGCGTAGTGTCGGGCATCGTCGGCTTCGGCATGGGCTACCTGACGCTGCGGCTGCGCGGCGCGTTCTTCGCCATCGCCACGCTGGCGCTCGCCGTCGTCCTGGAAACGCTGGTCGTCAACTGGGACTATGTCGGCGGATCGCGCGGCGCCTATATCGTGCGCCCCGAGGTCGCGCCGCTGATCGGCAACTATGTCAGGTATCTGTTCCTCATCATGCTGCTCCTGGCCGTGGCGGCGATAACCGTCGCCCGGCTCATCGAGCGCTCGCGACTCGGCTACGGCTTCGCCACCATTCGCGACGACGAGCAGGCGGCGGAGGCTTCCGGCGTGCCGACGCTGCGGCTCAAGCTGATCGCCACCACCATCTCCGGCGCGCTCATGGGCATGGCCGGCGCCCCGTTCCCGTACTACATCGGCTATCTGCAACCGTCCTCGACCTTCGGCTTCGATTACGCCGTGAACGCGATCGCCATGCCGTTGATCGGCGGCACGACGAGCTGGGTCGGTCCGGTGATCGGCACGCTTCTTTTGGCCTCGCTGCAGCAGATCGCGACGGTGACGATCTCGTCGGCGGTCAATCTCCTGATCGTCGGCTGCCTTCTCGTCGGCTTCGTGATCGTGGCGCCGGAAGGCATTATCGGGCTGGTGCACAGATATATCCGGCACAAGCCGGCCGGCCTCGTCGGCCGCAGCCGGATCGCCGCCGACGCGCCGGGACCTGCGCCGTGAACTGGCTTCTCGACGTCAAGGATCTCGGCAAGCGCTTCGGCGGCTTCGTTGCCTTGGAAAACATCTCGCTCGCGGTGCGCGCCGGCGAGCGCGTCGGCCTCATCGGGCCGAACGGGTCAGGCAAGAGCACGCTGGTCAACTGCATCTGCGGCACGCTGCGCAACGAAGCCGGCTCGGTGCGCTTCGACGGTCATTTGCTTCACCGATCGGTCGCACATCAGCGCACGCGCCTCGGCCTCGCCCGCACCTTTCAACTGCCGCGCCCGTTCGCCAGCCTCAGCCTCATCGACAACATGCGCATCCCGCTCATCTACACCGTGGCGGCGCGGGGCGCCGTGCACTCCGCCCGCGACATCGAGGCGCGCTCCTTCGAGCTTTTGCGCGAAGTCGGGCTCGACAACAAGGCGCAGCGGCTGCCGCGCGACCTCACCCAGGTCGAGATGCGCAAGCTTGAACTCGCCCGCGCCATGGCGGCGGAGCCCAAGCTCCTGATCGCCGACGAATCGATGGCCGGCCTCACCCACTCGGAGGTCGAGGACCTGCTGGCGCTGCTCAAGCGCTTGAACGAACAGGGCGTCACCATCATCCTCATCGAGCACATCATGCGCGCGGTAATGAGCTTCTCGCAGCGCCTGGTCGTGCTCGTCTCCGGGCGCAAGATCGCCGACGGCGAACCGGACGAGGTGGTGCACAATCCGGACGTGGAAAGGGCGTATCTTGGCCAGTAGCCTCACCGTCGCCGGCATTCACGCCGCCTATGGGGCGGTGCGCGTGATCGAGGACGTTTCGCTCCATATCGGTGCCGGCGAGACCGTCGCTCTCCTCGGCACCAACGGCAACGGCAAGTCGACGCTCATGAAATGCATCATGGGCATCGTGCGGCCGAGCGCCGGATCGATCATCGCCGAGATCGACGGCGTCCATCACGACCTCATCGGCCGCAGCACCGAGGAGATCGTCGATCTCGGCATCGCGCTGGTGCCGGAAGGCCGCCGGCTGTTTCCGAAGTTGACGGTGGAGGAAAACCTGCTGCTCGGCGCCTTCCGCCGCACCGCGCGCCGCGAACTCGCCCGCAATCTCGAGGTTTGTTTCGAGACTTTTCCGCGCCTCGCCGAGCGCCGCGCGCAACTCGCCGGCAGCATGAGCGGCGGCGAGCAGCAAATGCTCGCGCTCGCCCGCGCCCTGATGCTGGCGCCGAAAATCCTCCTGGTCGACGAGCCGTCGGTCGGCCTCGCCCCGATCCTGGTCGGACGCACCATCGAGGCGATCGCCGAGATGAAACAGCGCTACAATCTCACCGTGCTGATGGCGGAACAGAACTTCACCCAGGCGATCCGCATCGCCAACCGCGGCTACGTGATCGTGCACGGCAGGATCGCCTTCGCGGGCGGCTCGGCCGACGAGCTTAACGATAACGATTTGATCAAGAAGTTTTATTTGGGGTTGTGACGCCGGCGGTGCCGGCCAAATTTGCCTTCGCTTTCCGGGCGCGCGCGTAAGCGGTCTCGACCCGATGCCGGCCGCTGGTGTCGACATTTATTCCACGCAGCATCGCGGTCCAGATTTCGCGGAGCTGAGCGTGGCGTCGCTCCACCGCGGCGGCGGCGGCGGCACGGGATGAAGGAAGCTGCGGACCCTTCAGCACCAGGATCTGGGCCTGCAGCAACCGTCCGCTTTCAAGCTCGATGCGCCGCAGCGCCAGCACGAACGGGTCGGTCGCGGCGACGTCCTCGGACAAGAGCGCCGCCGGCCGCACGGCGTGCAGGGCGTGGCCGAACGCCGCGCGATCGATGAGGAGACCATGCGAGCGATCGGCCGTCCCCTCGACCGGCTGCGGCAGCCAGGCGGCCTCCCATCGCCAGATCAGCACAGCGAGCATCGGATCGGAGACCCATGAAGTGGCGCGAGCGAGCAGCGAGAGAACCTCCATCTCCCGGCAATATTGCGCATGCAGGTCCACTTGCCCGCCGTCGTAGAGGTGCGCGGGCAGCGCGACGGCGAGCCGGCGCGCCATCGCCCCATGCGTCGACATGAGAAACGCCGAGACGCGGGTCTGCTGAAGCGCCGGAACGCGGCCGCCGCGGTCGAGCGGGCCGAGGAACGGATTCATGCCGGCGGCGCCGGCGCCGGCATGTCCTGGCGTATCGGCAGCGCGCGCAAATGGTCGTAGCCGGCGGGGAACGGGATGAACGCGCCGCCGGGCTCGTCCGGCCCGATCCACACCGATCCCTTGCCCTGCCACCTGCCCGCCAGCACGTCATCGGCGAACCGCGCCAACAGATCGGCCGTCAACGCCGGCTTTTCCAGCGTGAACGCATGGTAGGCGCGCGGAACCACGACCAGCGCGCTATCCGGGATGTGCGCGCGCAACGACTCCTGCAGCGGGCGGGGCGTGAGGAAATCGAACTCGCCGTTCAAGATCATCGTCGGGACGCGAATGGACGACAAACGCGGGGTCAGCGGCTCGAAATCGAAGAACGAGTCCATCAGGTTCTGCAACGCGTAGACGTCGTTCAAGAGCCATCCCCGTCGCTTGGAGGACTCAAGCGTGTCGAGCTGCGGCGCGAGCCATTCGTTCGAGAGATTCATCGGCAGCAGCAAATCCATCAGATAGCCGGTCCCGCCCAGGATGAGGCCGGTGCGCATGGCGTTGCCCAACAGCAGGAGTTGCGGCGACAGCTCGGCAAAGCTCGATATCGGCACCAGCCCGGCGATGGTGTCGCCGTGGGCGATGGCGTAACGCAGCGCGATGACGCCGCCGAAGCTGATGCCGGCGAGGAAAACCGGCCCCTCTCCCAATTGGGCGACGAGCTCGCGGACCACCGCCACCTGCTCGTCCTGGTCGATGAACAGGCTCGGCTTTTCGGACACCCCCTGTCCCAGCAAATCGAAGGTCGCCACGCGGAATCCCTTCGCCGCCAGAGTCTCCCGATAGGTCTCCCAAAGCTCGATATATTGCGTCAAACCGTTGATCAGCACATAGGCCGGCCCTTCCGCCGGGCCGTCCACTTCATAGCGTATCTGCCTCGAACCGTGTGCAAGGGAGCCCATCTGCAGTTCTCTTGGTCATGGTGCCCGGGGCGCAGACTATCAGCGCACCGGAAAATCGAAATAGCTGTCGGGGAACGGTTCCCGCGCCAGCGTGAAGTGCCACCATTCCTTGTGGTAGGGGCGAAAGCCGCGGCGGCGCATGGAAGCGGCGAGCAAGGCGCGGTTGGCCCGCGCCGGAGGACCGACGCCGGCATCGGCGGGCGATGATCGCGGACTGAAAAAGTCGAACGGCGTGCCCATGTCGAGCTCGCGCCCGTCGGCCCGCGCCAGCGTCAGATCGACGGTCGAGCCGCGCGAATGGCCGGAACGCGACGCGATATAACCGTCGCGGAACAGGGTGCGCTTGTCGACGTCGGGATAGAACTCGACCTTGCCGGCGAGCGCGGTGAGGTCGCGCGCCCAGCGTTCGAAATCCGCCACGGCGCGCGTCGGACGGTAGCAGTCGAAGACTTTGAGCACGAGGCCGCGCGGCGCGAGGTCGCGCGCGACGGCGGCCAGCGCACTCGCGGCCGCCCGCGTCAGCAGGCAGCGCGGCGCCTCGTACCCGTCGATCGGCCGGCCGACGAAATTGTGCGCGCCGGCATAGCGCATGTCGACGATGAGCCCCGGCACGAGAGCGGCGGCATCGACGAATTGCGCCGGCCGCTGCTGCGCCGGCGCCGCTTGCGACAGGCCGGCGACGAGCGCGGTGACAAGCAAATAGCGAATGGCGAACAACGAATAGATTCCCGAACGGCGCACGAGGAATGGCGAACGGCGAATGGGGACCGGCAAATAGTTGGAGTCGTTCCTGTGCCGAGCGGTATTTCCCATGCGCTGCGCGCCGATCACTATTCGCGGCCGCCTCAGTGCGGGCATTCGTTCACTTCGATGGTCACGTGCGAGAGCCCGTCGAGATCGTCGAGCCGCTGCTTGTAGACCGACGGCGCCAGCGGCCGGTCGGAAACGACCGACGCCATCAGCGCGGCGTGGCCCGGACCGAGCTGCCAGAGATGCAGGTCGGTGATCCGGTCGCCGCCCCTTTCGATGCGCGCGCGGATGCGTCGCTCGAGTTCCGGATCGGGCACGGCGTCGAGCAGCACGTTGCCGGCGGCGCGGATAAGTTTCAGCGCCCAAGACGCGATCACCACCATGCCGACAAGCCCGACAAACGGATCCATGAAGGTCCATCCGAACGCCCATGCCACCGACAAGCCGGCGATCGTCAAGACCGAGATCAGCGCATCGGCGAGCACGTGCACGTAAGCCGCGCGAAAATTGGTATCGTCATGATGGACGCCGCGGTCATAGCCGGGAGGCGCGCGATCATGGTCATGGTCCTCGCGCAGCAGCCAGGCGCTGGCGAGATTCACGCACAAGCCCAGCGCGGCGATCGGGATCGCCTCGCGGAAATGGATGGCGACGGGATGGATGAGCCGCAGCACCGATTCGTAGCCCACCCCGAGCGCGATCATCCCCAAGATGACCGCGCTGGCGAACGCCGCCAGCTCGCCGAACTTGCCGGTGCCCAGCGAAAAGCGCGCATCATCGGCGTGCCGGCGGGCGAAGAGATAGGCAAGCCCGGCGATCGCCAGCGCGGCGACGTGGGTCGCCATGTGCCAGCCGTCGGCGACAAGCGCGATGGAGCCGAACAGCGCGCCGCCGCCAATCTCGGCGACCATCATGACCGCGGTCAGCGCCACCACGCTCCACATGCGCCGCTCATGCGCGCGGTGATGGGCGCCGAGAAAGGCGTGACCGTGCGTCCACGGGGCGATGGAGTGCAAATGCATGATGCGCCTCGCTGCGTCGGCTGTGGCGGATCAGCGGCAGCCGTTTTTACGCAGCCCCGATTCATGATTCAACACGGGGACGATTCCCAAAGCCGCGGAGTCCGGCCGGGGCCGGAGGATCGTGCGGTCGAACGGGAAGCCGCAACTCTTCATTATAGAGCATGATCCGGAAAAAGCTCGCCCCGGACTCGATCCGGAGTGGCAACCGGTTTTCCGGAAAGATCGTGCGCCACCAAGAAGCCGGAGCGCAATCCGATTGAGGCCCGAGCTCACTTGCCGTCGAACGTGACGAACTTGCCGTCGCGATAGACGAACAGCGTCGACGTCAAGGCATACGGCCCCGCGGCGATGTCGGCGGCGACCGCGCGCAAGCGGGCGATGCCGGCCTGGTTATTCGAGCCGGTGAGGATGAGCGCGTCCTTGGCCGGCACGGCGACGACGAAGTCGCCGTCGACCTTGATCTGGCCGCTCAACCAAAAACCGTCGATCAGCAACAGGCTCGCCTCGTAATTGCCGCCGGCGCTGACGAGGAAGACGCCGTCGGCGGCGGCGTGCATTTTGATCCTGGACAGAAGGCGCTTCAAATTGTCGAGGGCCAGATCGTGCAACTGGGTGCGGTCGCCGACATCGTCGCGCGTCGTCAAAAAACGCATGGATGAAGGCCGGTCCTCGACGTAAACGATCATCAACTCCGCATTAAAGGGCTCGGTCAACGGCTCCGGCGCCGGTTCGGCCTTGTCGCGCGTGTTTGACGCTTGCCGCAGTTCTTCCACCCATCGCCGCGTTTTGAGAATCGGGACGATGCGCGAGCGATCGGGCGTCGGCTCGGCGTCGGCGTGGCGTATCGTGTCGGCCAGAACACCGAGGCAGCGTTGGATCAGCTCATCGAGGTGCTGCGGATCGCGGACATAGAGTTGATAAGCGTTTCCCAGATCCGTCGTGGTCGTTGCGCCATGCGCGTCGCGGCTATCGATCTGCAGCGCGCCGGCCACGGTGATCTTGGCGGCGGGCATCGCCGCCGTGGCAGCCGTCGCCACGGCGTCGGTGAACTCCTGCGGACTGAGGTTCTCCCGGGCGGCGCCGCCGCCCGCCATCATCACCATCGCGATGACCAACACCGCCAGCCGATACACGATCGCCGTCCTTCGATGCAACTTGAGAAAGATTAAACGGCAATTGCTTGCCGGCAAGGGCCCCGGGCCGGCGAAGCCGGGCGAAGGGAGGGGCCCGCGCGTTGTGCACCCCGGGTCAAGCCGGGGACCGAAAGCTTCAATTGTCCAAGAAGCTCCGCAGCTTGCGCGACCGCGACGGATGCTTGAGCTTGCGCAGCGCCTTGGCCTCGATCTGGCGAATTCTTTCGCGCGTCACCGAGAATTGCTGGCCCACTTCCTCCAGCGTGTGATCGGTGTTCATGCCGATGCCGAAGCGCATGCGCAAGACGCGCTCCTCGCGCGGGGTGAGCGAGGCCAGCACCCGCGTCGTGGTCTCGCGCAGATTCGACTGGATGGCGGCGTCGATCGGCAGGATCGCGTTCTTGTCCTCGATGAAATCGCCGAGGTGGCTGTCCTCCTCGTCGCCGATCGGCGTCTCCAGCGACAAAGGCTCCTTGGCGATCTTGAGCACCTTGCGCACCTTCTCCAGCGGCATGCCGAGCTTTTCCGCAAGTTCCTCCGGCGTCGGCTCGCGGCCGATCTCGTTGAGCATCTGCCGCGAGGTGCGCACGATCTTGTTGATGGTCTCGATCATGTGCACCGGGATGCGGATCGTGCGCGCCTGGTCGGCGATGCTTCGCGTGATCGCCTGGCGGATCCACCAGGTGGCGTAAGTCGAGAACTTGTAGCCGCGGCGGTACTCGAACTTGTCGACCGCCTTCATCAGCCCGATATTGCCTTCCTGGATCAGGTCGAGGAATTGCAGGCCGCGGTTGGTGTATTTCTTGGCGATGGAGATGACCAGGCGCAGGTTGGCTTCGACCATTTCCTTCTTGGCCTGGCGCGCTTCGCGCTCGCCCTTCTGCACCATGTGCACGATCTTGCGGAATTCGCCGATTTCGAGCCCGGTCTCGGTGGCGAGCGCGTGGATCTGCGCGCGCAGTTCCTTGATGCGGTCCTTGTCGCGGGCGACGAAATTCTTCCAACCCTTGGCGGAGAGCTTCGACACGCGGTTGAGCCAGCGCGGATCAAGCTCGGAGCCCTGGTAGTTCTTGAGGAAATCGTCGCGCGCGACGCCGTGGCTCTCGGAAAGCCGCATCAGCCGGCCTTCATGGCTGACCAGCCGCTTGTTGATATCGTAGAGCTGCTCGACCAGAGCGTCGATGCGCGCCTGATTGAGCCGCAGCGACTTCACCTCTTGGATGATCTCTTCCTTGAGCTTTTTCGACTTACGCTCCTGCGCCGGGGAGAGCGACGCGTTCTTGAGCTTGTTCTGGATGTCGAGGTCCTGCAGCCGGCGCAGGCGCTTGAAGGCGTCGGCGATGGTGTCGAAGGTCTCCAGCACCTTGGGCTTGAGTTCGGCCTCGATGGCCGCAAGCGACATCGAGTTTTCGAGATCGTCCTCGTCGATATCGGGCTCGCCGAGCGCGCCGTCCTCCAGCGCCTCCTCGCCGTCGGCGTCGCCGTCACCGGCAACGCCGGCTTGCGGCTTGAACGGGGTAGCGGCGGGCGGCGCCGAAGGCG
>JASHPW010000134.1 GCA_030037895.1 Xanthobacteraceae bacterium | reverse complement strand
GTCCAATCGAGCTCCTTTTCTGCGCGCAATTTTTCCAGGAACTCGACGCCTTTGAGCGCTTCGGGCTTATACGCCTCGGGAAACGTCGGCGTGTCCGCCAGCATCCGGCCGGGCGCCACTTCGAGCCCGCCGGCGCCGCCAACGACGAGATAGCGGGGCACGCGGGCGGCCTTCACCGCGCCGATGAGCGCGCGCGGGTCGCTGGCGAGGAAGCGCACCGCGCTGATGGCGGCGTCATGGCCGGCAAGCAGCGACGCGAGGCCCGCTTTGTCGAGCACGTCGCCGCGCTTGGCGATGATGCCCGGTTGCGCCGTGACCTTCTCGGGATGGCGGACGATGGCGGTAACGGTATGACCCCGCGAAACGAGTTCCGCCAATAAGCGCGTGCCGACGTTCCCGCTAGCTCCGATCAAAGCGACTTTCATGACCCCGTTCCTTTGGTGGCGGCTCCATTGTCAAGCCGTTTGGCAATGTCCAGGCGGTCTTCGCCCGGCGCCGCCCGCCAATTCGTTCGCATGCGATCGATTTCCTCCCAACACAGCCGCGGCTCAGCCCAACGCGCCCATGATCTTCTGCAGCGAAACCGCCGCGCGCTCGTGCTCGACGACCGCGACGGTGCGCTCGCCGTCCTCGATGCGGACCGAGAATTTGAAGCGGTTCCTCTCCCGCTTCATGAGCGCCGCCTTGATCAGCAACTCGGCGCCCACTTTGCTCGGACCGAGATGATCGATGACCACCCGACTGCCGACCGTGATCTGCCCCGGCTCGATCAGATCCTGCACCAGGCGACCGCAGGCCATCTCGGCGATCGCGACGAGGTACGGCGTTGCCGCGACCGGCGGCATGCCCGGAACGAGCGCCGCGACGGTGTCCTTCGCCTCGACGATCACCCGCGAGACCGAGCTGAGTTGGGGCGTCGGAGCGCCGGCCGATGTGGGCAGTTCGGAAGACCTCATCGCAGCTCCATCACGTCATTCTCCCGCTTTCTCCCGCTTCGCGGACGATGGGCCAAGGCCCATGACCAAGGGAACAATCTCCGGTTATTGCAGCGCAAAAACCGGGCGCGGCGAAAAGCCTGTTTATTGGAAAAGCTTTTGTAATTACTATCAAGTGCATATCTATTCCGCGCGACATGCGCGGCGGCGCATAATGGCTCATATGAGGAGACGCGCCTAGGTGTCCACAATGCATCAAGGAAGTCGCAATCGGGACCGGACTCCTTGGGATAAGGAAATCGCGCTCCAGTGCATTCGAGAGCACCTGGATCGCGAGGGACCGCTTCTGCCTATTCTGCACGCGATTCAAGAGCAATTCGGTTATGTCGATGAAGCCGCCGAACCGTTGATTGCGGAGACTTTGAACATCACGCGCGCCGAGGTTCACGGCGTCGTCACCTTCTATCACGACTTCCGCCGCGAGCCCGCGGGCCGACACGTGCTCAAGCTCTGTCGTGCCGAGGCTTGTCAGGCGGCCGGGGGTGATCCGCTGGCCCGCCACGCCGAAACCCGACTCGGCTTATCGATGGGGCGCACCGCGCCCGACGGCAGCGTCACCCTCGAACCGGTCTATTGCCTCGGCTTGTGCGCCGTGGCGCCCTCGGCGATGCTGGATGGCCGGGTTGTCGGGCGGCTCGATGAAAGGCGTCTCGAAACCTTGCTGGCGGAGGCGCAGCAATGACGCTGCGGCTGTTCATACCGGTCGATGCCGGGGCTCTGGCGGTCGGCGCCGAGGAGGTGGCGGCGGCGATTCGCACGGCGGCGGCCCGGCGGAACGTCGCCGCGGAGATCGTGCGCACCGGCTCGCGCGGGCTTTACTGGCTCGAGCCCATGGTGGAAGTCGAAACGCCGGCCGGCCGCCTCGCCTATGGCCCGGTCGCGCCGGGCGATGCCGAAAGCCTCTTGGGCGCCATCCTCGGCAACGGCGCGCATCCGTTGCGGCTCGGCCCGACGGAGGAGATTCCCTGGCTCAAGCGGCAGACGCGGCTCACTTTCGCGCGTTGCGGCGTCGTCGATCCGCGCTCGCTCGAAGATTATCGCGCGCACGGGGGATGTCGAAGCGTGCAACGCGCGCTCTCGCTCGGTCCGCAGGCGATCGTCGAGGAGGTCGTGCAGTCTGGCCTGCGCGGACGCGGCGGCGCCGGATTCCCGACCGGCATCAAATGGCGCACGGTCGCGCAGACCGAGGCGGCGCAGAAATACATCATCTGCAACGCCGACGAGGGCGACAGCGGCACTTTTGCCGACCGCATGATCATGGAGGGCGATCCCTTCGTGCTGATCGAAGGAATGGCGATCGCCGGCATCGCCGTCGGAGCGACCAAGGGTTATGTCTATATCCGTTCCGAATATCCGCACTCGGCCGCCACCATGGAGGCGGCGATTGCCGCGGCGCGGCGCGGCGGGCTGCTCGGCAACCGGATCGCCGATTCATCCTGCGCCTTCGACATGGAGGTGCGCGTCGGCGCCGGCGCCTATGTCTGCGGCGAGGAGACTTCGCTGCTCGACAGTCTCGAAGGAAAGCGCGGGGTGGTGCGCGCCAAGCCGCCGCTGCCGGCGCATAAAGGCTTGTTCGGCAGCCCCACGGTCATCAACAACGTGCTGTCGTTCGCCTCGGTGCCGATCATCCTGGACAAGGGCGGCGCCTTCTATCGCGATTTCGGCATGGGCAAGTCGCGCGGCACCATGCCGATCCAGCTCGCCGGCAACGTCAAGCACGGCGGCCTGTTCGAGACCGCCTTCGGCGTCACGTTGGGCGAACTGGTCGACGACATCGGCGGCGGCACGCGCAGCGGCCGCCCGGTCCGCGCGGTGCAGGTCGGCGGCCCGCTCGGCGCCTATTTTCCGCGCGCGCTGTTCGATACGCCCTTCGACTACGAAGCTTTTGCCGCGCGCGAAGGCTTGATCGGCCATGGCGGCATCGTGGTATTCGATGATACCGTGGACATGGCCAAGCAGGCGCGCTTCGCCATGGAGTTCTGCGCCATCGAATCGTGCGGCAAGTGCACGCCGTGTCGGGTCGGCTCGACCCGCGGCATGGAGGTCATCGACCGCATCATCCGCGGCGAGAACCGCGCTGCCAATACGGCGCTCTTGGAGGACCTTTGCCATACGCTCAAGTTCGGGTCGCTGTGCGCGCTCGGCGGCTTCACGCCCTATCCGGTGATGAGCGCGCTCACCCATTTCCCCGAAGATTTTGCGGCGCCACCGCGCCTGCAGGCTGCTGAATAGGAGACGCGCTATGTCGCTCGTCCAGGAACCGACCACCCGCACCCTCGTCCGCGAGATCGACTACGGCACGCCGCGCTCAAAGGCGGAGAAGACGGTCACGCTGTCGATCGACGGCAGGCAAATCTCGGTGCCCGAAGGCACCTCGATCATGCGTGCCGCGATGGAGGCCGGGATCGAGATCCCGAAGCTGTGCGCGACCGATATGCTCGAAGCGTTCGGTTCCTGTCGGCTGTGCCTGGTCGAGATCGAAGGCCGCGCCGGCACCCCGGCGTCCTGCACCACGCCGGTCGCCGACGGCATGGTGGTGCACACCAAGAGCGAGCGCCTCGACCGCATCCGCAAAGGCGTCATGGAGCTCTACGTCTCCGACCATCCGGTGGATACGCTCGACCGCGCCAAGCACCCCGACGTCGATCTCTTGGCGACCGCGGCGGCGGTCGGGCTTGAGGACGTGCGCTACGGCTTCGACGGCGCGCGCCACCGCAATCCCGGCATCGACGAGTCCAATCCCTATTTCAGCTTCGATCCGGCCAAGTGCATCGTGTGCTCGCGCTGCGTGCGCGCCTGCGAGGAGGTGCAGGGCACCTTTGCGCTGACGGTCTCGGGCCGCGGCTTCGATTCCATCATCGCCGCCGGGATGGACGAGAAATTCATCGAATCCGAATGCGTCTCCTGCGGCGCCTGCGTCCAGGCCTGTCCGACCGGTTCGCTGATCGAGAAGGCGGTGATCGAGCAAGGCAAGCCGGAATGGTCGGAGGTCACGACCTGCGGCTATTGCGGCGTGGGTTGCGCCTTCAAGGCGGAAATGCGCGGCGACCAGGTGGTGCGCATGGTGCCGTACAAGGACGGCAAGGCGAATCGCGGCCATTCCTGTGTCAAGGGGCGCTTCGCCTGGGGTTACGCCAATCACAAGGAGCGCATCCTCAAGCCGATGCTGCGCGAGAAGATCACCGAACCGTGGCGTGAAGTGTCGTGGGAGGAAGCGATCGCCCGCGTCGCCTCGGAATTCAAGCGCATCCAGGCGAAATACGGCCGCAGTTCGATCGGCGCCATCACCTCCTCGCGCTGCACCGACGAGGAGACCTTCCTGGTCCAGAAACTCGTGCGCGCGGCCTTCGGCAACAACAATGTCGACACCTGCGCCCGCGTCTGCCATTCGCCGACCGGCTATGGCTTGAGCACCACGTTCGGCACCTCGGCCGGCACCCAGGATTTCGATTCCGTCGAGCACACCGATGTTGCTATCGTGATGGGGGCCAATCCGACCGACGCCCATCCGGTGTTCGCCTCGCGCCTGAAGAAGCGGCTGCGGCAAGGCGCCAAGCTCATCGTCATCGATCCGCGGCGCATCGATCTCGTGCGCTCGCCGCACATCGAGGCGGCCTATCACCTGCCGATCCTGCCCGGCACCAACGTCGCCATCCTCACTGCGCTTGCCCATGTCATCGTGACCGAAGGCCTGATCAAGGAGCAATTCGTGCGCGAGCGCTGCGAATGGGACGCCTTCCAGGACTGGGCGGCCTTCGTCGCCGAGGAACGCAACAGCCCCGAGGCGGTCGCCAAGGCGACCGGCGTTCCCGCCGAGGATATCCGCGGCGCGGCGCGGCTTTACGCCACCGGCGGCAACGGCGCGATCTATTACGGCCTCGGCGTCACCGAGCACAGCCAGGGCTCGACCGCGGTCATGGCGCTGGCCAATCTCGCCATGGCGACGGGAAACGTCGGCCGGCCCGGCGTCGGCGTGAACCCGATGCGCGGCCAGAACAACGTCCAGGGCTCCTGCGACATGGGCTCGTTCCCGCACGAGTTCTCCGGCTATCGCCATATCGCCAACGACGCGGTGCGCGCCATGTTCGAGGCGGCATGGGGCAAGACGCTCGACAACGAGCCGGGGCTGCGCATCAACAACATGCTCGATGCGGCTTGCGACGGCTCGTTCAAGGCGCTCTACATCCAGGGCGAGGATATTCTGCAGTCCGACCCCAACACGCACCACGTGGCCGCCGGCCTCGCCGCGATGGAATGCGTCGTCTCGCAGGACCTGTTCCTGAACGAGACAGCCAATTACGCGCACGTGTTCCTGCCCGGCTCGACCTTCCTGGAAAAGGACGGGACCTACATCAACGCCGAACGCCGCATCCAGTTGGTGCGCAAGGTCGTGGAGCCGAAGGCCGGCTATGCCGATTGGGAGATCACCTGCCTGATCAGCGAGGCCATGGGCTATCCCATGCGCTACAATCACCCGTCCGAGATCATGGATGAGATCGCCCGGCTGACGCCGACCTTTGCCGGCGTGTCGTTCAAACGCATTGAGGAACTCGGATCGATTCAGTGGCCATGCAACGAAAAGGCTCCGGAGGGCACGCCGGTCATGCACATGAACGGCTTCGTGCGCGGCAAGGGCAGGTTCATGGTCACCGAATATATCGCGACCGACGAAAAAGTCGGCCCGCGCTATCCGCTGTTGCTCACCACCGGCCGCATTCTCAGCCAGTACAATGTCGGCGCGCAGACCCGGCGCACCGCCAATGTCGTGTGGCACGAGGAAGACCGGCTGGAGATCCATCCGCACGACGCCGAAGAGCGCGGCATCCGCGACGGCGATTGGGTGAAGCTCGCGAGCCGCGCCGGCGAGACCACGCTGCGCGCGCGGATCACCGAGCGCGTGGCGCCGGGCGTCATCTACACGACGTTCCACCACCCGAACACGCAAGCCAATGTGGTCACCACCGACTACGCCGACTGGGCGACCAGTTGTCCCGAATACAAGGTGACCGCGGTCCAGGTCTCGCCTTCGAACGGCCCGACGGAATGGCAGGAGCAATACAACGAACTCGTGCGCAAGAGCCGCCGCGTCGCCGCGACCGTGGAGGCGGCGGAGTAACGGCATGGGAGAGCCGACGAAGGCGGTCGCCTGCTCGGTTTGGCGTCATCAAGGTTTAACCGCCGGCAAGCGCACCATCCCCGAGGAAGCCGCCGTCGCCTTCACCTATGAGGGCGGCTCCTATGCGGTGATGATGGCGACGCCGCAGGACCTCGAGGATTTTGCATTCGGCTTCAGCGTCACGGAAGGTCTTGTTTCCTCGCCGGCGGACATCCGCCAGCTCGACATCGTCGAGCACGATGCCGGAATTGAGTTGCGCATGTGGCTCGCCGAGCCGCGCGCGGCCGCCTTGAGCGAGCGGCGTCGTTATCTCGCCGGGCCGACCGGCTGCGGGCTGTGCGGCATCGACAGCCTCGACGAAGCCGTGCGCCCGGCTCGGCGCGTGCGCGACGGAGCGACCTTCGCGCCGGCCGAGATCATGCGGGCGCTCGAGGCGCTCGCTCCGCGCCAAGAGCTCAATCGGCAAACGCGGGCGGTTCATGCCGCGGCATTTTGGCAGCCGGGCGCCGGTCTCCTCGCCGTGCGCGAAGACGTCGGCCGGCACAACGCGCTTGACAAGCTCGCCGGCGCCCTGGCGCGCGACCGCGTGCCCGGTCACGGCGGCATGGTGCTGCTCACCAGCCGTGTATCGGTGGAGATGGTGCAAAAGACCGCCGCCATCGGCGCGCCGCTCATCGTCGCCGTGTCGGCGCCGACCGCGCTCGCCTTGCGCACGGCGGACGGCGCCGGCATCACGCTCGTTGCGATCGCGCGCAGCGACGGCTTTGAAATCTTCACCCATCCGCACCGCATCGAAAAAGAAACCGGCAAAGAAGTTGTGATCAATGTCGCCTGATAAGCTCGTCTACATGGCCAATCAGATCGGCAGGTTCTTCGTGACCCAGGGGCAGGAGAAAGCCGCGGCCGGGACGGCCGATCACATCAGGAAGTTCTGGGAGCCGCGGATGCGGACCGCGATCATCGCGCATCTCAAGGCTGGCGGCGCCGGATTGGATCCGGTCGTCCGCCTGGCGCTGGAGCGTTTGCCGGAAGCCAAGCCCGAAGCGGGCCGGCAACAGGCGCCCCCGCAATAAACCGGGCACTTGCTCCCGATCGATTCGGCGACCACGACGCTTGATCGTGCCGGCAGTCGCCGATTCTTTGCCGGCTTCGGTCGCGTTGATTTCAATCGCGGGCATGCGGACGCCCTGCAACGGGCCCGACGATATAATCGCCGTCGCTTCGCCGTGCCGGCGTTGTTTATGGACCGACTGCATGCCCCTTGACGAAGGCGGGATGATCGGCGTGACTTCAACGGCGCGGGGAATCGACCATGGCCGGCACGCATCTTTCCATCCGCATCGATCTCGCTTCCGGCGACCGCATCGGTCCGGGCAAGATCGCGCTTCTGGAGGCGATCCGCTCGACCGGATCGATCTCCGCGGCGGCGCGATCGCTCGGAATGTCCTACCGCCGCGCCTGGCTCCTCGTCGAAGAACTCAATCGCACGCTGCGTGAGCCCGTGGTGGCGGCGGAGACCGGCGGCCCGGGAGGCGGAGGCGCGGTGGTCACTCCCGTCGGCGAACGGGTGGTCGGCCTTTATCGCGCCATCGAAGCGCAGGCGCGGACTGCGGTCGGAGGAGAATTCCGCGCGATCGGGAAACTCATTCGCCACGGAAAGGATGCAAGCTGAACCGCGCCGCGGCCGGCACGCATGACGAGGTGGCGTAGGGAGTAGCTGGGGGCCGATCCTGTCGTCGTGACGGATGACGGCGCCGTCTGGCGCAATCCGACGCGGCGCGGGCGGCGTTCCAGGCCTTCCTTGCGCGCAAGACATGAGGTCGACGATGTCTCTTGCCGGAAAGACCCTGTTCATCACCGGCGCTTCGCGCGGCATCGGGCTGGCGCTCGGACTGCGCGCCGCCCGCGACGGCGCCAACGTCGCTATCGCCGCGAAGACCGTGGAACCGCATCCGAAGCTGTCCGGCACCATCTACTCCGCCGCCGAAGAGATCGAGCGCGCCGGTGGCAAGGCCTTGCCGCTCGTGGTCGACGTCCGCGACGAGGCGTTGGTGAAGGAGGCGCTGGCCAAGACCGCGGCGCGGTTCGGCGGCATCGACATCGTCGTCAACAATGCGAGCGCGATTTCGCTGACGCCGGTCGCCGATACCGACATGAAGCGCTTCGACCTCATGTACCAGATCAACGCGCGCGGCACCTTCGTGGTGTCGAAATGGGCGATCCCGCATCTCGAGAAGGCGGCGAACCCGCACATTCTC
>JASHPW010000133.1 GCA_030037895.1 Xanthobacteraceae bacterium | reverse complement strand
TGCCGCCCTACATCGCCGGCCGCCGCGCCGTCGACGAGCGCGATCGCATCGACTACCAAACGATATTCGCCCGCGAGGAAGGTTCGGTCGCGGCGCCCACCGCCGGCCTGCATTTCACCGATGCACTCGTGCAGGCGCTCGCCGAGCGCGGCATCGGCCTCGATCGGGTGACGCTGCACGTCGGTCCCGGCACCTTCCTGCCGGTCAAGGCCGAGGACACTTCGGGGCATAAGATGCATCCGGAATGGGGCAGCGTCAGCGCCGAGACCGCGGCGGCGCTCAACGCCGCGCGGCGCAAGGGCGGGCGCATCGTCGCCGTCGGCTCGACTTCATTGCGGCTGCTCGAAAGCGCGGCAGTGGCCGACGGCACGCTGTCGGCATTCTCCGGCGGGACCGCGCTGTTCATCACCCCTGGCTACCGCTTTCGCGCGGTCGATGCGATGCTGACCAACTTCCATCTGCCGCGCTCGACTTTGTTCATGCTCGTTTGCGCCTTCTGCGGCCTCGAAGTGATGCGACGCGCCTATGCGCACGCGATCGAGACGGGCTATCGGTTCTATTCCTACGGCGACGCCTGTTTGTTGTTTCGTGGGCCGTAGTCGAGCAAGCGAGTAGCGAGTAGCCCGCATGAGCGAAGCGACATGCGGGGTTGGCCAACGGCAGCATCAAATCCCGGATATCGCTCCGCTCATCCGGGCTACGTTCGCTACGTTGGCCACGCTCGCCATGGCTTCGATATTTTCAGCCGGAAGCCGCTTTCGCCTTCGCCATGCCCTTCTGCAGATCTTCCGCGTTCATGACCGGCGTGATTTCGACCGCTGCATCGAGGTTCAAGAACAGCGGCTCGACAACCTCGACAATCTGTGACGGCTCGGCGAGATCGAAAAATATCAGTCCGCAGCGCTTGCCGTCCTTTAATGTTCCGAAGTAAGCCGCTTCCGGCTTGAATCGTTGCATCAGGGATTGAATCGTTTGTCCGAGCTTGCCGTTCTTGAACGTTTCGTTGCCCTTCTCGACGGGGACTGTCGCCCTCAGCATGACACGCATTCTCGCCCTCCAATTATATGAATTGTTGTGACAGTGCCAAAACAGAATCGAATAGTCTTAGACAGTGCCGAAACACCATAGTCTTCGCTGGAATCTCGGGCAAGCTCGGGCGGTCGGGCGAAATAGCGCAACGTTTTTGCGCCGTTCGTTCGCGCCGGGGTGATGCTGGCATTGACAAGAATTTCGCCGGCCGCGCACGCAAAGAAAGGGCGTAAGCGCCAACCTCCATATTGACATCAGCATATGTAGCGTATACGCTACAATATGATTGAAGTCCGCCAGACTGACGAATTCTCGACTTGGCTCCGCAAGCTTCGCGATACGCGCGCCAAAGCGAAGATAGCAATCCGTATCGACCGTTTGGCGAACGGCAATCCGGGCGACGTTGCGCCGGTCGGCGAAGGCGTCAGCGAGATGCGCATTCACTATGGCCCCGGCTACCGCATCTACTTCGTCGCCGAGAAGGATCGCGTCGTCATCCTGCTTTGTGGCGGCGACAAGTCCACGCAGGCCGCGGACGTCAGGAAAGCCAAGGAATTGGCAACGACATTGGAGTGACCGTCATGACGCGCACGCGCCCCTATGACAGCGCCGAATATCTCGACACGCCGGAAGCGATCGCCGAGTACCTCACCGAGGCGCTCGAAAGCGATGATATCGGGTTCATCATGCGCGCGATCGGCACCGTCGCCCGGGCGCGCGGCATGACGCAGGTCGCCCGCGAAGCCGGCGTGTCGCGCGAAAACCTTTATCGCTCGCTAAGTGGCGATACAAATCCGGAATTTGACACGATCCGCCGCGTCCTCACCGCTCTCGGCGTCAAGCTGCAAGCGGAGCCGATCGAATCCGATCAAGATGACGTCGACAAAAAAAGTAAGCGGGCTTGATCAGCAAAGCGAGGTTAATGCCAGGGCCGCGCCACGCCCCGCCCTGAACGAGCGCCAGCGTCGGCATATGACGCGCCCGATATCGAAGCAATCAACGCTCGGGCGGTCATCCCATCGAGCCCTTCGCGGTCTCTCAAACTGCCACTCGACAAATACCTCTATAAGGTAAAGCCATCTGGTCGAATGCTTCTTCAACACGCTCAAGCATTTCCGGCGGATCACAACCCGCTATACGAAAAGACGGCACGGAATTTCCTCGCTATCATCACCGTCGCGGCCATCGTTCTGTGGCTTCGATAAATGTCGACAGGGCCTCAAGGGTTCCATGCCATAACGTCAAGCCGGCCGCTCACATGCCCTTCTCCTTCCGCCTCATTGCCGCCGACGGCGCCGCGCGCGCCGGCGAGATGACGACCGCGCACGGGATCGTGCGCACGCCGGCGTTCATGCCGGTCGGCACGCAGGCGGCGATCAAAGGCGTGCATCATGACGACGTGCGCGCGGCGGGCGCCGATATTCTGCTCGCCAACACCTATCACCTGATGCTGCGGCCCTCGGCCGAGCGCATCGCCGCGCTCGGCGGGCTGCACGCGTTCATGAGTTGGCCCTATCCGATCCTCACCGATTCCGGCGGTTTCCAGGTGATGTCGCTCGCGCCGCTGCGCAAGGTCACCGAGGCCGGCGTCACCTTCCGTTCGCACGTTGATGGCGCGACGGTCGAGCTGACGCCTGAGCGCGCCATGGACGTGCAGATTCTGCTCGGCTCCGACATCGCCATGCAGCTCGACGAATGCGTCAAGCTTCCCGCCGAGCGGCGGGACATCGCGCGCGCCACGACGCTGTCGCTGCGCTGGGCCGAGCGCTGTAAACGCGCCTTCGCCGGCGCGGCGCCGAGCCGCGCGCTGTTCGGCATCGTGCAAGGCGGCGACGATCAAAAGCTGCGTGCGGAGAGCGTGCGCGCGCTCGCCGACATCGGCTTCGACGGTTACGCGCTCGGCGGGCTCGCGGTTGGCGAGACCCGGGAGGCGATGCTCAACGTCGTCGCCGCGAGCGCGCCGCTCCTGCCGGCCGGGCGGCCGCGTTATCTCATGGGGGTGGGCACGCCGGCCGACATCCTCGACGCCGTTGCCGGCGGTAT
Organism: Xanthobacteraceae bacterium; assembly: GCA_030037895.1. Lineage (GTDB taxonomy): Bacteria > Pseudomonadota > Alphaproteobacteria > Rhizobiales > Xanthobacteraceae > BOG-931. The sequence goes on along the minus strand of JASHPW010000133.1, from coordinate 2,577 downwards.
CGACATGTTCGACTGCGTGCTGCCGACGCGCAACGGCCGCCACGGCCTTGCCTTCACGCGCTTCGGTCCCATCAACATCAAGAACGCGCGCCACGCCGACGATCCGCGGCCGCTCGACGCCGAAAGCCGCTGCCCGGCCGCGCGCGCGTTTTCACGCGCCTATCTGCATCACCTGTTCCACAGCGGCGAGGCGCTCGGCGGCATGCTCCTCTCCGTCATCAATCTCTATTATTATCAGGACCTGATGGCCGGCGCGCGCGCCGCCATCATCGCCGGCCGCTTCGCCGATTATCGCGGAGAAGTCCACGAAGGATGGATCGCCAAGCGCGATTGCGGATCGTCCTGACAACGCTTCGGCCGTGTGAACGCGGGGCCGGCGCGTCCCGTCTCCTCGCGCCCGGCGTTGGGCTGGAGGCGCGCTCGCCGTTGCGCCGGCGCTCTTCTTGATTCGATTGTCGCGTTGGCGCAATCTCGCGTCAAAGGGAGGAAGACATGAGCCTTGCCGAATTGCGGCCGGCCGTCGCTGCGGACAAAATCCCGACCGCCGACGAGCTCGTCGGCCGCGCCCGCGCGCTGGCGCCGAAGCTGCGCGAACGCGTGGTCAAGGCCGAGCGCGACCGCAATCTTCCGCGCGAAACGATCGAGGACTATCTCAATTCCGGCCTGATCCACGTGCTGCAGCCGAAGCGCTGGGGCGGTTACGAGCACGACCACGAAGTGGCGTTCAATATCGCCATCGAGCTCGGCAGATCCACCTGCGCCTCGTCGGCCTGGGTCCTCAACTATTTCGCCGACCACGCCTGCATCCTGGCGCATTTCCCGGACGAGGCGCAGCACGACGTCTGGAGCGAGAACGAGTCGGCCTTGATCGCTACCTCGGCGGCGCCGACCGGCAAGGTATCGGTGGCCCCCGGCGGCTATCGTCTCGACGGCCGCTGGTCATGGTGCAGCGGCCTCAGGCATTCGCAATGGATCATGATCGGCGGCCTCATCTTCCGCGAGGGCGAGGATCATCCCGACATGCGGCTCTTCCTGGTGCCGGTATCGCAGCTCAAGCAGGACGACACCTGGTACTGCGCCGGCTTGCGCGCGACCGGCTCGATCACCGCGGTGCTCGACAACGTCTTCGTGCCGGAGCACCGCACCGTCACGTTCGCGCTGTTGCGCGACGCCTGTTCTCCTGGCTCGAAGCTCAACACCGCGCCGATCTACCGCACGCCGTTCATCGCCGTGCATACTTACGCCTTGCTCGGTCCCGCGCTTGGCGCGGCGCGCGGCGGCTACGCCGACTTCGTCGCCTGGACGCGCCAGCGCTACCTGACCTACACCCAGCTCAGCATCGCCCAGCACGTGCCGGTGCAGCTCAAGATCGCCGAGATCGGAGCGCAGATCGACGCCGCGGAGCTGTTGGCACGGCGGGCGCTGGCGACCGCGCGCGCGGATTACACCGGCATGACGCTGGAGACGCGCACGCTCCTTCGTCGCGACTTCACCTACGCCATGCGCATGCTGCGCGACGCCATGGACTCGCTCATCAAGATCAGCGGCTCGAGCGGGCTGATGGACACTAATTCGGCGCAACGCTGCTGGCGCGACGTGCACGCCATCTCCTCGCACGTGGTGATGAACTGGGACGTGCCGGCGGAGAATTTCGGACGCATGGAGCTCGGGCTTCCGCTCAACCCCGCCTATCCGATGTTCTGATCCTCATCCCGTCGGCCGGTTGTGGCCGACGGTCTTGAGATACTGCAACGTTTCGTCGAGCGACACGACGTCGGCGTATTTGGCGTCGAGGTCGAACAGGCTCTGCTCGTGCGCCGCTGTCGAGCGGTCGCCGACCGCCTCGCGCACGACCATCGGACGAAAGCCGTTCTGCACCGCGTCGACCGCCGTCGCCCGCACGCAGCCGCTGGTGGTGCAGCCGGTGACGATCAAGGTGTCGACGCGACGGCTGTTGAGCCGCGGCACGAGGTCGGTGCCGAAGAAGCACGAGGCGTATTTCTTGACCAGGAGGATATCGCTCGCGCGCTTGTCGAGGCGCGGATCGAGCCTGACCGCCTCCGAACCGGCGGTGAGCGTGCGCGCGCCCTTCTGCTTGAGCGCCCAAATGCCGGCGTCCTTGATATCGGCCTCCTCGTAGATCACCGTCGAGAAGATGACGGGAATGTCCCGCTCGTGCGCGACCTCGATGAGCGGCTTCTGCGCCTCGATCTCGCGATCGAGGTTGGCGCCGAGCGGCATCGCCGGATCGGTGAAGCCCTTGAGCATGTCGATGACGATCAGCGCCGGCCGCTCACCGAATCCGATCTTGATGCCGAACCCGCGCCGGCGGAAGAATTCCTCGTCCTCTTTGCCGCTGGTCATAAGTCGCGCTCCATCTTTTCGGATGCAAAATTCCCGAACACTATAGGCGGCCCGATGCGTCGTGAGGAAGGCAGGATAAGCCATGGCGAAAAAGCATGAGGGGAGGATTGCGGTCGTCTCCGGCGGGGCGGCCGGCATCGGCCAGGCGTCCGCGGTCCGCTTGGCGCAGGAGGGCGCGCAGATCGTCATTGCCGACCGCGACAGCGCCGACCA
>JASHPW010000013.1 GCA_030037895.1 Xanthobacteraceae bacterium | reverse complement strand
TGACCAAGGTGTGGCGTTGCAGATCACCCGTGCGCGCAAGATCGACGAAGGTCGCGAAGATGACGGACGGCGGCGGCGCCAGCCGGCCGCTGGACCACCCCATGCGCACGATGATTTCCCACGCCGCGGCCAGCGCGACCGGCAACGCCAGTCCCAGCGCCGGCCGCACCAGGCGCGCCCACGTCCTGGGCGCTGCCCGCTGCGTCGAGGCGTCTTCGCCGGCAATCGTTATGGTCGCGAGAGACATGAGGCCGTCACAAATGCAATGCGGTTTCCTTCCTCGCCCGCGGCTTGACCCGGACGGTCATGCCGATTCGTCGCTGCTCTATGGGACTGCCGGGGTCGGACCCGACAATGACGAGAAGAGAGTACGTTGCTTTGAATTCATCACACTGCCACGTAGCAATCATCGATCAGATCGTCGAGCGCCCTCTTCACGTCGACGCTCGCGGGGATCACACCGGCCTGTTGCAGCGCGAACCCCGCTTGCAGGATGGAATCACGCTGCTGCGGCCCGATGCGATTGAACGTCAGCTCCGTCCGCTCCTTGAGCTGGATATCGGCGACATTGGCAGGAAGCTTCGTCACCTCCATGAATACGCGCTTCTCGTCGTCGTAATGGGCGAGGCAGTATTTGCGCGCGTCCTCGTAGACCGTGATCACCCGGCGCGTCAGGTCGGGATATCGCTTGAGGAAGTCCTCGCTCGCATTGAGGATGCCCCAGGTATTGGCCTCCTTGTTGCGATAGAACAACCGCGCGCCGTCCTCGACCTGCGCCTGCGCCATCATCGGATCGAGGCCGGCCCAGGCGTCGACGTCGCCGCGGATGAGCGCGATCTTGCCATCGGGATGCTGCAGCAGCACTTCGCTGATGTCCCGCTCGGTCATGCCGACGCTCTGCAGCGCCCGCACCAGGAAGATATGAGGATCGGTGCCACGGGTTACGGCGACGCGCTTGCCTTTGAGGTCGGCGATTTTCCTGATCGGCGTATCCTTGCGGGTGACCAGCGCGGTCCATTCCGGACGGGAGTAGACGTAGATCGATTTGATCGGATTGCCGTTGATCCTGCCGACCAGCGCCGCGGCGCCGGCCGTGGAGCCGAAATCGATCGAGCCGGCATTGAGGAATTCGAGCGCCTTGTTCGAGCCCAAGGTTTGCACCCAGCGGATGCCGATGCCGCCCCGGGCGAATTCCTTTTCGAGGAGAGCCTTCTCCTTCAACACCATCGACACCGGGTTGTAAGTAGCCCAATCGATGCGGATTTCGCTCGGTTTGTCAGCGGCGCGGGCTCTGCCGACCGGCATCAGGCCCGCGGCGGCGGCACCGACGAGCAAATGGCGACGTGAAAGCATGATCGATCTCCGGATTGAGTATCGCGTCGGTGCGCGGATGCGACGGCGGGAGCAAGCGAGCTTGCCGCCTACGACAAGCGAAGCCGCGGGTTCCACGGCTTCGTCATGGGTCGAGCCCAGGCAACAGCTCGCAGATCGACGCTAGTTTTATTCTTTCGGATGGGTCATTCAATAGTGAAAATTAAAAATTAATGCCAAAATTTGCGCTGATATTAGAATGAAAATTTCCAACGATCCTTTTTCGTGTAGTTCCATTCTTTGCCGGATATTCGACGCGGAATTCCCTGACAACGCTCCGTGTTATCGAGGCATCGGCGGCGCCAATCGGCGTCAGGACGGCACGTCACGATGCCTGATGACTGATCTCCGATCCCTGGCTTCCGATCCCTGATCCGCGCAAATGCTCGACCAGTTGCCGCGCGTAGAGCGGCAGTTCGTCCATGCTGCGGATGCAGATCGTCAAATCACGCACCGCCCAGGAATCGGCGAGCGGCACAACTGCGATCGCCATGGTCCGCATCACCCGGCTCGCCGTCGTCTCCGGCACGATGCCAATGCCGACCTTGCACTCGACGAGGCGACACACGGCATCGAAGCTGCGCAATTGCACGCGCAGCCGTAGCGGCCGGCCGATGCGCACCGCCTTTGAGGAGAGGAAACGCTGCAACGCGCTGGCGCGATCGAGCCCGACGAAGTCGTGCTCGAGCACCTCCTCGAATCCGATCTGTGCGCGCCCCGCCAGCGGATGATCGCGCGCGACCACGAGCACGAAACGGTCGCTGCGGAACGGATAGGTTTCGAGCGCGCCGGCGTCGACCGTGCCGGCAACGATGCCGAGGTCGGCGACGCCCTCGGCGATCAGGCCGACGATCTCGTCGCTCAAACGCTCTTCCAGATCGACGCTGACGTGCGGATGCGCGGCGAGAAACGAGCTCAGCGCTTCCGGCAGGAACTCGGTGAGCGCGTTGGTGTTCGAGAGCACGCGAATCTGGCCGGCGAGGCCGCCGCCATAAGCGTCGAGGTCCTCGTGCAGGCGTTCGGCCTGGCGCAGGATGACGCGCGCATGCTGGAGGAGCGTACGTCCGGCTTGCGTCGGGGCGACGCCCGCCCGTCCGCGCGTGAGCAGCGCGACACCGAGCGCGTCCTCCATGGCGCGGATGCGGGTCGAAGCGGCGGCGAGCGCCAAGTGCGCGCGCTCGGCGCCGTGGGTGATGCTGCCCGCCTCGACGACGTGGCGAAAAAGGCTGAGATCGGCGAGATCGAAGCGCACAGAGGATCGTTCCTTCGGTTTTAGCGAAGTTAAGCTTCATAGAATGCTCATTGTAACGCGATATTTCAATGCTATTCTTTCGCGTGGCGCGAAATCACATGTGGAGCAGCGTATGACTAGCCGGTTGCTCCGTTGCGGCAGACAAGTCGATTGGATAGGAACGGCGCTTGGCGCCGGCGCTAGAAAATTCGGATAAGCACGATGGCCGAAACCAAGGCTCCTGCCGAGCGGCCGCTGTCACCGCATCTTCTCATCTACCGGCCGATGCTGACGATGATGATGTCGATTGTGCATCGCATCACCGGCTTTGGTCTCTATTTCGGCACGCTGCTCTTGGCATGGTGGTTGATCGCCGCTGCGTCGGGACCCAACGCCTATGCGAAATTCGAATGGTTCGCCGGCTCCATCATCGGCCGCCTCATCCTGTTCGGCTACACCTGGGCCTTGCTCCACCACATGCTCGGCGGCATCCGCCATTTGATCTGGGACACCGGCCGCGGCTTCGGGCCGAACGAGCGCGAGTGGCTCGCCGCCGCCAACCTGATCGGCTCGATCGCGTTGACCGTGGTGCTGTGGATCGTCGGTTTGCTGGCGATGGGAGGACCGCGGTGAGCGACGCCCCCGTGAAACACATTCGCACGCCGCTCGCGCGGGTGCGCGGCCGCGGCGCGGCCCGGTCCGGCACCGGTCATTTCTGGCGTCAGCGCCTGACCGCGGTCGCCAATATTCCGCTAACCATCGCCGCGGTGATCATCATCATCGTGCTGCTTGGCCGCAACCAGGCCGCCGCGGCGCAGATTCTCGGTTCGCCCGCGGTCGCCATCATCATGCTGCTGTTCGTCGCCTCGGTCACGACCCATATGAGGATCGGCATGCAGGTGATCATCGAGGATTACGTGCACGACGATTCCGCCAAGCTCACTTTGCTCATGGCCAATACCTTCTTCACCGTCGCCGTGGCGCTGGCTTCGGCTTACGGCATCCTCAAGCTGTCGTTCGGAGTGTGAGCATGGCGGCGGGCGGAGCGAATGGAGGCGGCGCGGCGCCGGCGATCAACGGCCGCGCCTATCCGATCGAGGACCACACCTACGACGTGGTGATCGTCGGTGCCGGCGGCTCGGGCCTGCGCGCCGTCGTCGGCTGCAGCGAAGCGGGCCTGCGCACCGCCTGCATCACCAAGGTATTCCCGACGCGCTCGCACACCGTGGCGGCACAGGGCGGCATCGCCGCAGCCCTCGGCAATATGGGCGAGGACGACTGGCGCTGGCACATGTACGACACCGTCAAGGGCTCGGATTGGCTCGGCGACCAGGATGCCATCGAGTATCTGTGCCGCAACGCGCCGGAAGCGGTCTACGAATTGGAGCATTGGGGACTGCCGTTCTCGCGCCGCGAGGACGACGGCAAGATTTTTCAGCGCGCGTTCGGCGGCATGACCACGCATTATGGCAAGGGCCAAGCGCAGCGCACCTGCGCCGCCGCCGACCGCACCGGCCACGCCATGCTGCACACGATGTACGGACAAGCGCTGCGCCATTCCGCCGAATTCTTCATCGAATATTTCGCCATCGACCTGATGATGGACGACGAGGGCCGCTGCCGCGGCGTCGTCGCGCTCAATCTCGACGACGGCTCGATCCATCGCTTTTCCGCGCAGATGACTGTGCTTGCCACCGGCGGCTACGGCCGCGCCTATTCCTCCTGCACCGGCGCACACACGCAAACCGGCGACGGCAACGCCATGGTGCTGCGCGCCGGCCTGCCACTGCAGGACATGGAGTTCGTGCAGTTCCATCCGACCGGCGTGTACGGCGCGGGCGTGCTCATCACCGAGGGCGCGCGCGGCGAGGGCGCCTATCTGGTCAACTCCGAAGGCGAGCGCTTCATGGAGCGCTATGCACCGTCGGCCAAGGACCTCGCCTCGCGCGACGTGGTCTCCCGCGCCATGACCATCGAAATCCGCGAAGGGCGCGGCGTCGGCCCGAAGAAGGACCACATCCTGCTGCATCTCGACCATTTGGATCCGAAGATCATCGCCGAGCACCTGCCGGGCATCACCGAGTCGGCGCGCATCTTCGCCGGCGTCGACGTGACCCGCGAACCGATACCGATCGTGCCGACGGTGCATTACAACATGGGCGGCATCGCCACGAACTATCACGGCGAAGCGCTGATCAAGAAGAACGGCAATCCCGATCACGTCGTGCCCGGCATGATGGCGCTCGGCGAGGCGGCCTGCGTCTCCGTCCATGGCGCCAATCGGCTGGGCTCGAACTCGCTCATCGATCTCGTCGTGTTCGGGCGCGCGGCGGCGCTGCGTTGCGCCGAAACCCTCACCCCCAACGACAAGCATGCCGAGCTGCCGAAGGATTCCGCCGAGCGGCCGCTGGCGCGCATCGACAAGTTCCGTCATGCCTCCGGCGGCACCCCGACTGCGCAGTTGCGCGCCAGAATGCAGCAGGTGATGCAGAGCAATTGCGCCGTGTTCCGCACCGGCGAGGTGCTGCAGGAAGGCTCCAAGCTCATTCACGAAGTCTTTGACGGCGTCGCCGACGTCCGCGTCAGCGACCGCTCGCTGATCTGGAACTCGGACCTGATCGAGACGCTCGAATTCGTCAATCTGATCGAGCAGGCCGCGGTCACCGTCGATTCGGCGCTCAATCGCGCCGAGAGCCGCGGCGCGCACGCGCGCGAAGATTTCCCCGAACGCGACGACAAGAACTGGATGAAGCACACGCTCGCTTGGCTCGATACCAAGACCGGCAAGGTCACTATCGACTACCGGCCGGTGCACGCCTACACGCTGACCAACGACGTTTCCTATATCGAGCCGAAGAAGCGGGTCTATTGAAAGCGGAACGCAATGGTCCAATTCGCGCTGCCGAAGAATTCCAAGATCACCGAGGGCAAGACCTGGCCGCATCCGACGACCGCGCGGGCCGAGCGCGAATACCGCATCTATCGCTGGAGCCCGGACGACGGACATAATCCGCGCATCGACACCTATTACGTGGACACCGGCGACTGCGGGCCGATGGTCCTCGACGCGCTGATCTGGATCAAGAACAACGTCGATGCCACGCTGACCTTCCGCCGCTCCTGCCGCGAGGGCATCTGCGGCTCCTGCGCGATGAACATCGACGGCACCAATACGCTCGCCTGCACCAAGGCGATGAGCGACATCAGCGGCACGGTGCGCATCTATCCGCTGCCGCACATGCCGGTGGTCAAGGACCTGGTGCCCGACCTCACCAATTTCTACGCCCAGCACGCCTCGATCGAGCCGTGGCTGCACACGGTCTCACCCACTCCGCGCAAGGAGTGGAAGCAGAGCCACGACGACCGGCAGAAGCTCGATGGGCTTTACGAGTGCATCCTCTGCGCCTGCTGCTCGACCTCGTGCCCGAGCTATTGGTGGAATTCCGACCGCTATCTCGGGCCGGCGGCGCTCTTGCAAGCCTACCGCTGGATTTCCGACTCGCGCGACGAGGCGACCGGCGAGCGGCTCGATGATCTCGAGGATCCGTTCCGGCTCTACCGCTGCCACACTATCATGAACTGCGCCAAGGCCTGCCCCAAGCACCTCAATCCGGCGAAGGCGATCGCCGAGATCAAGCGCATGCTGGTCGAGCGGCAGGTGTAATGGCCTCACCTATTCCTGCTTGCGGGCCGCCGCGCGGGGAGAGGTGAGTTACAACTTCAGCTTCCGCTTCCGCTGCCCGAGCGTGCGCAGGCGCAGCGCGTTGAGGCGGATGAAGCCTTCGGCGTCGCGCGGGTCGTAGGCGACCTTGCCGTCTTCGAACGTCACCAAGTCCTGATCGTAGAGCGAATATTTGCTTTCGCGGCCGACCACGCCGACGCTGCCTTTGTAGAGCTTGAGCCGCACCCGGCCGGTCACGAATTTTTGGCTGTGGTCGATCGCCGCCTGCAGCATCTCGCGCTCGGGCGCGAACCAGAAGCCGTAATAGATCAGCTCGGCGTATTTCGGCATCAGCTCGTCCTTGAGATGCGCGGCGCCGCGGTCGAGCGTGATCTGCTCGATGCCGCGGTGGGCAGCGAGAAGGATGGTGCCGCCCGGCGTCTCGTACATGCCGCGCGATTTCATGCCGACAAAGCGGTTCTCGACCAGATCGAGCCGGCCGATGCCGTGCCGGCGGCCGAGCGCGTTGAGATGCGCGAGCAACGCGCCGGGCGACATGGCCTTGCCGTCCACGGCGACCGCGTCGCCGCGCTCGAAATCGATCGCGACATAAGCGGGCGCGTCCGGCGCCTCCGCCGGATCGACGGTGCGCGAATAGACGTAGTCCGGCACCTCTTCGGCCGGGTCTTCCAGCACCTTGCCCTCCGACGACGTGTGCAGCAGGTTGGCGTCGGTCGAGAACGGCGCTTCGCCGCGCTTGTCCTTCGCGATCGGAATCTGGTTCTGCTCGGCGAACGCGATCAGCGCCTCGCGCGAGCGAAATTCCCATTCGCGCCACGGCGCGATCACCTTCACGTCAGGTTTGAGCGCATAATAGGCGAGCTCGAAGCGCACCTGGTCGTTGCCCTTGCCGGTGGCGCCGTGGGCGACGGCGTCGGCGCCGACTTTCTCCGCGATCTCGATCTGCGTCTTGGCGATGAGCGGACGTGCGATCGAAGTGCCGAGCAGATATTGGCCTTCGTAAAGCGCGTTGGCGCGGAACATCGGAAACACGTAGCCGCGCACGAACTCCTCGCGCAAATCCTCCATGAAGATGTTTTGCGGCTTGATGCCAAGCGCGAGCGCTTTTGCCCGCGCCGGTTCGAGCTCCTCGCCCTGACCGAGATCGGCGGTGAAGGTGACGACCTCGCAGCCATAAGTCGTCTGCAGCCATTTGAGGATGATCGACGTGTCGAGCCCGCCGGAATAGGCCAGCACGACCTTCTTCACGTCGCGCCTCACGTTATGCTGGGGCATCGGAAAATCCTGCGGCCAGGCGAAATCGCTTGAAATCGGCGCGGACTATAGGCGCGCGCCGCGGCAGCGCAAAGCGAGTTCAGACAAACGCGGCTGAAAATGCCCCAACTTTCAGGACGACTTGCTGTTATGCCCGGCAATCCGTCGCGCCAGGGTTGCCAGCGCCACGAGCGCATGGCGCAAGGCCTCTCCCGCCTGCGCGAGCGGGCGCTCGATCGCTTCGTCGGTCAGGCGTGTTCGCCGCCAGCGATAGATCAGGCCGTGCAGCGTCCATGCCACCAGGAACATGAACACGCCGGCGAACGCAACGTCGGAGAAGAAGTGCGCTCCAACGGCCATGCGCAGCACGCCGATCCCGGCGCCGAACACGAAAGCGGCGCCGTAGGCGAGCGGCCGCCATTGCGGCGGCGTAAGCGCCGCCGGCGCCAGCGTCCAGAACGCGCCAGAGGGCTCCCCGGCGATGAACGAACAATTGTTCGGACACGAGCCGCGCGGATCCCACCAGGGCGTGAAGCGGTCGGTGCCGCCGAACGCGACGATGTCGATCGGACGCGCGCGGCCCCAATGGTTCTTCAGGATGGTGTTGGCGAGGACGCCGGGACCCAGCGCCAACGTAACGAGCAGGAACACAGCGGCCCGGCCGCGCATCGGCATGGACCGACGCGGCAGGATCAGTTTGCCGGCAAGCGCAAGAAAGCCGAGCGCGGCAATCGCGGCGATGAGCCACTCCGCCGCATAGCGCGCACGGAACACCCAGGCGTGAACGCTGCCGCTGAACCTGTGCGTGCTCGGGTCGAAGAACAATGCGGCGATGTCGAGGTCGAGCCGCGGATGGGCGCCGAATAAGACGCCGACCACCGCGGCGACCGCGAGCGCGACGGTGAACCCGGTCCGGTTCATGGAGAGGCCATTACTTCCAGGAGCCGGCCTTGCGGCCGGCGAACAGCCAATAGACGAGACCGCCGGCGATGCCGGCGGCGGCGAAAACCTCGCGCTCGCGCGCCAGATAGCCGTCGGGCTCGCCGACATAGCCGGCGAAATCGAGACCGTAAGACAAAGCCAGCGCCAACACGCCGCCGAATACGCCATAAACGAGGATGGAGCGCCAGGCGAACCCTTCGGCCAAAGCAATGACGAGCAGCGTCGGCAGCATGGCGACGACAGCGATGATCGCGGCGCCGACGCCGATGAACGGCCACATGGCCGCCGATTGCAGGCCGAGCGCGGTCAGATCGTCCCCGTCCGGCGTCAGCGCGCCGATGGTGAGCACGATCGCGGCGGCGAGGCACGCCAGGACATAGGCGACGATCACCATCACGATGCGGACGATGATGGCCATGGAGCGGCGTCAATCCGTCAGCGCCATCGCGCGCAAAGCCAGGCGCTCGCGGGCCGAGAGCTTTTCCGTCGCGCTTTTGAGCTGGCCGCAAGCGGCGAGGATGTCGCGTCCGCGCGGCGTGCGCACCGGAGACGCATAGCCGGCATTGAAGACGATTGCGGAGAATTTCCCGATCTGCTCCCACTCGGAGCACTCGTACTTGCTGCCCGGCCAGGGATTGAACGGGATGAGGTTGATCTTGGCGGGGATGCCCTTGATGAGGCGCACCAGCGCCCGGGCGTCGGCGAGCGAATCGTTGACGCCCTTGAGCATCACGTATTCGAAGGTGATGCGCCGCGCGTTGGACAGCCCGGGATAGTTGCGGCAGGCCGCGAGCAAGTCGCGCAGCGGGTATTTGCGGTTGAGCGGGACAAGCTCGTTGCGCAGCTCGTCGGTGACGGCGTGCAGCGACACCGCGAGCATGACGCCGATCTCCTCGCCGGCGCGCACCATATTGGGCACGACGCCCGAGGTCGACAGCGTGATCCGCCGCTTGGAAATGCTCAAGCCGTCGCCGTCGGCCACGACATTGAGGCCGTCGCGCACGGCTTCGAAATTGTACAGCGGCTCGCCCATGCCCATCATGACGACATTGGATATGAGACGCTTATCGGCATTGCCGCCGCCCCCTCCCTTCGTCCCTTCTCCGCTTGCGGAGGAGCGGAGGGTGGGGGCGGCCCAATCGCCGAGCCGGTCGCGCGCTAGCACCACCTGGCCGACGATTTCGCCCGGCGTGAGATTGCGGACCAGGCGCTGCGTGCCGGTGTGGCAGAACGAGCAATTGAGCGTGCAGCCGACCTGGCTCGAAACGCAGAGCGTGCCGCGATCGGTTTCCGGAATATAGACGCATTCGACCTCGTGCGGCCGGCTTTCGATCTCGCCAGGCAGCCGGATGAGCCATTTGCGGGTGCCGTCGAGCGAGACCTGCTCGGCGACGATGCCGGGACGCGCCAGCGTGAAGCGCTGCGCCAATTCCGCGCGCAGCTCCTTCGACAATGTCGTCATGTCGTCGAAGGTTTGCGCACCGCGTCCATAGAGCCAATGCCAGATCTGTTGCACGCGCATCCGGCGTTGCCGCTCCGGCACGCCGACGGCGCCGAGCATGTCGGCGAGCACAACGCGCGACAGCCCGACCAGCGAAGGTTTCGCCGGCGCGACGTAACGCTCGAGCGGCCGCTTCTCGATGGGCGCGGCCGCAGCAAGGCCCTCCGGCTGGGTTGCGGCAAATGGAGCGGTCATGGTCAATCCGTCAGCGGGTGGTGCCGACGCGTTTTCACGTGCCGCGTCGCTTTGTTCCTCGCAATGACGCGCCTCGGCCATAAATGGGACGGACATCGGTCTTCCGACAGGCTCCGACCGGGCGCGAGCACCGACCCGTCAGTCGATCCTACTTGCATTCCCGTTCGGCGCGATCGAGGGCCTGGGCGAGACCGCGGAGCGAATAGGTGTCGGTCGATCGTGTCCCCCTCGAAGAGGTGCCCTTCACCACCGCACTCTGGCCCGCCCGCATGGCCTCGACCATATGCGCCTCTTCCGTCAGGTTCTTGATCCAGGCGCCGTCCTGCTGGGTGTAGAGATCGAACGACGTCGAGCCGACCGCGAGCGTTGCATCGGAATTCGGCTTGAACGGATACCCGATGATGATTGACACCTCGTTGCTCACCTTGTCAGCCGGCCGCGTCGATATGAACATGTAGGACGGATCGCGCGATCGGTGGGGCGGGTTGGTTTCCGCGGACGTCGGCTTGGCGACCGCGAAGCAGATCTTTTTCCCGCCGGGAGAGGCGAAATAGGCCCCCCACTCACCATACTGTCCGAGCAGCGTAGGCTTCGCGCCGCCGGCCGCCCTGCCGGGCGCCGTTGCGGACTTGCGCTTGGACATTTTTGGGGGCGCGGCCGGTTTTTGGGACGCGGCAGGGGGGGCGGCGGCCGGCGTCGAGGACTCGGGAGCGGGCTGTTGGGCGAGCGCCGGAACGGCAAATGCCGCCACAACGAGCAGCGAAGGGACCAGCCGCCATCGTCGATGAATGTTCATCAGGCTTCGCTCATCCGCCCCGATTGGAAACCAAGCCCTTCATGTTTAACCGATTTCGGGCGACGAGGGAACGAAATCCGGCAACCCGACGGCGCGCAAGGATGTGCCCTTTCAAAACCCGCATGTTTCGTGGTTATGGATAGAGCGCTCATACCGGCGCCGCCATCGGGCCGGCCGGAAGCCTGACCCGTTGGGCGCGCCCGCTCGTGACATCACCACGATGAAAGCCATCCTCTGCACCCATTTCGGTTCGCCCGATCAACTCGAACTGACCGACATCCCGGAACCCACTGGCGGACCCGGCGAGGCCGTTGTGCGGGTGAAGGCCGCCGCGCTCAATTTCTTCGATACGCTGATCATCGCCGGCAAATACCAGCACAAGCCGCCGTTTCCGTTCTCGCCGGCGGCGGAATTCGCCGGCATCGTCGAGCGCGTCGGCTCCGGCATAACCGACTTTGCGCCGGGCGACCGCGTCATCGGCTATATGGGCTTCGGCGCGGCGCGCGAAAGCGTCGCCGTCCCGGCGGCGCAATTGGTGAAGATGCCGGAAAAGCTCGATTTCGAACGCGCGGCCGGTCTCACCGTGATCTACGCCACGACACTCTACGCGCTGCGCGCGCGCGCGGCGCTCAAGGGCGGAGAGACGCTGGTCGTGCTCGGCGCTTCCGGCGGCACCGGGCTCGCCGCGATCGAGATCGGCAAGATCATGGGCGCGCGCGTCATCGCCTGCGCCTCCTCCGACGAAAAGCTCGTCTTCGCGCGGTCCCACGGGGCCGACGAAACGGTGAACTACGCCCGTGAGGACCTGCGCGACGCGCTGAAGCGGCTCGGCGGCGCGCGCGGCATCGACGTGATCTACGATCCGGTCGGCGGCCCTTACGCCGAGCCCGCCGTGCGTTCGCTCGGCTGGGAGGGCCGCTATCTCGTGGTCGGCTTCGCCGCCGGCGAGATACCGAAGCTCCCGCTCAACCTCGTGCTGCTCAAGAGCTGCGACATCCGCGGCGTGCTCTGGGGCGCATGGACGCTGCGCGAGCCGCAAGCCCAGCGCGCGCTGATGAACGACATTGTGCGCTGGTGCGCCGACGGCAAGCTCAGCGCGCACGTGCACGCGGTCTATGCGCTCCATGAGATCGCAACGGCGCTCAAGGCCATCGCCGACCGCAAGGTCATGGGCAAGATCGTGCTGCGGCCGTAATTACGCTTCCTCGCGCAGGCGGGCGAGGATACGCCGCGCCGCGGCGCGATGGTCGGGCGTGATATGGGAGGTGACGAGCTTGATGGCGGCAGCGAGAACCGCGGCATCGTCGGTGTAGCCGATCACCGGCAGGACATCGGGAATGACATCCGTCGGCAGCACGAAATAGGCGAGTGCGCCGAGGAGCGTCGCCTTCACGTGCAGCGGCGTTTGCCGATCGAACGCGCAGTAATGGGCGGCGATCAAATCCTCGGCGAACGGCAGCCGTGCCGCGAGCCGCCGCAGCTTGCGCCAAAAGCCGCGCCGAACTTGCTGCTCGTCGGCGGCCATACGGCGCGCCAGCGCCTCGGCGTCCTGCCATGATGCGCTATTCTGCCCGAAAGACATCAAACCCCCTCGCCCGACTCTCCGTGGAATCGCATGGTTGATGTGAGGTTCGCCCTGAAAGGCGGCATCCGCAAGGCAGAGGACGCGCGTTCAAGCCGATTGGCGCAGCGACGGCGCGGCTTCGTCAGCCGCCTCCAGCGTCCG
Source organism: Xanthobacteraceae bacterium (assembly GCA_030037895.1). Classification (GTDB taxonomy): domain Bacteria; phylum Pseudomonadota; class Alphaproteobacteria; order Rhizobiales; family Xanthobacteraceae; genus BOG-931. The sequence goes on along the minus strand of JASHPW010000013.1, from coordinate 26,206 downwards.
TTCACGCCCATGCGTGGAATAGAACGAAGCGTTCTGTTGGCCGCGCAGCGCCTCGCGCGAGAACTGGATGAGGTGATGGGCGGCAAACCCCACGCCGAGCAGCGCATCGATCTGACCGCGGCGCAGGGCGCGGCGGGCGACACGCCAAAACGGACGCCGATAATCGGCCACCAGTCCGACGCGAAACGCGACATTGAAAGCCAGCACCAGCGCCCGTCGCAGATTGGCGATGGTGAGCCGGCCGCGCGCCGGCCCGACCACGCGGTTCGCATAAGTCGCATCGACCTGATGGACAAAGCGCGCGAACAGGCGTTCGGGATCGTAGGCATAGGCGACGCAGCGCCGCCACGTCGCCACCACCTCGTCATAGGGGCGCAAGAACCGCACGTTGCTTTCGAGCCCGGTGTCGTCGGCGATCAAGCGGCCGTCGCGCTTGAGGCGATCCCACAGCGGCGTCCGCGGCAACGCCTGCAAAAGGTTGATGGTGAGGATCGGCACCTGCGAGAGATCGATGAAGGTTTTGAGCCGGCTCTCGCTGTCGGCCGTGTCGGTGTCGAGACCGAGAATGATGCCCGACGTCACCTCCAGCCCGTAGGAGTTGAGCGTCTTGATCGCCTCCAGCATGGGCAGCGTCGCGTTTTGATCCTTGCGCATGGCCTTGAGCGCATCGACCTCCGGCGTCTCGATCCCGACGAAGACCGTGACGAATTGCGCCTCGCGCATGAGCGCGAGGATCTCGGCCTGCTTGGCGAGATTGAGCGTGGCCTCGCAGGCGAATTGCAGCGGGTAACCGTGCCCGCGTTGCCAGGAGATGAGATGCGGCAGCATCTCACGCGCCGCCTTGCGGTTGCCGATGAAATTGTCGTCGACGAAATAGACGAGCGGCGGATGGCCCGGCTGCGCCAGCATGGCGTCGAGTTCGGCGATGATCTGTTCCGGCGTCTTCAGCCGCGGCTGGCGTCCGTAGAGCGCGGGAATGTCGCAGAACTCGCAGCGATAGGGGCAGCCGCTGGAGAATTGCAGACTGCCGAGGAGATAGCGGTCCAGCCGAATAAGGTCATAGGCGGGGAGCGGGAAGTCGCACAGCGGCAGGCGGTCCTTGGTCTCGAACCGCACCTGCGCGGGCGGAGCCGCCACGCTGTCGTCGAGGCGGGCGATGAGGGCGTCGGTGCCGTCGCCGATTTCGCCGATGTGGAGATAATCGAATTCCGGATAGAATTCGGGCGCGCCGGAGACCGAGGCGCCGCCCAAAACGGCGATCTTGCCGGCCGCGTGTACGCGCGCGGCGATATTGTGGATCTGCGGCGCCTGGACATGCATGCCGCTGACGAAGACGACATCGGCCCAGGCGAAATCGGCCGCGCTTGCCCGGGAAATATTCTCGTCAATGAAGCGAACCGGCCATGACGCCGGCAGGTAAGCCGTAATCAGCAGCAGTCCCTGCGGCGGCATGAAGGCGTGCACCCGTCCCATCAGGCGATAGGCGTGGGAGAACGTGCCGAACGACGGCGTATAGGCCGGAAAAACGCAGAGCACCCGCCGCTGGCTGGCAGTTGCTAAAGTACAGCGCATGATCCCCGTCCCACAAACCCGTAGCTTCAGCCGGCGGCTTGAGACTAACCGAGATTCCGGCGTCCGTCCTGCTCCGTTTTGCGACGTTGCGTCCGGATTTCGGCTGATTATATTCGGGCCTATGTGCGGGCCCCTCGGGGCCCGCAACGGTTTAACATGACCTGCACATGAAGCTCCGCAACATCGCCATCATCGCCCATGTCGACCACGGCAAGACCACCCTGATCGACCGCCTGCTGCAGCAATCGGGCGCTTTCCGTGAGAATCAGCGGGTCGCCGAGCGGGCGCTTGATTCGAACGACCTCGAGCGCGAGCGGGGCATCACCATCCTGTCGAAAGTGACCTCGATCCTCTGGCGGGACACGCGCATCAACATCGTCGATACGCCCGGCCACGCCGATTTCGGCGGCGAAGTCGAGCGCATCCTCAACATGGTGGACGGCGCGCTGGTGCTGGTCGACGCCGCCGAGGGCCCGCTGCCGCAGACCAAATTCGTGGCCACCAAGGCGCTCAAGGTGGGATTGAAGCCGATCGTTGTCATCAACAAGGTCGATCGGCCGGACGCCCGCCCTACCCAGGTCGCCAACGAGGTTTTCGATCTCTTCGCCGCGCTCGATGCGACCGAGGAGCAGCTCGATTTCCCCATCCTTTACGGCTCGACCAAGCAGGGCTGGATGGCGGCCGGGCCCGGCGGGCCCAAGGACCGGGGCATGGCACCGCTGGTCGAACTGGTGATCCGCCACGTGGCGGCGCCGCAGGTCGAGGACGGACCGTTCCGCATGCTGGGGACGATTCTCGAGGCCAATCCCTATCTCGGCCGCATCGTCACCGGCCGTATCTCCTCGGGCGCTGTGAAAGCCAACCAGACCATCAAGGTCCTCGATTGCGACGGCAACCTGATCGAAGAAGGACGGGTGACCAAAGTCCTCGCCTTCCGCGGCCTGGAGCGGGCGCCGATCGAGGAGGGCTTGGCCGGCGACATCGTCGCCATCGCCGGCCTGCCGCAGGCGACCGTCGCGCACACGCTTTGCGCGGCGGACGTCTTTGCGCCGCTGCCGGCACAGCCGATCGATCCGCCCACCCTCGCCATGATCTTCCGCATCAACGATTCCCCGCTCGCCGGCACCGAAGGCGACAAGGTGCAAAGCCGGGTGATCCGCGAGCGGCTCTTGCGCGAGGCCGAGGGCAATGTCGCGCTGCGGATTTCCGAGGCGGCGGACAAGGACTCCATCGAGGTCGCCGGCCGCGGCGAATTGCAGCTCGGCATCCTGATCGAAACCATGCGGCGCGAGGGGTTCGAACTGTCCGTCTCTCGGCCGAAGGTATTGTTTCGGCACGGCCCCGCCGACGAGCTGCTCGAACCTATCGAAGAGGCCGTCATCGACGTCGACGAGGGGCACGCCGGAATCGTCGTGCAGAAGCTCTCCGAGCGCAAAGGCGAGCTTATCGAGATGCGTCCCTCGGGCGGCGGACGCGTCCGGCTCATCTTCCATGCGCCGACGCGAGGGCTGATCGGCTACCAAGGCGAACTCTTGACCGACACGCGGGGCACTGCGGTCATGAACCGCGTGTTTCACGCCTACGGCCCGCACCGGGGCGAAATCGCCGGCCGCCGCAACGGCGTCCTGATCTCGACCGAGCAGGGCGATGCCGTCGCCTATGCCATGTGGAATCTGGAAGACCGCGGTCCGATGATGATCGAGCCGGGCGCGAAGGTCTACCGGGGCATGATCGTCGGCGAGCACACTCGCGGCAATGACCTTGAAGTGAACGTGCTCAAGGGCAAGAAGCTCACCAACGTCCGCACCCACGCTCACGACGACGCCATCCGCCTCACCCCCCCGATGCGCATGACGTTGGAGAACGCGCTCGCCTATATCGCGGACGACGAACTGGTCGAGGTCACGCCGAAATCGATTCGGCTGCGCAAGAAGCTGCTCGATCCGAACGCGCGCAAGAAGGACGAGCGGCGCAAGGAAGCCGAGCGCGTGTAAGGTATTGTGAGGCGTCATTCCCGTGCTTCGTCATTCCGGGACCGACCGCAGGCCGGGAACCGGAAGCAGCGCCCTTTCGCCGCAACTTTCGATAAGCGGTGTGCGACCGGGGCAAAATTCCGGGAAACCGTGTCGCTTCTGCAACAGCCCTTCCAGATTGCGAGGGGACAATAAATTTTTTCGTTCGCAGGCGTGGCATGACCTGTCCCATTCCGGTAATAATCCCCAGCGTTAACCGATCGTGAATCTCCGCACTTGAAGGCCCCGGAATCGCTTGCTTTGATTGCGCCATGAGCACGGTCCTCATCGAAATCCGTCGCGCCAAGCCGAACGATGCCGGCGCGGTCGCGGATGCCCACGATGAGGCATGGCGGACGGCGTATCAGGGCATCATCCCGGGCCCTGAACTCAACCGGCTCATCAGCCGCCGCGGCCCGGCGTGGTGGGATTGCGCCATACGCAAAGGCAGCCGCATCGCGCTCCTGCAATTCGGCGACAAAGTCGCCGGCTACGCCAATTATGGGCGCAATCGGGCGCGCAGTCTCTATTATGACGGCGAAATCTACGAGCTTTACCTACGGCCGGAATTCCAAGGGCTCGGCTTCGGCCGTCGGCTGTTCAGTGCCGCGCGGCGCGACTTGGTGCAGAGCGGGCTCAAATCGCTGGTCGTGTGGGCGCTGTCGGAGAACGACACCGCCGTGGAGTTCTACCGCGCGCTGGGCGGCAAGGCGGTCGCCCGCTCGTCGGAAAAATTCGGCGCGCGGGTGCTCGACAAGGTGGCCTTCGGCTGGAGTAGCTGACGACAGACGACAAAGGGCGGACGCCGGACGGTGAAGAATTCACCTCGTCCGTTTTCCGTCGTGTGTCGTCCGTAGTCCGTCATCCGTTCAGAAGACATTCGGCAGGATGTAGAGCGCGATCACGTAGCGAATGAAGATGATGATCAGGAACAGGATGACCGGAGAAATATCTATGCCGCCGAGGTTCGGCAGCAGGTTGCGGATCGGGCGCAGCGCCGGCTCGGTGATGCGATAGAGAAATTCACCGATCATGGCGACGACCTGGTTGCGCGTGTTCACCACATGGAAGGCCACGAGCCAGGAAAAGATCGCCGCCGCGATCACGATCCAGATGTAGAGTTCGAGGGCAAGATCAATGACGAGAAAAAGAGCGCGCATGGAGGAGATTCGCGAGTGAGGGTGGCGGAGCCTAGCGATTTGCAAGCACGCGAACAAGCGCACGCACCGCGCCGATGCGCGCGCCGTCGCTCATCCTTGACACTCTTCCGCCCCGGCCCTAAATGGCCCGAACTCGCCAAAAGCCGGCACCTATCGGCCTGATCGTGCCCGCGGCGGGGCCGTAGCTCAGTTGGGAGAGCGCCGCAATCGCACTGCGGAGGTCAGGGGTTCAAATCCCCTCGGCTCCACCAGCCTCTGTTTCGCGGCGCCGAGCTTCGGCGCGGCAAGCCTGCTCCGCAAATGCCCCGTGAAACAAACGATGTTGGAACGGCCGCTTTTGCCGTAGCATATGGTCGTGCCCAATGCACGACCAATGCCGGGCCGCAAGGAGCAACACGGATGCGACCGATCACGGCGCGAGCGGCCCTTCTGGCGTTGTGGCTCGGCCCACTCACGGCGCCGGCTCTCGCCGCCGCGCCCTGCGGCGGCGATTTTGCAACGTGGCTTGACGCCTTCAAGCAGGAGGCGGCCGCGCAAGGCATCTCGCAGCGCACGATCCAATCGGCGCTCGGCGGGGTGACCTACGACCCGACCATCATCGCCCGCGATCACGCGCAAGGCGTCTTTCGCCAGAGTTTCGAGCAATTCTCCGGCCGCATGGTGCCGCCGCGGCTTAAACGCGGTGCGCGGCTCCTCCAGCAATATGGCGCGGTCTTCAGCCGCATCGAGCAGCAGTTCGGCGTGCCTGGCGCGGTGATCGTCGCCATCTGGGGCCTTGAAACCGATTTCGGCGCCAATTCGGGCAGATTCCCCACCATTCGCTCGCTGGCGACGCTCGCCTATGACTGCCGGCGTCCGGACAAGTTTCGCGGCGAGTTGCTCGCGGCTTTGCGCATCGTCGATCGCGGCGACATGAGTCCAAGCGAAATGCGCGGCGCCTGGGCCGGCGAGATCGGCCAGACTCAGTTCCTGCCGTCCTCGTATCTCAAATACGCGGTGGACTACGACGGCAACGGCCGCCGCGATCTCATTCACAGCGTACCGGACGTGCTCGCCTCGACGGCGAATTATCTCAAAGGCTATGGTTGGCAGCGCGGCCAGCCCTGGGGCGAAGGCACCGCCAATTTCCAAGTGCTGCTGCAGTGGAATTCGTCGCAGGTCTACACCAAAACGGTGGCCTATTTCGCCCAACGCCTAGCGAGCGGGCAGTAACGCCGACTCCCAAAAGCGGAATGCCGGCGAGCGCCATTGCCAGCGAAGCGCAGCGATCCGGCAACGGCCGATCCAATTTGGATTGGTTCGTCGCTTTGCTCCGCGCAATGACGCCGTGCACGGACACTATGTTTCAGCTTCCGATCCAGCGCTCCAGGAAGACGCCGAGCCAAGCGCGCACGCTGTAATCGTAGACGGCGCGGTCGGCGAAATGCGTGGCGCGCGGCCGTGCCCCCGGCATCTCCAGGCGATCATGGCCGCGCGTCGTCCATCGATACATCATGGCGTAGGTCACGTCCGGATGAAATTGCAGCGCGTAGGCTCGCTTGTAGCGGAACGCCTGCACCTCGAACATGTCGCCTTCGGCCAGAAGCTCGGCGCCCGCCGGCAGATCGAACCCTTCGCGGTGCCATTGATAGACCCGTTCCGGCCAGGGATCGACGACGGCGAGGCCGGCGGCGGTTGGCCGGATCGGGTAATAGCCGATCTCGGCTTGACCCTCCGGGTGATTGAAGATCCGGCCGCCGAGCACCCGCGCGCACATCTGCGCGCCGAGGCAGATGCCGAGGAACGGCTTGTCTTCCTCGATCGGAACCGAGATCCAGTCGATCTCCCGGCGGATGAAGTCGTCCTCGTCGTTGGCGCTCATCGGGCCGCCGAAGATGATCGCGCCGGCGTGCTCGCGCATCGTCGTCGGCAGCGGGTCGCCGAAGCGCGGCCGGCGCATATCGAACTGGTATCCGATCTGCTTGAGGGCATGGCCGACGCGGCCGGCGGTGGAGCGTTCCTGGTGCAGAATGATCAGAATCGGCTGCGGCATGAGTGAAGGAATCGAACCGGCCCGTGTCCCGATTCCGCAATTCGCACGCTACGCGCGCGAATCTCGGAATCAAAGGATAGTCGAAATTCCTACCGCGTTCGCCGCTGATTTCAAGCCATGGCGCCGGGCGGTTGCGGCTGGCGAGGCGGGGCGAATCCGCTTTGATCCACGACCTTCATGAGTAGCGCATTCGGAGTGAGATGCAGCAAAAGGAGCGCGATTCGGCTCAGGGCGCCGGGGACGACCACACGCTTGCCGCGCATGAAGCCGTCATAGCCGATCCGCGCCACATGCGCAGCCGAAAGCGTCAGCACGCTGCGCATCCCTCTGCTGCCAATTCCGGCACGCGCCTGGAACTCCGTCGGCACCGGCCCCGGACAGAGCGCGGTGACCCTGACGCCGCGCTTGGCCAACTCACAATGCAAAGCCTCGCTGAAGGACAGCACATAGGCCTTGCTGGCATAATAGACCGCCATGCCCGGGCCGGGCAGGAAGGCCGCGATTGACGCGACGTTGAGAACACCGCCGCGATGACGCGCGAGGCTTTCCACGAACGCCACCGACAGCTCGGTGAGCGCGCGCACATTGAGGTCGATCATGGCGAGCTGTTGGTCGCGCGCAAGCGCGGCGGCCGGCCCGACCAGTCCGAAGCCGGCATTGTTGACCACGTTCGCCGGCTCGAGGCCGCGCGAGGAAAGCTCCGCGGCGATACGAGCGACGGCGTCTCGCCGCTCCAGGTCGACCGCGACAACCGTCGGGCGCGGCCGGCCGGACGCCGCGATCTCCTCGGCAAGCGCCACCAGCCGGTCTTGGCGACGCGCCACCAGCACGACTTCATGCCCGTGCTCGGCAAAAACGCGCGCCAGCTCAGCACCGATCCCGGCCGAAGCGCCGGTGATCAGCGTGACCGGCTTCATCTGTCGCCGCCGGCCGCGCTCGCTGCCGCCGCGATGCGCCGCCGCAGCTCGATGCGCTCCCGCGGCGAGACGCCAAGGAGGTCGGCGGCGCGCCACAACAGATTGTCCTCCAGCTCGTCGCGCCGGCCGTCGGCGTAAACAATCTCCCACATCATTTCGATGACGCGGGCACGGCCCTGCTCATCGAGTGTGCGGTTGAGCTGGCTGGTAAAATGATAAAGATCGACCGCTTCGTGCTCGGCCAAGGTCGCCTTGTCGATCAGCTCGTCGGTCAAGGCATCATCGAGAGCGAAACGCCGTTTGACGACCGCGTGCAGCTTCCCGCGCTCGCTCGGCGACATCTCGCCGTCAACAGCGGCGGCGTGCACGAGCAGAGCCACCGCCGCGAGACGGTAATCGTGGTCGGCGAATTGGCTCGGATGTTTCTCGCCGTCGACGAATTCGGTGATGAAGCTCTTGAACGAATCGAACATGCGCACGTCCCGTTGCGAGGCGAGTTTATTCCCACGTTCATATCGCGACGTAAAGCGCGCGGTTCAAGCCAGCGCGAGTTCGCGCGCCATTGCCTGTGGCCTTACTGGACCGCCTTGCCCTCGCGGTAGCTGTCTTCGAGCAGGCGCATATTGGCCCGGATGTAAGGATTGCTGGGATCCTTACCCTGCGCTTCGTCGAGGATCTTGTGCGCCCGCGCATAGTCGCCGCGCAGCATATAGGAGAAACCCTGGTCGTTGAGGATTTCCGGCGTCTTGCCGACGATGCGAATGGCTTCCTGGTAGGCGCGATCGGCGAGATCGAAGCGGCGCAGCCGATCGTAGGACGCCGCCAATCCGACCCAGGCCTCGGCATCGCGCGGATGCTTCTCGACGGCGGTGCGGAAGCTCTTCTCGGCAAGACCGAAATTGTTGCTGCGGAAATATTTCTTGCCGAGCTGCACGTCATCGTTGGGGTCGTCGCCGAGGAGGCCGGGCTTCGCCAATGGCGCGACCGGCTCGCCGCTGGAGCCGGGCTCGGCGGGCTGCACCTTGATCGACCCCGTGGTCTCGTTGGCGGCAGCGGCAGCCGCAGGAAAGTCCGACGCGTCACCCGTCTTCGTCGTCCCGCCTGCGGCGCCCGCCGACCCGCTCGACGCGTCACTGCCTTTCGGCGTCCATAGATCGCTGAGTTTCGTCGTGGAAGAGCAAGCGCAGAGCGAGGTCAGGCACGCCGCGACAACGATCAGGACCCGGGCCACTCGGATGCTCATCAACGCGCTCCGGACGACGATGCGCCCGGCCAATTGCGTCCCGACACGCGGATCGCTGCGGCGCGCCGGCGGGCGCCGGGCCGGCGGCCGGACAGCACCGACAGGCAAAGCTAGGCGACGATGGTTAAGGAATTGCTCGCCGGCGCCGCTCGCGCGCCGCGGCGTCTCCCCCGTCCCTCCCGCAACGCGTGGTGGGGAGGGGCTTACGCGCGCGGATGGGCGCTGCGATAGGCCGCGATCAGGCGCTCGGCGTCGACTTCAGTATAGATCTGCGTCGTCGCCAGCGAAGCGTGGCCGAGCAGTTCCTGGATCGAGCGCAGGTCGCCGCCGCGCGCCAAAAGGTGCGTTGCGAAGGAGTGCCGCAACGCATGCGGCGTCGCCGTGTCAGGAAGGCCAAGCGCCCCGCGCAGCCGTGCCATCGCCAACTGCACCACACGTGCCGACAGCGGACCACCCTTGGCGCCGACGAACAGCGGCCCCTGCTCGGGTAGATCGTAAGGGCAAAGCGCGGCATAAGCGGCGACAAGCTTCGTCACCTGCGGCAGCACCGGGACCATGCGTTGCTTGCCGCCCTTGCCCGTCACGGTGATGGCGTCCCACCCGCCGTCGCCGAAATCGGCGCGCTTGAGGCCGAGCGCTTCGGAAATGCGCAGACCGCATCCGTAGAGCAGGGCCAGCACTGCCGCATCGCGCGCGTGAACCCACGGCGCATGCCCGTCGCCGGCCGGCAGGTCGGGACTGGTGATGTCCTTGGCGGCGGCGATCGGCAGCGGCCGCGGCAAGGTCTTGGCGATTTTCGGCGCGCGCACCGCGGCGAGCGCGGCGACTTTGCCCTTGCCGTTGCGTTCGAGAAACCGCGCAAAGCCGCGCACGCCGGCGAGCGTGCGCATCAGCGAGCGGCCGCTAATGTTGTTGCCGCGCCGCGCCGCCATGAAGGCGCGCACATCCGCCGGCGTGAGCGCCGCAAGCGCCTGCAGCGAGGGCGCACCGCCCAGGTGTTCGGCGAGGAAGGCGAGGAATTGCAGCACATCGCGCCGATAGGCCGCGATCGTTCTTGGCGAAAAACGACGTTCGTCGCCGAGGTAACGCAGCCAGCTATCGATCTCGGCTGCGACCTTGGGCGCGACGGAACCTGTTTCACTCTTCGAAGCCATCTCCTGCTCGTCCCCGCGACTTTCCTTCCCCGCTTCGGGGGGCGGATGGGTGCACCATCCACCAAACGTTAGATTGCAGCTCTTTACCCTTTCTTAACCGCCCGGAATCGGCGGAAAATTGCCGCCATGGCCAGACGCGTCGTCGATGTCCTCGTCCCGGTCGCCCTCGACCGGACTTATTCGTATCGGGCGCCGGACGAGCTTAAGCTCGCGCCGGGCGACATCGTCTGCGTGCCGCTCGGCGCCCGCGAGGCGACCGCTGTCGTTTGGGCGGAAAATCCGAAGCCCGATCGCCGGCTCGACAACCGGCTCAAGGACATCGAGGACAAGCTCGCACTGCCGCCGCTCAAGCCGGAATTGCGCCATTTCGTCGATTGGGTCGCGAACTACACGGTCGCTTCGCGCGGCATGGTGCTGCGCATGTGCCTGCGCATGGGCGAGCACCTCGGCAGCCCGCGCGCGCGCATCGGCGTGCGCCTTGCCGGCGCGCGACCGCAGCGCATGACGGCGGCGCGCGAGCGCGTACTCGCCCTCCTCGCCGACGGCATGGTGCGCGGCAAAAGCGAAGCCGCGCGCGAGACCGCCGTCAGCGCCGGCGTGATCGAGGGGTTGATCGACGAAGGCACGCTCGAAACGGTCGTGCTGCCGCCGGAGCCGATTGCGCATCAGCCCGATCCCGATCTCGCGCCGGCGGATTTCACCGGCGACCAAAGCTTCGCCGCCGCGGCGCTGAAAGCAACATTGGCGCAAGGCGGCTATTCGGTGACGCTCCTCGACGGCGTCACCGGCTCCGGCAAGACCGAGGTCTATTTCGAAGCGGTGGCGGACACGATCCGCCGCGGCCGACAGAGCCTCATCTTGATGCCCGAGATCGCGCTCACCGCGCAGTTTCTTGACCGTTTTGCCGCCCGCTTCGGCGAGCGGCCGGCGGAATGGCACTCGGAACTCACCCCGCGTCGGCGCGCGCGCGCATGGTCGGCCGTCGCACAAGGGGAGGTATCCGTCGTTGTCGGCGCGCGCTCGGCGTTGTTCCTGCCCTACGCCGATCTCGGCCTCATCGTCGTCGATGAGGAGCACGACCAAGCCTACAAGCAGGAGGACGGCGTGCGCTACCACGCCCGCGATATGGCGGTGGTGCGCGGCCATATCGCGCACATCCCGGTGGTGCTCGCCTCGGCGACGCCTTCGCTCGAGACCGAGGTCAATGCGCGGCGCGGCCGCTATCGGCGGCTCGCTTTGCCCGAGCGCTTCGGCGGCCAATCTATGCCGTCGGTCGAAGCGATCGACCTGCGCCGCGAGCGGCCGCCGCCCGGTCGTTTCATCGCGCCGCCGCTCGCTGGCGCGGTCAAGACCGCGCTCGAGCGCGGCGAGCAGGCGCTGTTCTTTCTCAATCGCCGCGGCTATGCGCCGTTGACGCTTTGCCGCGCTTGCGGCTTCCGCTTCTCCTGTCCGAACTGCGACGCCTGGCTGGTCGATCACCGCTTCCGCAGAGAGCTCGTCTGCCACCATTGCGGCTTCGCCGTGCCGCATCCGCCGGCTTGCCCCCAATGCCAGGCGCAAAATTCGTTCGTCGCGGTCGGGCCCGGCGTCGAACGCCTCGAAGAGGAAGTGCGCGAGCTTTTCCCGCAGGCGCGCGTGCTGGTGCTCTCCAGCGACCTCGTCGCCACGGTCGAGCGTTTACGCGAAGAATTGGACGACATCGCCCAAGGCCGCTTCGATATCGTCATTGGCACGCAGCTTGTCGCCAAAGGCCATCACTTCCCGAAGCTCAACCTCGTCGGCGTCGTCGACGCCGATCTCGGCCTCAATAACGGCGACCCGCGCGCGGCCGAGCGCACCTTCCAGCTCCTGCATCAGGTGGTTGGCAGGGCCGGACGCGACGCCGGCATCGGCTTCGGGCTGCTGCAGACGCACCAGCCTGAGCATCCGGTGATACGTGCGTTGATCGCGCAGGATCGCGAGGCATTCTATGACGCCGAGATCGAAGCGCGCGAACGCGCCCATTATCCGCCGTTCGGCCGCCTCGCCAGCCTCGTCGTCTCCGGTCCCGACAAGCACGATACGCAATCTTACGCGCGGCTGCTTGCGCGCGCCGCGCCGCCGCGCGACGACGTGCGCGTCCTCGGTCCCGCCGACGCACCGCGCTCTCTGGTACGCGGCCGGCATCGTTTGCGCTTATTGGTCAAATCCCCGCGCACCTTCGACCTCTCCGCTTATCTGCGCGATTGGCTCGCCGCCGCGCCCAAGGCGAAGGGCTCGATCAAGCTGGGCATCGACGTCGACCCGCAGAGTTTCTTGTAATGCCACGGCGGTTGCCGTTACTGCGCCGCATTGACCGGCGTTTTCGCCTCAGGATCGGCTTGATCGGCGGCTCCCGCTTGCGACCGCTTTTTCGGCTTGCTGGTCGCTGATTTTGTTTTCAAATCAGGAGGCGGGCTTGCCGCGAGCGTCGCCGGCGACGTCGGCGTCCATGAGCGAGCGCCGGCTTTCATTTCAGTTGCGGCCTTTTTGTTCGTGGCCTTCTGGTCTGCAGCTTTCTCTTTTCCGTCTTTGGCTTTCTCGTCCGCGGACTTCGCCACTGCGGACCTCGCCCCCGCTTTTTTCTTCCGATGGTGGGCGGTCTCGCGAGCATTGAGCTTGGCAAGCTCCGCCGGAGTGCGCGTCGGTCCGGTATAGACGACGATCGGCGTCACCGGCCCATAGTCGGAGAGGAGCGCGGCGCCCTTGGGAGTCGGCGCGCGCAGGCTCGACAGCAGCGCCGAGAACGGCGAATTCACGTCGGTGTTGACGGCTTCCTCCTCTGCCTCATCTTCCGCCGGCGGCCGCTTGCGATGTCCTCCGCACACTTCGTCGTGCAGATTGGGCGGAGAGGCCTCGATCGGCGCCAGCGCATCGACCGAGCCGAGCGAGGGCGTGAGCCAAGCGAGCGGGTTCTGCGTAAAGCCTCTTTCCAGCAACTCCGCGGCCGTAACCGAGCGCGCGCCGGAAGACGGCGCGCCGAGCACCACCGCGATCAGCCGCCGGCCGCCGCGCGTCGCCGTGGCAACGATGTTGAACCCGGACGCGCAGATGAAGCCGGTCTTCATGCCGTCGATGCCGGGATAGCGCCCGAGCAGCGGGTTGGTGTTGCGGATGATGCGCCGGCCGAATTTGATCGCCGCAATGTGCCAATAGAAGCCGTATTCGGGGAAGTCGTGAATCAACGCCCGCGCAAGAATCGCGAGATCCCGCGCCGATGTGACCTGGCCGTCTTCCGGCAAGCCGTTGGGATTGACGAAATTCGATTCCGTCATGCCGAGGCGATGCGCCGTCTGTGTCATCTCGGCGGAGAAATTCTCGATCGAGCCGGAGAGGCCCTCGGCGAACAGCACCGCCATGTCGTTCGCCGAGTGCACCATCATCATCTTGAGCGCGTTGTCGACCGTCACCTGAGTACCGACTGGGAAACCCATTTTGGTCGGCGCCTGCGCCGCGGCGTTGTGCGACACCGTAAACAGCGTATCGAGCGTGATGCGTTTCTGCTTGACCGCCTGCAAGATAAGGTAAGCGGTCATCAGCTTCGTCACCGAGGCCGGATACCAGGGATAGGTCGCATTTTCGGCGAGCAGCACCTTGCCGGAATCGGCTTCGACCAGAAGCAGGGCTTCCGCGCGCGCGGATGTGGTCAAGGCCGGAGCGAAGAGAAAACCGAGAGCGATGGCGAGCGTCAGCGCCCGCCGAAGATACTGCCACTGATACACGTATCGCGGTCCGTTCGGTTGGTCGGGCCCTGGGAGTCGCTTCAGGGGTCGCCCGCAGGGACCACGAAGGAATCGACAAAAGGGCCGCGAAGGGTTCACGAAAGGTTCCCAAAACGCAGGCGCGGCACCATCTAAACCCAAGGCACGCTCGAACGCAAAGACGAATACCGGTATCATGGACATGCGGTGAATACCGATGTGGATTTGCAACCGCGCTATAGCCGGCCAATAGCGACCGAAATTCGGCAGGAGAGTGAACATGACCGCCTGTATCGTCGGTTGGGCGCACACGCCGTTCGGCAAACTCGCCGGTGAAACGGTCGAGAGTCTCATCGTGCGCGTGGCGAGCGAGGCGCTCGCCGACGCCGCCATCGCCGCCAAGGACATCGACGAGATCGTGCTCGGACACTTCAATGCCGGCTTCTCGGCGCAGGATTTCACCGCCGCGCTGGTGTTGCAGGCCTCGCCCGATCTGCGCTTCAAGCGCGCCACGCGGGTCGAGAACGCGTGCGCGACCGGCTCCGCCGCCGTGCATCAGGGGCTTAAGGCGATCGCCGCGGGCGCCGCGCGCCTCGTGCTCGTCGTCGGGGTCGAGCAGATGACGACGACGCCCGCCGCCGAGATCGGCCGCAATCTGCTCAAAGCCTCCTACGTGCGCGAGGAGGCCGACATCGACGGCGGCTTTGCCGGCATTTTCGGCAAAATCGCCGACCTCTATTTCCAGCGCTGGGGCGACCAGTCGGACGCGCTCGCGCGCATCGCCGCCAAGAACCACAAGAACGGCGTCGGCAATCCTTACGCGCAGATCCGCAAGGATCTCGGCTACGAATTCTGCCGCACCGAAGGCGAGAAGAACCCGCGCGTCGCCGGTCCGCTCAAGCGCACCGACTGCTCGCTCGTTTCCGACGGCGCCGCCGCTGTGGTGCTCGCCGACGTCGACACCGCGCTCAAGCTCGGCAAGGCGATCGTGTTCCGCGCCGCCGAGCACGTGCAGGACTTTTTGCCGATGTCGCGGCGCGACATTCTCAAGTTCGAAGGCTGCGCCCTGGCCTGGCAGCGCGCACTCGGGCGCGCCGGCGTCGCGCTCGGTGATCTTTCCTTCGCCGAGGTGCACGACTGTTTCACCATCGCCGAGCTGATCGAATACGAGGCCATGGGGCTCGCCGATGCGGGACAGGGCGCGCGGGTGATCGCCGAAGGCGTCGTCGCCAAGGACGGCGCGCTGCCGGTCAATCCCTCGGGCGGCCTCAAGGCCAAGGGTCATCCGATCGGCGCCACCGGCGTCTCCATGCACGCGCTCGCCGCGATGCAGCTTACCGGCGCCGCCGGCGACATGCAGGTCAAGGACGCGCGGCTCGGCGGCGTCTTCAATATGGGCGGCGCCGCGGTCGCCAATTACGTGAGCATCCTCGAACGCCTGCGGTGAGTGTTTGATCTTCCCCCGCGGAGCGAGTGCGCAGCGGGGGAGGATCGGCCGCATCGGGCGCGAGCTGCGCGCGCAGCCATGCGGCGAGAACGCCGCTCCCCGCGTGAGATCGTCGCATGCGCGCCGACAAATCCGGTATCGGCTGGATGATCCTCGTGCCACAATAGGGCCGTGTTCCACGACGACGGCGAGGAATGGCCATGACGGGTACCGAATCGAGTGGCGGGGAATTTGTCTTTTCCCGCGTCCTCGACGCGCAGCGTGAGCGGGTGTGGCAGGCGCTGACGGAAGCGGAACGCATGCGGCAATGGTGGGGCCCGACCGGCTTCACTGTGATCACGGCCACGATCGATTTGCGGCCCGGCGGCGTCTTTCATTGCGGCATGCGGTCCGCCGACGGCTACAAGATGTGGGGCAAGTTCATCTATCGTGAGATCGTCGCGCCGGAGCGGCTTGCCTTCATCAATTCATTCTCCAACGAGGCCGGCGGCGTCACGCGGCACCCCATCATTCCGACCTGGCCGCTGGAAACTCTGACGATCGTCACCCTGGAAGAGGAGCCGGGCGGCAAGACTAAGTTCGGCGTTCGCTGGTCCGCGCATAATGCGACGGACGTCGAACGCAAAACGTTCGATTCCTCCCACGTCGGCATGAAGGCCGTCTGGATCGGCACGCTCGATCGGCTCGCCGCATATCTGGCGAGCGCGACTTAGCACCGCCGGGCGAGCGTGGCGAAAGAGCGACGTCAGCGCGGATACCGGCCTACCGTTCCGCGGCTTTCGGCAGGAACGACGGGTCGAAGACGCTGGCGGCCTTGTCCTTCGCCTTGAAAGGGTAGGCGAAGGCAAGCTGATCGATCGCCACCGCCAGCCGTTGCGGATCGAGCGCGCCGTAGCCGTTCGCCTTCACCGCCGGGGTGACGATGTTGTCGCGGATCGCCATGCGCAGGCGCTCGAGTTCGGTGTTTTTCTTGGCCTCGTCGTTGCGTTTGAGCACCGCATCGACGGCGTGCACGGGATCGCGCACCGTGTCCTTGAGCGCCTTCACGTAGGCGCGCAGAAACGAGCGCACGGCATCCGGTTTTTCTTCGGCGAAATTCGGCGCGACCATGATGGCGTCGCCGTAAAGTTCGACGCCGTAATCGGCCATCAACAGCAGGACGAGGTCGTCCGGCGGCACGCCGTGGTCCTTGAGGTCCACGTAGGAGGTGAAGGAGCAGCCGGTGATGGCGTCCACCTCGCCGGCGGCCAGCATCGGGCCGCGCACCGGCGCGCCGACATTTTCGATCGTAACTTTGGCGGCGTCGATCCCGTTGAGCTTGGCGAAAATCGGCCAGTGCGCGAAGGTGCTGCCGGCGGACGAAGCGCCAAGCTTCTTGCCTTCCAACTCTTTTGGCGTGGCAATGCCGCGGCTCTTGCGCGCGATGATCGCGTAGGGCGGCTTGTCGAAAACGATGAACAGCGCCTTGATCGGCGTGCCGGGATTGCCGTCACGGAACTTGATGAGCGAATTGAGGTCGGCAACGCCCATGTCATAACCGCCGGAAGCGAGGCGTTTGATGGGGTCGAACGGACCGTTCGCGACATTCGCGGCGTCGATGGATACGTCGAGCCCTTCCGACTTAAAGTAACCCTTGTCGATGGCCAGGAAGAACGGCGCCGCCGGCCCGTCGATCTTGCGGTCGAGCGTGAAATGAATGACGGTCTCGGCATCGGCAGACGCCGGAAGTACGAGCGCGGCGAACAAGGCCAGAGCGGCGGACCGGGTGTGCCGCATGAGGTCGGAGATGGCCATGCCCGATTCCTTGCTCAATCTCGCGACCGCATTGCCGCCCGGCGCCGCGATTCCTCTCCGGGCCGATAAAGAACATGCCGCCGCAAAGCGCAAGCCGAAGCTGGCGGCGCGCGCGCCCGAAAAACATGCACCGTTCATGCGGGCATGGTCTCCGCCGCGATGGAGCCGGCAATGAGGACGGCGGATGCCGGGCAGCCGCCGTTTCGGGCGCCGTTCGCTCCGCCCGACGAGGCATTGGCGGCGGGCTTTCTTGCGGATGCCGGCCGCGACGCGGCCGCTGAGCGCCGCATCGACGCGCGCACCCGCCGACTGGTCGAGGCGATCCGCGCCAAGGCCGGCGGGCTCGGCGGCATCGAGGATTTTCTGCACGCTTTTTCGCTCTCGACCAAGGAGGGCTTGGCGCTCATGGTGCTCGCCGAGGCGCTGTTGCGCGTGCCCGACGCTTCGACCGCCGACCGCCTCATCGAAGACAAGCTCGCCGCCGGCCGCTGGCTCGACAGTGACGTCAAATCGACGGCGCTCCTCGTCTCCGCCTCGGCCTGGACGCTCGGGATCGCCGCCCGCATCATCCATCCGGGAGAGACGCCGGAGACCATCCTCGACAATATCGCGCGACGCCTCGGCTTGCCGACGGTGCGCGCGGCGATCCGCCAAGCCATGCGGCTTATCGGCTCGCATTTCGTCCTCGGGCAAACCATCGAGGAGGCGCTCGATCGCGCCCGCTCTCATGCCGAGTTCCGCTATTCGTTCGATATGCTCGGCGAAGGCGCGCGTAGCGCCGCGGATGCCGACAGATATTACGATGCCTATGCCGCGGCGATCGAAGCCATCGGCGCGAGGGCCGGCAACGCCGCGCCGCCGTCGCGGCCGGGAATATCGGTCAAGCTCTCGGCCCTGCACCCGCGCTTTGAAGCGATTTCGCGCGAGCGGGTGTTGGCGGAACTCGTTCCACGTCTCCTTGAACTGGCGCGCCTCGCCAAGGCGCGCCAGCTTCAATTCACCGTCGATGCCGAGGAGGCGGACCGGCTGGAATTATCGCTCGACGTCATCGGCGCCGTGCTGGCCGATCCGTCGTTCAACGGCTGGGACGGATTTGGGCTTGTGGTCCAGGCCTATCAGAAACGGGCCTTGCCGCTGATCGACTGGATCGAGCAAACGGCGGCCGCATCGGCAAGCCGACTCGCGGTCCGATTGGTCAAGGGCGCCTATTGGGACACCGAGATCAAGCGCGCGCAGGAGCGCGGCCTTGCCGACTATCCGGTGTTCACGCGCAAAGCCATGACCGATCTCTGCTACATGGCCTGTGTGAAAAAACTCCTCGCCGCGCGCAACCGCCTTTTTCCGCAATTTGCCACCCACAACGCGCTCACCGTCGCCAGCGTGATCGAGGACGCCGGCGGCATTACTGGATTCGAGTTCCAGCGCCTCTACGGCATGGGCGAAGCGCTTTATGAGACGCTTCTTGCCGAATGGCCCGCGGCGGCCTGCCGGGTCTATGCGCCGGTCGGCGGCCACCGCGATCTCCTCGCCTATCTGGTGCGGCGGCTTCTCGAGAACGGCGCCAATTCCTCGTTCGTGTCGGTGGCGGCCGATCCGTCCGTGCCGATCGAGGAGATATTGCGCCGGCCGCAGAGCCGGATCGTCGCCGCGCACGACACGCGCAATAAGAAGATCGCGCTGCCGCGCGACCTCTACGCGCCGCAGCGGCTTAACTCGGCCGGCGTCGAGTTCGGCGAGCGCGCAAGCCTCGATGCGCTTCCCGGCGAGGTTCGCGCGGCCGCAATGCCCGCGACCGAAGCCGCCCCGCTGATCGACGGCATCGCGCTTCCTGGAGTCGCGCGCATGGTGACCTCGCCGATCGATGGCCGCCCGATCGGCGTCGTCCGCGAGGGTGACGAAGTGATCGTGCGCGCGGCGATGGCCGCGGCCGCAGCCGGATTCCCGTCCTGGGCGGCGACGCCTTATGGCGAGCGCGCCGCAGTGCTCGAACGCGCCGCCAATCGTCTCGAAGAAAATCGCGGCCAATTCATCGCCCTGCTGCAAAACGAAGGTGGCAAGACCCTCGACGACGCGCTCGCCGAGCTGCGCGAGGCGGTCGATCATTGCCGCTATTACGCGGTGCAGGCGCGGGTCTCGCTGGCGCCGCAATCGTTGCCGGGCCCAACCGGCGAAAGCAACGTGCTGGGTTATCGCGGACGCGGCGCGTTCGTCTGCATCAGCCCGTGGAACTTTCCGTTGGCGATCTTCCTCGGCCAAGTGAGCGCCGCGCTCGTCGCCGGCAATGCGGTCGTGGCCAAGCCGGCGGAACAGACCCCGCTCATCGCCGCGCGCGCCGTCGCGCTTCTGCACGAGGCCGGCGTGCCGGCAAGCGCGCTGCATCTCGTCCCCGGCGACGGCACGGTTGGCGCCAGCCTCGTCGCCGATCCGTGCGTCGCCGGAATAGCCTTCACCGGCTCGACCGCGGTCGGCCGCGCCATCAACCGCGCGCTCGCCGCAAAGAGCGGACCGATCGTGCCGCTGATCGCCGAGACCGGCGGCATCAACGCCATGATCGTCGATGCCACGGCGCTGCCCGAACAGGTGATCGACGACGTGATCGCGTCCGCCTTCCGCTCCGCCGGGCAGCGCTGCTCGGCGCTGCGGCTTCTCTGCCTGCAGGAGGACATAGCCGGGCCGATGCTCGACATGCTCGTCGGCGCGGCGCGCGAACTGAAAATCGGCGATCCGCGCGAGCCCGCGACCCATGTGGGACCGGTGATCGACGCCGAGGCCAAGCAAAAGCTCGAAAGCTGGATTGCCGCCATGGACCACGCCGGCCGCGTGCGCTTCCGCTGGGATCAGGACCTGCCGTTGCCGGCCAGCGGCACTTACGTGGCGCCGACGATCATCGAACTCGACCGCGCCCTGAAGGAGGAGGTGTTTGGACCTGTTCTGCACGTCGTGCGCTGGAAGGCCGAGGAGCTGGACGCGCTCCTCGACGACATCGCGGCGAACGGCACCGCGCTGACGCTCGGCATCCATTCGCGCATCGACCTCACGGTCGAGCGGATCGTCGCGCGGCTCGCGCATGGCAACGTCTACGTCAATCGCACCATGATCGGCGCCGTGGTCGGCACGCAGCCTTTCGGCGGCACCAAAATGTCGGGGACCGGGCCCAAGGCTGGCGGGCCGAATTATCTCCGCCGCTTTGCGACCGAACAGGTCGTCACCATCAACACCGCGGCCGCGGGCGGCAATGCCAGCCTGCTGGCGCTCGACGAATGAGCCTGCGGGCCCGGCCGATCCCGCGGTTTTAACACAATTGCGACAATATTGGGTTATTCTGCTCCGCTATGCCTGATTCGATCACCCGCCTCTACCATGCGGCGCTCGCTTGCCGGCACGACGATCCGTCGACCTCGCGGACCGCGCGCCTCCTACGCTCCGGCCGCAGCAAGATGGCGAAAAAGCTTGCCGAGGAGGCGGTCGAGGTGGTCATCGACGCCATGCACGGCGACCGCGACGCCGTCGTGAAGGAAAGCGCCGATCTCATTTACAATTTGGTAGTCCTGTGGATCGCCGCCAGCATCCGGCCGGAGGATGTCTGGAAGGAGATGGACCGCCGCGAGCGGCTTCTCGGCATCGCCGAGAAGGTGCCCAAGAAGGTGCCCGACGATAGCGCGCGCCGCAAAATCGTCATGCTCGAAAGCCGCCGGTTCCGCAAACGGCGTTGATCATCCGGCGGTCGGCCGTGGCTCGGCACGGCCGATAGACAACCGCTTCCATCGCCGCTACGAGGTCGTGAATCAAGCTCCCCTTGTTCGCGCGCAAGCGGAATCCAGACAAACCGACCGCGGAACGCGTCAGGTCGCCGCCCATGCTTCGCCGCCTGTATGATTGGTGCATCGACGCCGCCGGCAAGCCCTATGCGTCGTGGATTTTGGGCGCGATATCCTTCGCGGAAAGCTCTTTCTTTCCCGTCCCGCCCGACGCGATGCTGATTCCGATGGCGCTGGCGCGCCCCGACCGGGCGTGGTTCTTCGCCGCTCTTTGCACCGCGACTTCGGTTGTCGGCGGGCTTCTTGGCTATTTCATCGGCGCGACGCTCTACGACACGGTCGGACACTGGCTGATCCAGCTCTACGGCTACGGCGACAAGGTCGAGGCGTTCCGCGCGGCCTATGCGCATTACGGCACCTGGATCATCCTCATCAAGGGTCTCACGCCCATTCCCTACAAGATCGTCACCATCACGTCGGGCTTTGCCGGCTTCAATATCGGCTTGTTCGTCATGATGTCGGTCATTACGCGCGGCGTGCGTTTCTTCGTGGAAGCCTTTTTGCTCAACCGTTACGGCGCGCGGGCGCGCGGCATCATCGAGGAGCGGCTCACGCTGTGGGCGGGGCTCGGCGCGGCGGCGCTGGTGATTGGCTTTATCATCGTCGTGCGCGTATTCTGATCCGCCGTCGCAGACGCGGCATGTGCTGATAAGCCCGGAATCCTTGCGGCCATGATGTCCGAAGCCGACCGCAACAAGGCCGCCGATATCCTCCTTGCCGCGGAGAAAGCGCGCAAGCAGGCCGTCCAGCTCAGCAAGACCTGGCCCGACATCACGATCGAGGACGCCTACGCGATCTCGACCGAAGTTGCCGGCCGCAAGCTTGCGGCCGGCGCCAGGCTCATCGGCCACAAGGTCGGCCTCACCTCGAAGGCGATGCAACGCTCCTCGCAGATCGACGAGCCCGATTACGGCCACCTCCTCGACAGCATGATGATCGCCGACGGCGCCCGCATCGCGCATGAAAATTACTGCCTGCCGCGGGTCGAGATCGAGCTCGCCTTCATCCTCGGCAAGCCCTTGCGCGGCCCCGGCGTCCGTCTGCCCGACGTGTTGCGCGCGACCGACTACGTCGTGCCGGCGATCGAGATCGTCGATGCCCGGCTCATGGATCCGCGCAAAATCTTCGACACCGTCGCCGACAATGGCGCCGCCGCCGGCATCGTCATCGGCGGCCGGCCGGTCGGGCCGCTGGAGATCGATCTGCGCTGGGTCGGCGGCATCATGTACCGCAATTCCGAGATCGAGGAGACCGGCCTCGCCGCCGGCGTGCTCGGCCATCCGGCGCTCGGCGTCGCCTGGCTCGCCAACAAGCTCGGAGCGCACGGTGTGACGCTCGAAGCGGGTCATCTCGTGCTCGCCGGCTCGTTCACGCGCGTCGTGTTCGCCAAGAAAGGCGACACGCTGCACGCCGATTTCGGCGCGCTTGGCGGCATCGCGGTGCAATTTGTTTGAGGCGCGCGAACGAAGCGTATTGAACATGCGTCGCTTTAGCGGAATCATGTCGCGAGGGCGACGCGTGGCGAGGATGCGGGTTCATCGTGTTTGCGAGGAATTTCAGGCGCTGGATTTTGGCCGCCGCCGCGATTTTTTTGCCGGCGACGCTCCTTCACGCGGCCCTGCCCTCGCAGACCGATATTCCCGACAGCACCGTGTGGCTGACCGGTCAACTCCTGATCGCGTCGCCGGATTTGCGCGATCCGCGTTTCGATCACGCCGTCATTCTGTTGGCGCAGCATAATCGCGGGGGGGCGCTCGGCATCGTCATCAATCGGCCCCTCGCCCAACGTCCGATCGCCGGCTTGCTCGCGGCGTTCGGGGCGGACGCGAGCGGCGTCACCGACAGCGTTCGCGTTTTTGTCGGCGGCCCTGTTGACCCCGATGTCGGCTTCGTGATCCACAGCGCCGATTACCGTCGCCCCGACACCTTGGACATCGACGGGCGGGTCGCGCTCACGAGCGACCCCGATGTGCTGCGCGACATCGGCCTAGGCAAGGGACCGCGCAAGAGCCTCGTCGCCTTCGGCTATGCCGGCTGGGCGCCGGGGCAGCTCGAGGACGAACTCGCCCACGGCGTCTGGGTGACGGTGCCGGAGGAACCGGCGCTCGTCTTCGACGATGACCGCGCCAAGGTTTGGGCCGACGCGCTGGCGCGGCACAAGCCGGGGCGATGAACGCCTCCTTCTCTCCGCTTGTGGGCAGAGGTGAAAAACCGTGCGTTGACACCCCCTGCCTGCGGCTTACATTAATGGCGTTCCGAGGGGAGCTCCCAAGGAGGGAGCTGAGAGACCGCCGCTGGCCCCACCCGAACTCCGCGCAAGGAGGATCAGGTGGGGAGCAGCAACCGCGAAAAACCCTTTGAACCTGATCCGGGTCATGCCGGCGAAGGGACGGAAACTTTTCCATCCGCAGCACCGCCGCATCCGGATCGCCAGCGCTACGGGAGCGACCCGATGAACAAGCCTCTCTCCGAATCCGATCTCGCTACGCCGAAAGTGACGATCGGCCCGATCGCCGGCTCGCGCAAGATTTACGCGACTCCCGACGCGGCGCCCGACCTCAAAGTGCCGCTGCGCGAGATCGCGCTCGATGCATCGTCCGGCGAGCCGCCAGTTCCGGTCTATGATCCGTCCGGTCCCTATACCGACCCCGACGCGACGATCGACGTGGAGCGCGGCCTTCCGCGCACGCGCATTGAATGGGTGAAGGAGCGCGGCGGCGTCGAGGAGTACGACGGCCGCGCCGTCAAGCCGCTCGACAACGGCAACGTCGCCGGCAGGTATCTCGCCCGCAGCTTTCCCAACGTGCCGCGCCCGCTCAGAGGTCGGCCGGCGCAGCCGGCCGCGTCGGGGTCAGCGGCAGCCAGGGATCCCTCCCCGGCGCTTCGCGCCAACCCTCCCCTTCCAGGGGAGGGTAAGAACGCGCATCCCCTGACCCAACTCGAATGGGCGCGCGCCAGCGTGATTACCAAGGAGATGATCTACGTCGCCGAGCGCGAGAATCTCGGCCGCAAGCAGATGCTCGAATCCGCGCAAGCCGCGCATGACGACGGCGAGAGCTTCGGCGCCTCGGTGCCGCTCTACGTCACACCAGAATTCGTGCGTAGCGAAGTGGCACGCGGTCGCGCCATCATTCCCGCCAACGTCAATCACGGCGAACTCGAGCCGATGATCATCGGCCGCAATTTCTTGACCAAGATCAACGCCAATATCGGCAATTCCGCCGTCACCTCCTCGGTCGAGGAGGAGGTGGAGAAAATGGTGTGGGCGATCCGCTGGGGTGCCGACACCGTGATGGACCTCTCCACCGGCCGCAACATCCACACCACGCGCGAATGGATCATCCGCAACGCGCCGGTGCCGATCGGCACCGTGCCGATCTACCAAGCCTTGGAGAAAGTGAACGGCGACCCGGTCAAGCTCGACTGGGAGTGCTACAAGGACACGCTGATCGAGCAGTGCGAGCAGGGCGTCGATTATTTCACCATCCACGCCGGCGTGCGGCTCGCTTATGTGCCGCTCACCGCCGACCGCGTCACCGGCATCGTTTCGCGCGGCGGCTCGATCATGGCCAAGTGGTGCCTGGCGCACCACAAGGAAAGCTTCCTCTATGAGCGGTTCGCGGAGATTTGCGACATCATGCGCAAGTATGATGTGAGCTTCTCGCTCGGCGACGGCCTGCGCCCCGGCTCGATCCGCGACGCCAACGACCGTGCGCAATTCGCCGAGTTGGAGACGCTCGGCGAACTCACCAAGATCGCCTGGGCCAAGGGCTGCCAAGTGATGATCGAAGGCCCCGGCCACATTCCGCTGCACAAGATCAAGGTCAACGTCGACAAGCAGCTCGCGGCATGCGGCGAGGCGCCGTTCTATACGCTGGGCCCCCTCGTTACCGACATCGCGCCGGCCTACGACCACATCACGAGTGCGATCGGCGCCGCCATGATCGGCTGGTTCGGCACCGCCATGCTCTGCTACGTCACGCCGAAGGAGCATCTCGGCCTCCCTGACCGCGATGACGTGAAGGAGGGCGTCATCGCCTACAAGATCGCCGCCCACGCCGCCGACCTCGCCAAGGGCCACCCGGCGGCGCAATTGCGCGACGACGCCCTCTCCCGCGCCCGCTTCGAGTTCCGCTGGGTCGACCAGTTCAACCTCGCGCTCGATCCCGACACCGCGCGCGCATATCACGACGAGACGCTGCCCAAGGAAGCGCACAAAGTGGCGCACTTCTGCTCCATGTGCGGCCCGAAATTCTGCTCGATGAAGATCACGCAGGACGTGCGCGATTACGCGGCGACGCTGAACGATCCAGCGGGCGCCGGCGCGCTCACGGCCGAGGAGGGCATGAAGCGGATGTCGAAGAAGTTCCTCGACCTGGGCGCGGAGGTTTATATCGACAAAGCCGCAGCCGTGCGGGAGAGCAACAAAGCGCTATGACAAGAATTCGCCTTTTCCCGCTTTAGGCGGAGTGGCCGCCGAGCCTTCAGGCGAAGCGAGTGAGGGCTGAGCGTGCCTGAGAGCGTCATCATTGCCGGGCCGAACGGCGCAAGCAAGACGACCTTCGCAAGCGAATACCTTTCGGTTCGATCGCATCTTTATTTCGTCAACGCTGACGAAATTGCGCGCGAAGTCATTCACTGTGGCTTATCGCAGCGACAAGCGGAGATGCGCGCGGGCAGGATTATGCTTGAGCGGATCGACCAGCTTGTAGATGCTGCCGCTGACTTTGCATTTGAAACTACTCTGGCGACGCTAACATATGCCCGTAAGATTCCGCGCTGGCGGCGCTCCGGCTATGTAGTGTCGCTTGTTTATTTGCGCCTTTGGTCCGTTGAGGCGTCCATTGATCGCATCCGACGACGAGTCGAGGCGGGAGGCCACGGTATTCCCGAGGCGATCATTCGCAGACGTTTCGACCGAAGCATTGCCTGCCTGGAAAATACCTACAAAACTATCGTCGATGAGTGGTATATTTGGGACAGTTTGGAAGGCATATTTGCGCTGAAGGAATCGTCGGAGCGAACGTGAGTCGGACCCTGGATATTGAGGAGATCACCGCTGCCCTCAAGCGAGCCGCGTATCGGGCAATCCATGGCACGCGCGACGAGCGCTCGGGGCGGTTTTTGCCGGGTCACCGGTATTATACCAGCGGCATCAGATATTGACTGCTGCCCATGGGCGGCTGGCGATTGATTTGATGCGGCCTTTGTCGGCGATGAGCGCGTTCCAGGCTTCGCAACAAGCGTCGAGGATGGCCTCGTAGCTTTCGAAGACGCGATTGCTGAGCTGGTTCTGGCGCAGGTATTGCCAGATGTTCTCGACCGGATTGAGTTCGGG